>NZ_JAYPMU010000030.1:0-34018 GCF_038130085.1 Halopseudomonas sp. | reverse complement strand
CATTAAACAAAAGCCCCCGCCTTTCGGCTAGGGGCTTTGTCAGCAGTCTGAAACCACTGATTTCAGTGGTTTTTTTTTGCCGTAATGAAAGTAGAGCTGAGCTGTCGTGTAAAGCCTGATAGGCTTAAACGGCGCGTTGCTGTGGCCTCTCGCCAATGGGAGGCGTCGATTGGTAAACACCCCAATCCGGGGTGGGTCAGGAAGCCTTGCCATGTCGGATCTCAACAGAAAATCACCAGAAAGCCTGCAGGATCGCCTTGATCAGGTGCAGGAGTTGTTGAATCGTCACCGACTGGTAGAGGATCTGGTGCATAAGCAGGATGGTCAGCACCAGGAACTGGTTGAGCACGTAGTTCACCAGCAGAACCTGGTTGAGTTGCAGCGCAAGCTGGATGAGCTGCACCCTGCGGACGTCGCCTACATACTCGAATCCTTGCCGCTGGATGAGCGCCTTGCTGTTTGGCAGCTGGTCAAGGCTGAGCGCGACGGCGATATTCTGCTGGAAGTGTCCGACGCCGTCCGTGAAACCCTGATTGCAGATATGGATAGCCACGAGATCATCGCGGCTGCCAACACCCTTGATGCGGACGAATTGGCTGATCTGGCTCCAGACCTGCCGCGTGACGTTGTGCGCGAGCTGATGGATAGCCTGGACGCCCAGCAGCGCGACCGGCTGAAGTCAGCCTTGTCCTATGATGAGGATCAGGTTGGCGCGTTGATGGACTTCGACATGATGACCATTCGCGATGATGTCAGCCTGGAAGTCGTCAGCCGTTATCTGCGTCGCTTCGACGCCTTGCCGGACCATACCGACAAGCTTTTCGTGGTAGATACCGAGGGCCTGCTCAAGGGGGTTCTGCCGATCAAGAAGCTGTTAGTCAGCTCTCCGGATGCGCTGGTGGCGGATGTCATGTCTGATGATCCGGTGGTCTTTGATCCGGCTGACGATGCGGGTGACGCTGCGCAGGCGTTTGAGCGCTACGATCTGGTGTCTGCTCCTGTTGTGGATAATCTCGGGCGCCTCTGTGGGCGTCTGACCATCGATGAGATGGTCGACTATATTCGCGAGGAAAGTGAGGCAGAGGTGCTGAATGCGGCGGGTCTGCGCGAAGAGGAAGACATCTTTGCCTCGGTCTGGAAATCGGTGCGCAACCGCTGGGCCTGGCTGGCAGTCAATCTGTGTACCGCGCTCATTGCATCTCGGGTTATTGGTTTGTTTGAGCATGCTATCGAGCAACTGGTGGCCTTGGCAGCCCTGATGCCGATCGTGGCAGGCATCGGCGGCAACTCCGGTAATCAAACGATCACCATGATCGTGCGTGGGATCGCTACCGGGCAAGTTCAGGTCGCGCATGGGCGGCGCCTGTTGCGCAAGGAAGCGGGTGTTGCCTTGATCAATGGTGTGTTCTGGGGCGTCGTGCTGGCCGCGATCGCCTTGCTTCTGTACGGCAATCTCTCGTTGGCGGTGGTGCTGATGGCGGCGATGACGCTGAATATGTTGCTGGCCGCTTGTATGGGGGTATTCATTCCTTTGATAAGGCTGCGGCTGGGTGGTGATCCTGCGCTGGGTTCCAGCGTGCTGATTACCGCGATTACAGACAGTGGCGGCTTCTTTATCTTCCTTGGTCTAGCCACTCTTTTCCTGCTCTAGTGGGGCCTGGCTGGTGCTTACTTGGGTGTCGCGTTGATTGCCTAAAATGTCACATCAGGATACATTAGGCCGTTTTTTCGCGTGGGAGTCCTGTCGAGAGACGGCGTGATCTGCCAAACACCCACTGATGTTTTGCCAGCTATATAAGCAGCATGGATTAACCATGCCCAGAGTTGCGGGAGAAAAAATGGAATCTAATAATCTGGTTCTTGAAGGCGTGGAGCTTATGCTCCTCGGAATGGGGGCCGTGTTCAGCTTCCTGATTCTGCTGGTCATCTGTACCAGCATCATGTCGGTCATCCTGTCGCGTTATTTTCCTGAGGCGTTGCCGGCGGCCAAGCCTGTGCGCAAGAAGGCTGGCGCGGCACCTGCCAGTGTAGACCCCGATGTCGTTGCTGCCATCGGTGCTGCGATCAAGCAGCACCGTGCGCGCCAGCGCTCCTGAATTTTCCGTTTCGCGGTTTTCACCATTAAAAATCAAATAAAGGCCATAACACTATGACCGACACTAAAAAGCCTCTGGGCATTACTGATGTCATTCTGCGCGACGCGCATCAATCGATCCTGGCGACCCGCATGCGCCTGGAAGATATGCTGCCGATTGCTGGCAAGCTGGATCAGGTGGGCTTCTGGTCCGTTGAGTCCTGGGGCGGTGCTACTTTTGATGCTTGCATCCGTTATTTGGGTGAAGATCCATGGGAGCGTATTCGCGCTCTGAAAAAGGCCATGCCGAATACTCGTCAGCAGATGCTGCTGCGTGGTCAGAACCTGCTGGGCTACCGCCATTACGCCGATGACGTCGTCGAGAAGTTTGTCGAGCGTGCTGCGGTTAACGGCGTAGATGTATTCCGCGTCTTCGATGCGATGAACGACCCGCGTAACCTGGAGACGGCCCTGAAGGCGGTCAAGAATCAGGGCAAACACGCTCAGGGCACTATTTCCTATACCACCAGCCCGGTTCACACCTTGCAGATGTGGGTCGATCTGGCCAAGCAAATTGAAGACATGGGCGCCGACTCCATTGCCATCAAGGACATGGCTGGCATCCTGAACCCGTATGTTGCCTTTGATCTGGTCAGTCAGTTGAAGTCGACTCTGAGCATTCCGGTGCACATGCAGTGCCACGCGACCGCCGGTCTTTCGACTGCGGCGATCATGAAGGCCGCTGAAGCCGGTATCGACAACGTCGATTCCGCTATCTCTTCCATGTCCATGACCTACGGCCATTCGCCGACCGAGTCCGTGGTTGCGATCTTCCAGAACTCTGAGCGTGACACTGGCCTGAATCTGGAGCTGCTTGAAGAAGTCGCAGCTTACTTCCGTGAGGTACGGAAGAAGTACGCCAAGTTTGAAGGCAACCTGAAAGGCGTGGACTCCCGCATTCTGGTTGCTCAGGTGCCGGGCGGCATGCTGACCAACATGGAAAACCAGCTGAAAGAGCAGGGTGCAAGCGATAAGTTTGACGCTGTACTGGCAGAGATTCCGCGTGTTCGTGAGGATCTGGGCTTTATCCCGCTGGTAACACCGACCTCGCAGATCGTTGGCACCCAAGCGGTCATCAACGTTCTGACTGGCGAGCGTTACAAGTCCATCACCAAAGAAACGGCTGGCGTGCTGAAAGGCGAGTACGGTGCTGCACCGGCGCCGTTCAATGCCGAGCTGCAGGCGCGCGTTCTGGATGGCGCTGAAGCTATCACTTGCCGCCCTGCCGATCTGCTCGAAGCAGAAATGGACAAGCTGACTGCCGAGCTCAAAGGGCTGGCCAGCGAGAAGGGTATCAAGCTCGCCGAGAACGAAATCGACGACGTGCTGACCTATGCGCTGTTCCCGCAGATCGGTCTCAAGTTCCTGGAAAACCGCGGCAACCCAGATGCGTTCGAACCGGTGCCGACCGGTAACGAGCTGCCGGCGGGCGCCAAGTCTGCTGGCCCTGAGGCTTACACTGTCAGCGTTAACGGCAAAGAGTATGTAGTCCAGGTTACCGAGGGTGGCAACATCTCCGGTATCAAGCCGCTTGGTGACGCTGCTGCGCCTGCCGCTGCCAGTGCTGCACCGGCTGGGGATGGCGAACCGCAGGGCGCGCCGCTGTCTGGCAACATCTTCAGGGTTCTGGTCGCCCCTGGTGATCAAATCGAAGAAGGTGAAGTGGTCATGATCCTTGAGGCGATGAAGATGGAAACCGAAGTGCGCGCTGTTCGTGGCGGCACAGTCGTATCCGTTGACGTCAAGGTTGGCGACGCTGTGGCCGTCGGCGACACGCTGCTGACCATCGGTTAAGGGGGAGACTAATGGATAAGCTCCTCCAGCTCTGGCAGACAACTGGTATCTATCACATGGCCTGGGGTCAGGCAGTGATGATTGTTGTGTGTTTTGGTTTGATCTACCTGGCGATCCGCAAGGGCTTTGAGCCGTTGCTGCTGATTCCGATCGGCTTTGGCGGCATTCTGGCGAACCTGCCGGTTGCCAATATGGCCGAGGGTTCAGGCATCCTGCATATGATCTATGAAGTCGGTCTGCCGACCAGCGTATTTCCGCTGCTGATCTTCATGGGCGTAGGTGCGATGACTGACTTCGGTCCGATGCTCGCCAATCCGCGCACCTTGCTGCTCGGTGCTGCTGCGCAGTTTGGTATTTTCGGCACGCTGCTCGGCGCGCTGGCGCTGACGTCTGCGGGGATTCCCGGCTTCGAGTTCACCATGAAGGAAGCGGCCTCTATCGCCATTATCGGTGGTGCTGACGGCCCGACATCTATCTTCGTGACCTCCAAGTTGGCTCCTGATCTGCTTGGTCCCATTGCCGTTGCCGCGTACTCCTACATGGCCCTCGTGCCGCTGTTGCAGCCGCCAATCATGCGTGCCCTGACTAGCCAGAAAGAGCGCAGCATTGTCATGACTCAGCTGCGTGTGGTCAGCAAGGCCGAGAAGATTATCTTCCCGCTGCTGCTGCTGATGCTAGTTGCGCTGCTGCTGCCTGATGCAGCTCCGCTGGTTGGTATGCTCTGCTTCGGTAACCTGATGCGGGAGTGCGGTGTGGTTGAGCGTCTGGCTGATACTAGCCGTAATGCCCTGATCAACATCGTAACTATTGCTCTGGGTCTGGCTGTTGGCTCCAAGCTGTCTGCTGAGTCTTTCCTGCAGCTCAAGACCCTCGGTATCTTGGTGCTGGGTATGGTTGCGTTCTGTGCGGGTACTGCAGCAGGCGTATTGATGGCGAAGCTGCTGAACCTGTTCAGCAAGAGCCCAATCAATCCGCTGATTGGTTCTGCTGGTGTTTCGGCGGTGCCAATGGCTGCTCGGGTATCCAACCGGGTCGGCCTGGAAGCCAATCCGCAGAACTTCCTGCTGATGCACGCGATGGGCCCGAACCTGGCTGGTGTAATCGGCTCTGCGGTGGCAGCAGGTATTTTGCTGAACTTCGTAGGTTGATACTGGCAGGCAATAAAAAACCCGCTCAATGAGCGGGTTTTTTTATGCCTGCAGTCGTGTAGACGGCGCCTGCACGGGAGCTAAGGGAAAACTGTTATCTCCAGCTCAGGCCTGCTCGTTGGCTAACAGGGCGAGCAGGGCATTTTGCTGACGGCGACTCATGTCGCGGAAACGCACCAGTAGCTCGCGCTCGGGGCTGCTAAGGCCTTCTGCGTCCTGAGCGTTGAGCAGCTTGCGAGACGGTTGGTTCTGCTCCGGCAGCGTCGGGAGGTCAAGCAGACTGTGTTCCAGTCGAGCGATGATCTCCGAGTTCATGCTGCGATGATGCTGCTTGGCAACGTCGGCGATGCGGTCGCGCATCCCTTGGGGCAGGCGAACTACGAATTTGTCGGCGGTTCGGCTGGTGTAGTGTTGGGTAGCTGTTTTCATGGGGCAATAATAATCGCTTGGCTGAATAAGTCGACGCCGGCCAAGTGCCGCAAGTTGAGCGGAGGCGGCCAGAGCCGTTGCGTTGCTAGTTACCTAGGGTATAGACAACTTTTGCACTATTAGTGCCCTAGTAGACCTGTTTTTTGTGTATCGCGCTATACCGTGACAAAAAAATGTCTCTAAAATGTGACGGGTTTACGACGAATGGCGCTTTGCTATTGTTCTGATCTTATCGTTGCATCGGTGGAATTTCGCTGCGACCTTCGGGTAAGATTCGTGCCTTCCAAGGAAATTCAATAGGTTGGCTTTGCCACCTGCTCAGTATTTGCGCTTGTAGCTCAGCTGGATAGAGCAACCGCCTCCTAAGCGGTAGGTCCCCGGTTCGAATCCGGGCTCGCGCACCATCTTCAAATGGCTGGTCCCGGTCTCCTCATCACTGCCAGCGTGGCAGTAGGCGGCGGGAACGCTTTGTTTGCAAGCGTGTCGACTATGCTGCTAGTGGTTTATCAAGCTGCTGGCTAGCTACTTCCAGAGATTGCCACAGGAGTCCGCATGTCCCGAGCACTGACTGCCTTTTCCTCACTGTACTTCGCGACGTTGCTGATGCTGCTGGGCAGTGGTCTGTTGAGCACCTATCTTGGCCTGCGATTAGCTGCCGATGGTGTCAATGAGTTGTGGATTGGTTTGCTGATGACAGGTTACTACGGTGGCCTGGTTCTTGGGGCGTCGATAGGGCATCGCTTGATCGCCAGGGTAGGCCACATTCGCGCTTTTGTTGCGAGTGCTGGGCTGGTGACAGCATCGGTGTTGTGTCATGCGTTGTTTGATAGCGTGATGGTGTGGCTGGTACTGCGCTTGCTGGTAGGTATGGCTATGATGTGCCAGTACATGGTGCTGGAGAGCTGGTTGAACGAGCAGTCCGAATCGCACCAGCGCGGGATGGTGTTTGCCAGCTATATGGTTGTCACCTACTTGGGATTGGTGCTCGGCCAAGTCGTTTTTGCGGTGAAGCCAGAACTTTCTCAGGATCACCTGCTGTATGTCGCAATGTGTTTCTCGCTTTGTCTTGTTCCTGTCGCGACCACGCGCCAGATTCACCCTGCGCCGTTGCGCCCGGCACCGCTTAAGGTGCGTCTTTTTGTGCAGCGGATTCCCCAGGCGCTGACTACGATTGCGGTTGCCGGCCTGATGATGGGCGCATTTTATGGTATGGCGCCGGTATTTGCCCGCTCGGTGGGCTTGCCCACGTCGGAGATCGGTATGTTCATGGCGGTGACCATTTGCGCGGGTCTTGCGGCGCAGTGGCCGGCTGGCTGGTTGTCTGATCGGATCGATCGGAGCCAGTTGATTCAGCTCAATGCCACGATACTCACTGCGGTATCTGTGGTGATGGCGATTGGGTTGATACCTAGTGGGGGCTTGATCTTCCTGACGGCCATATTTGGCCTTATGGTGTTTACGCTGTACCCGATGGCGGTGGCGCTGGCGAATGACCATGTTGAGCCTGACGATCGCGTGCCGCTGTCGGCGATGCTGTTGGTGACCTTCGGGCTCGGGGCGAGCGTAGGGCCTTTGGTCAGCTCGGCGCTGATGAAATGGCTCGGCTCCGGCATGCTGTATATTTTCATGGCTGGTTGCAGCGCGATTCTGGTTTTCCGAGTGAGAACTTCTGCGGTTACTGGGGATAACCTGGTAGAGGCGGCACCGCTCCAGTTCATGCCCGCAGCCGGTAACCTCGCCAGCTCACCGTTCTCGGCTGCCATTGACCCTCGCGTTGAGGAAAGTGCGGTGATCGAACAGATGCAGGAAGAGGTCGAGCCGGATTGGTCACCGGCGACACCCGAGCAGGACGCTGATCAGGATGATCATCGACCTGGTTAGAACAGGTCTTCTTTCTCCAGCCTGCGCGCTTCTCTTTGCAGATGATTTACAAAGCGGTCAACGCTGCGCTGCGCTGCGGCAGTCTGTTGTTTGAACATCAGGCCAACGTGTGTTTCGTTTGCGTCCTCGCGAAAGACCACGTGGCGTACTTCTGTAATGACGTCAATGCGTCCGGCGTCTGGTAGGTGCATGACGCTGTTGCATTCCTCTCCCGGTTGCAGTGCCTTGGTCAGATCGCCCTCGAGGCGAACTTTGCAGCCGGTTGCTGACAGATCCATCAGATAGCTGGTAAGGCGGCGCTCTCGCTCCGGGTGTGACATCTGTACAGCGATATCTGCAGTGCGACGCACGCTGGCTCGGAAGGCGCCGCGCTTCTGATGGTAGATCAGCTCTTCAGGCAGGGGGATTTCGTACGCTGGTGCATCGTCTAGTACTACCGGGCTTGCTCCGACGCAGTTCCAGCGCATATGGATGCCTTCATGCCAGGCGTCGATACGGAATGCTTCGCCTTGTGCGGCGTAGCGATCGCCCTCGCGCGGGATCATCTCGTCAATCCACAGGGCGCGTTTGTCAGCGTCAACATTGACGATGAAGCTTTGGAATTTCTGCGCTCGGTCGATGAACGTGACGGTCAGTGCGTCGCGGGACTGCATCAGCGTGCGTAGCAGAGAAAAAATCTCCACTGGGGCGCGAACTTCTCTCGGTGGCTGGGGACCAGTTTCTTGTGAGAATAGGTTGGACACGTCAGCTTCTCATTCTGATTCGTAATAGCGGGCGTAACTATACCGTGGACGCTGCGGTAATGATATTTGCGATTAGGCTTTGCTCAGGTCTCTCGATATGCCCGAACGGCTGCGATTGCCCAGTTGGTCATATATGCCGCTTCCCGGTTCGCCTTGATTGCGCAGCAGGTCCAGCATGGATCGGGTGTTGTGCTGGCTGTGAAAAACCAGTCGCGCGTTGCGATCATTGGCCTGCTTGCATTGCGCCAAGGCGGCCAGAAATTGCTGATATTGCTGTTGCAGTGCTTCGTCTGCACTCTGTTCAACGTGCTGAGCTAGGCCGTCGGTAGCAATGTTGTTCGCTTGGCAGTAGCGTTTGATCTCCTGATCATGGGTGATCAGGCTTTCGGCAAAGGGGCGTTTTTGTTCGAGGAGTTGTTCCAGTGCGGCCATGTCCTGCTTTGCCAGGGCCTCTCGTTCCTGCTCCAGAAGCGCCAAATATTGCTGGCAATCCTGTTCAGCCGATTGGAAGCGTTCTTGCAAAGGGTGCATGGCGTGTCTCCTGACTGTGGCTGACCCGTGAGGGCTTAGTCGAAGAGTACAGCCAGCGTCCGTTCCTGACTACTGGCTATTAGCTTTCAAGACTCAGCAGTTTGTCCGCGATGCGGCTGCTGTCGACTTTGTAACTGCCATCGGCGATGGCCTGCTTGATCTGGCTTACGCGCTCGTTATCCACTTCGGGCAGATCGCGCAATTTTTCCTCAATGGCCTGCAGTTGCTGTGCTTGCGCGCTGAGATTGACCGAGGAGTTGGACTCGCTCTGCGTGCTTTGCGGTGCAGATTGCTGGCCGGCAGTGTTGTCGACCGATGCTGCTTCACGCTTGCCTGCTGCGCCTGCGGTCTGGCCGCTGCGACCTGCGCCGTTAGGGCCGTTGGGCGAGTTGAAGTCAATGACCATGGTGAAATCCTCAAACTGTAAAATCTTCTCTAGCCGCTGTAACGGCAGCTAGAGGGAAAACTTTAGGAAAAAATAGTGTGAAGATCATCACGGAGTAAGAGGCCGGCCATGGCAGCCACATGCCAAGCCTCTCCGGGATAATCACATTCCTACTTCCACCTGTCCAGGGCCGGTGACACGGGCTCGGACGACCCGGTTGGAGCGGGTGTTACGCACCCGAATCTGGGCGCCAAGTGTACCATCTTCCAATGCTTCGCCGGGCATGCGCACGTTTACGCTGCTGTTGCCTGCGCTTATTACCACCTTGTCACCGCGCTGTACCAGTCGGTTTTGCTCCAGCTGAGCATGCCCGAGTACGGTGTCAGCGTTGACGTTACGTTTCATCTGCATGCCGATGGCCTGGGCGGGGTCAAGCAGGTAGTTGTTTCCGAGCAATCCGGTATCCCGCTCTGCCAGACGAATATCCTGGGCGCTGATAACGCTTTTGCGTTGCAGGGGGCGGGTGCTCACCACTACCTGTTGATAGAGGCTGACTTGGGCTGGCACAAACAGCCGCCAAGGGGAGGGGCCGTTGCAGGTAACCCGCACAGTGACTCTGCCCACCGGTATCTCGGGGCTCTCAAGCTGCGCGCTCAGGGCGTCCTCAGCACACAGCGGAAGACGCAACCTCGCGTCAAGGCGGCTGATTTGAACCTCATGGCGTGGCTCGCCTCCCAGCGTGCTCGCATACTGAGTCACTTCCTGCTCAAGATATGTGCTGGTCACGCCGATAAGCTGATCGATAAGCGGGTTGGCGCTTGCGCTGGCGGAAAAAAATATCGCCAATACCGCGCACCCGGTGATAAAACGCATACAATTACCTACAAACAGTTGGGTGATGTCCGTCAGATTACTGTCGTCTATCGATGGACCTGCATGAAGCATGCCGTTTCACCCGATTCAAACATGAGGAGCAGTCCATGGCTGGTGTGATGGATTCAGTCAACCAACGAACCCAGTTGGTAGGCCAGAACCGACTCGAACTGCTGCTGTTCAGGCTGGCCGGTAATCAGTTGTACGGCATCAATGTCTTCAAGGTGAAGGAAGTGCTCCAGTGTCCGCGGCTGACGGCGATGCCTAAGCTGCATCCAGTGGTGCGCGGAGTAGCACACATCCGCGGTGGCACTCTGCCGATTCTTGACCTTAACCGGGCGACCGGTGGCCCCGGCCTTGATGATCTTGAGACTGCCTTCGTCATTATCACCGAGTACAACTACAAGGTTCAGGGTTTTCTCGTGCGTTCGGTAGAGCGCATCGTGAATATGAACTGGTCCGAGATCCATCCGCCGCCAAAGGGCACGGGCCGCGAGCATTACCTCACGGCAGTGACCCGGGTCGATAACCAAATGGTAGAAATCATCGACGTCGAGAAGGTCTTGGCGGAGGTGGTTCCGGCTAACGAGAAAGTCTCCGAGGGTGTGGTTGATGCCGGTACCCAGGCCGAGGCAGTTTCGCGGCGAGTGCTCATCGTCGATGACTCATCCATTGCTCGCAAGCAGGTCATGCGCTGTCTTCAAGAGATTGGTGTCGAGATTGTCGCGCTGAACGACGGTCGTCAGGCTCTTGACTGGCTCAAGGCGCGGGCAGATGAAGGTGAAGATGTCAGTGAGTCTCTGTTGATGATGATCTCGGATATCGAGATGCCAGAGATGGATGGCTATACCTTGACTGCCGAGGTTCGTAATGACCCGCGTCTGAACAAGTTGCACATCATGCTGCACACCTCGCTGTCCGGGGTGTTCAACCAGGCGATGGTCAAGAAGGTCGGGGCGGACGATTTCCTGGCCAAGTTCAAGCCGGACGACCTGGCTCAGCGGGTGATCGCGCGGTTGCACTCCCTGCGCGGCGATGCCGATGGGCAGGCCTAGCAACATGGATTCAATTGAGACAAGGCAGGCTTCGTGACATTGGCGAATCAGGATTTTCAGCTGTTCCGGGACTTTCTGGAAAAGGCGTGCGGCATTGTGTTGGGGGACAACAAGCAGTATCTGGTGTCTAGCCGACTGAACCGCCTGCTCGAGCAGGAAGGTATCGCGAATCTCGGGGAGTTGGTCAAACGAATCCAGTCGCAGCCGCGCGGCGGTCTGCGTGAGTCTGTCATTGATGCGATGACGACCAACGAGACTCTCTGGTTCAGGGACGTCTATCCGTTCGACGTGCTTAAAAACAGGTTGATTCCGGAGTTCATCAAGAACTCGCCCGGCCAGCGTCTGCGGATTTGGTCAGCGGCCTGTTCGTCTGGTCAGGAACCTTACTCGCTGAGTATGGCGATTGATGAGTTTGAGCGAAGCAATCTGGGGCAGTTGCGCGGTGGCGCTCAAATCGTTGCGACTGACCTCTCGGGCGGCATCCTCAATGCGGCCAAGAGCGCTGAGTACGACAGCCTGTCTGTCGCGCGAGGGCTTTCTCAGGACCGATTGGCGCGCTATTTCGACCAGTTAGGTCCGGGGCGTTGGGCGGTCAAGCCGGCAATTCGCAATCGGGTTGAGTTTCGGGCGATGAACCTGCTCGACAGCTACTCGATGCTGGGCAAGTTTGACTTCGTGTTCTGCCGTAACGTGTTGATCTACTTCTCCGCCGATGTGAAGAAGGACATCCTGCGTCGTATCCATGCCACGCTGAAGCCCGGCGGATATCTGATGCTGGGTGCCTCTGAAGCGCTCAACGGCCTGCCTGAGCTGTATCAAATGGTTCAGTGCAGCCCCGGGATCGTTTACAAGGCGCGTTAGCCCTCGCTGTTTACTGTCTACTCCTACCTCGGAAGCCGGCATTTTATTGCCGGCTTTTCTTTTGCCGCTTTTCGCCGGAACGGTTCTGCTCTTGCCGTTTCACGGTAATGCATTGCCGCTTTTCTGACGCCGTTTCGTTTAAGTTGCTGAAAATAAATAAAAAATAATATTGGCACGCTGATTGCTTTGTTGCCTGCAGTGACGTTTTTTGGTCGACGGGCCGAAACGAGGAAGATGGCAATGAGTATCAACTTTGACAGTGCGCTGGGGTTGCATGAAGAGGCGCTGAGATTCCGCTCTCAACGCGCCGAGGTGTTGGCGAACAATATTGCCAATGCAGAGACCCCAAATTACAAAGCGCGAGATCTGGATTTCAATGCAGTGCTGGCGGCCCAGCAGGGCGTTGGCCTGGCTGGCGACGGCCAGAGCATGGCGGTTGCGCAGACGGATTCGGGGCACATGGCACTCGAGAGCCTGGTTGATCAGATGGCGGGTCTGCGCTATCGCAACCAGTTGCAGCCTTCGGTTGACGGTAACACCGTCGACTCTGAAGTCGAGAAGGCCGCATATGCTCAGAATGCGATCGATTTTCAGGCCAGCTTCACCTTCCTTAACGGCAAATTCAAAGGGCTGATGACAGCCATCCGGGGAGACTGATCATGTCGCTCGATAAAGTGTTTGATATCGCCGGCTCTGGTATGAGCGCACAGTCGCTGCGCCTCAATACGGTCGCCAGCAACATTGCCAATGCCGATACCGTTTCCAGCAGCGTTGATCAGACCTACCGCGCTCGGAATCCGGTATTTGCCACCATCTTCAATAGTCAGCAGGCCACTGGTGGCTCGTTGTTCAGCCCTGATCAGCAGGCCGGTGATGGTGTTGCGGTGTTGGGGATTGTTGAATCTGACGCCAGTCTGGAGCCGCGCTACGAGCCGGATCACCCGATGGCCAATGAAGACGGTTATGTGTATTACCCGAATGTGAACGTGGTAGAGGAAATGGCCAACATGATGTCCGCGTCTCGGTCTTATCAGACCAACGTGGAGGTGATGAATACCGCCAAGACCATGCTGCAGCGCGTTCTGACGCTGGGTCAGTGAACGGAGACAAATAGACCATGAGCATCAGCAGTGTTTCCTCAGGTACGTCAGTACTGGATCAGTATCAGCTCGATTCGGACCGCTTTGCGACTGGCGGTGAGCTTGGCAAGGATCAGTTCCTGCAACTTCTGGTTGCGCAGATGAACAACCAGGACCCGCTGTCTCCGCAGGAGAATGGCGAGTTTATCGCTCAGCTTGCGCAGTTCAGTACCGTAGAGGGCATCGACAACCTCAATGGTTCCATGGAGTCGCTGTTGAGTGGCTACCAATCGTCTCAGGCGCTGCAGGCCTCATCGATGGTTGGTCGCACGGTGATTGTGCCGACCGATCAGGCCGTGGTCGACACCTCGGCGGGGCTGGATGGTCAGCTGGCGTTGAGCAGCAGTAGCAGCAACGTCTTCGTCAAGGTCTACGACGAATCAGGCAGCCTGGTTGATACCGTCAACCTGGGCGCGCTTGAGGCGGGCGTGCACGACTTTACCTGGGATGGTACTGACGGTGGCGGCAATCTCATGCCGCCCGGCGTTTACACCTTTGAGGCAATGGCGACCATCAACGGTACCAATACTCAGATGGCGACGCTGTTGCCTGCGAACGTTGATAGCGTTTCGCTCGGTGCTGGCAGCGGTGGCGAGATGCTTCTCAATGTGGCCGGGCTGGGTAGCATCAGCTTGTCCAATGTTTACGCAATTCAATAAATGTCGTCCGAACTAGAGTAGGCGAGGAGATAGAACCATGTCTTTCAATATTGGCTTGAGTGGTATCCGGGCGGCGGCTTCCGATCTGAACATTACCGGTAACAACATTGCCAACGCCGGTACTGTTGGCTTCAAGAGCTCGCGCGCGGAGTTTGCAGACGTCTATGCGGCATCTGTGCTGGGTTCTGGCAGCTATGCAACCGGTAGCGGCGTGGCCTTGGCCAATGCTGCGCAGTTGTTCAATCAGGGCAACATCAGCTTTACCGAGAACAGCCTGGATCTGGCTATCAATGGCAACGGATTCTTTGTGACCAGTAACAACGGTGCGCTCAGCTACACCCGCGCCGGTTATTTCGGTACCGATGCCAACGGTTTCATCGTCAACAACACCGGTGAGAATCTGCAGGGTTTCGGCGTTAACGCGGTGACTGGTCAGATCAATCAGGGCGTGCAGACCAATCTGCGGGTAGATACTCGTTCGGCTGATCCGAACGAAACCAGCGAGGTGACGACGACGCTGAACCTGAACTCCACGCAGACACGTCCGGAAGTGTATGTTCAGCAGTACGACGCGGCCTATGCAGCATCAATCGCTACCGCGATAGATCCGACTAACCCGACTGTCGCGGAAGTCGCCGCAGCGGAGGCAGCGGGCCGCGCTGCGGCTCAGGCCACTTTCGACCCGACCAACTCCTCAACCTACAACAGCTCGACGTCGGTCAATATCTACGACAGCCTGGGTAACTCCCATGTCATGACCAAGTACTTCGTCAAGAATGACGCGAACAGCTGGGATATGTATGTACTGATCGACGGCCGTGATATTCAAACCGGCGTTGAGGCGTCGGACCCGGCCTTTGATCCGACTACAGCAACCCGCTTTGATGTTGATTTCAACAGTGTGGGCGAGCTGACCACCACTCAGCCGTACACCATTACTGGCTGGATTCCGCTGGACAGCACTGGTCAGCCGACTGGTGCCAATTCACCGGTAGATGACCTGACCGTCAACCTGACTGGCTCCACTCAATATGCGTCCAGCTTTGCTGTCACGGCGGTGAGTCAGGACGGCTTTACCACGGGTGAACTGGCGGGCCTGGAAATTGACGACACTGGCCTGCTGGTTGCGCGTTACACCAACGGTCAGACCCGGGTTCAGGGTCAGGTGGTGCTGGCTACCTTTGCAAACCAGCAGGGTTTGACACCGCTGGGCAACACGGCTTGGGCGCAATCGTTCTCGTCGGGTGACCCGGTCATCGGTGCGCCTACCACGGGTACGCTTGGCAGCATTCAGTCCGGGGCGCTGGAAGACTCCAACGTCGACATCTCCGAGCAACTGATCAACCTGATTGTCGCCCAGCGCAACTATCAGGCTAACGCCAAGACCATTCAGACCGAAGATGCGGTAACGCAGACCATCATTAACCTGCGTTAACCCGTCAGCCGCATCAGGCGGCGTCGGAATGACAGCGGCAATACCGGCAAAAGGACTTGCCGGTATTGCCGCTTTTTTGTTTTTTATTTCTCTATCCTTATGAAAAATAAGATGAAATTTTTCATAAGGAATCTTGGCATGATCCCTGCTTTATCCCCTGTAAGTGAGTAAAAGCGGCAATTACTTGTCGCCCACACGTAGCGGAGAAGGGCATGGACAAATCGTTGTACATCTCCATGACAGGAGCCAGTCAGAACGCGATGGCGCAGCGTGCGCACGCGAACAATCTGGCGAACCTGACCACCACCGGCTTTCGCCGTGATTTCGAGCAGGCGCGCTCCATGCCGGTATTCGGCGATGGCTATGCGACGCGGGCTTACGCCATGACTGAGCGCCCCGGCACTGACATGTCGGCTGGGGTGATGCAGGAAACCGGGCGTGAACTGGATGTGGCCGTGCAGGGCGAAGGCTGGATTGCCGTGCAGGCAGCGGACGGTTCCGAGGCCTATACCCGTGCCGGCAGTCTGAATATTGACGCCTTCGGCGTGCTGCGTACCAGCAGTGGCTTGCCGGTGCTGGGCAACGGCGGCCCGATTGCCATTCCTCCGGCCCAGAAGGTCGAGATCGGATCGGACGGCACTATCAGCATCCGCGCTCTGGGTGAAGGCCCGGCGGTGATGGCGGAAGTTGACCGACTGATGCTGGTAAACCCTGACCCGGCAACGCTGGAGAAGGGGGCGGACGGCCTGATGCGCACTAAAGACGGCCTGCCTCAGGTAGCAGACGGCGCGGTTCAGGTGGCGACCGGATTCCTGGAAGGCAGCAACGTCAATGCGGTGGAAGAGATGACCGCCATGCTGTCGCTGGCCCGTCAGTTTGAACTGCACATCAAGATGATGCGGACCGCGGAAGAGAACGCGCAGGCGACCGATCGCATTCTGCAGATGAGTTAATGCAACGGCGTGTCAACTAACTGACACGCGAGGAGAAAGGTGATGCTCCACGCACTTTGGGTCAGCAAGACCGGCCTGTCCGCCCAGGACACCATGTTGTCGACCATTTCCAACAACCTGGCCAACGTCTCGACGACCGGCTTCAAGCGCGATCGTGCCGAGTTCGAAGATCTGCTCTATCAGATCAAGCGTCAGCCCGGTGGCCAGAGCACCCAAGACACCCAGCTGCCGTCTGGTCTGCAGCTCGGTACCGGTGTGCGGGTGGTGGGCACCCAGAAGATTTTCACCGAAGGCACTCTGCAGACCACCGAGCAGCCGCTAGACATGGCCATCAACGGTCGCGGTTTCTTCCAGATCCTGATGCCCGACGGCAGCATCGGTTACACCCGTGACGGTAGTTTCCATCTGGATGCGGACGGTCAGATCGTGACCTCCAACGGCTTCCCGCTGGAGCCCGGCATCGTCCTGCCGGATGACGTGCAGACCTTTACGGTGGGCGAAGACGGTACCGTCAGCATTACCACCTTCGGCAACGCCGCTGCGCAGCAGATCGGCAACGTCCAGACCGCCGACTTCATCAATCCCGCCGGTCTGCAAGCCATCGGCAACAACCTGTTCCTTGAGACCGCGTCAAGCGGTGCGCCGCAGACCGGCAACCCCGGTCAGAACGGTCTGGGCACCGTGTTGCAGAACACCCTTGAGAATTCCAACGTCAGCGTGGTGGAGGAGTTGGTCAACATGATCACCACTCAGCGCGCTTATGAAATGAACTCCAAGGTTATCTCCACCGCAGACCAGATGCTGCAGTACATCAGTCAGAATCTCTGACGGGAGCTGGTAATCATGATCCGCATGGCTAAGTTCTTGATGCTGCTGGTACCTCTCAGCCTGATTGGCTGCATGCAGGCGCCGCCGATGCGTGACGACCCGGCGTATGCACCGGTGTTGCCACGCACGCCTCTGCCGCAGGAGCTGAACAACGGAGCGATCTACCAGCCCGGTTTTGAGATGAGCCTCTACAACGACCGCAAGGCGCACCGTGTCGGTGACATCATCACCATCACCCTGACCGAGCGCACTGCAGCGCAGAAGAAGGCCGAAAACGAAATCG
The DNA here is from genome assembly GCF_038130085.1 of Halopseudomonas sp. Taxonomy (NCBI): domain Bacteria; kingdom Pseudomonadati; phylum Pseudomonadota; class Gammaproteobacteria; order Pseudomonadales; family Pseudomonadaceae; genus Halopseudomonas; species Halopseudomonas sp. The sequence continues at coordinate 16,887 of NZ_JAYPMU010000030.1, read as the reverse complement.
ACAAATCCAGCTCGACCACTATCGCCAACCCGACCCTGCTGGGCAATGCGGTCGGGTTCAAGGGGCTGGATCTGGGCGTGAGCATGTCGGGTCAACGCGCGTTTGATGGCAGCTCGGACGCCAATCAGAGCAACAGCCTCTCGGGCTCGATCACGGTCACCGTCGCAGAAGTGTTGCCCAACGGCATCCTGGCGGTGCGCGGCGAGAAGTGGATCACTCTCAATCAGGGTGACGAGCTGATTCGCATCAGCGGTCTGGTGCGTGCTGACGACATCGGGCCGGACAACACCGTGTTGTCTACCCGGGTTGCCGATGCGCGTATTACCTATTCCGGCAAGGGTGCCTTTGCCGATTCCAACCGTCCGGGTTGGCTGAGCCAGTTCTTCCTCAGCCCGCTGTGGCCGTTCTGACAGGAGTATCGTCATGCGCAGCCTGATTATTTGCCTCGCTCTGTTGCTCGTCAGTCCGCTGACTCTGGCTGATCGCCTAAAGGATATCGCCAGCATCGCCGGAGTACGTAGCAACCAGCTGATCGGCTACGGCCTGGTGGTGGGTCTGGATGGCTCGGGTGACCAGACCAGCCAGACCCCGTTCACCGTGCAAACCTTCGAGAACATGCTGAGCCAGTTCGGCATTACCGTTCCGCAAGGCACCCGGATTCAGATGAAGAACGTCGCTGCCGTGGCGATCCACGCCGATCTGCCGCCGTTTGCCCGCCCGGGTCAGACCATTGACGTGACAGTGTCTTCATTGGGTAACGCCAAAAGTCTGCGCGGTGGCGCGCTGCTGATGACCCCGCTCAAGGGGATCGACGGCCAGGTCTACGCCATTGCCCAGGGCAATCTGGTGGTGGGCGGTTTTGGTGCCGAAGGTGCAGACGGCTCGCGTATCACCGTGAACATCCCAAGCGCGGGTCGCATTCCCAACGGTGCGACCGTGGAGCGCTCGGTTGCCAGCCCCTTTACCTCGGGTGATCACCTGACCTTCAACCTGCACCGCCCGGATTTCACTACGGCCAAGCGCATTGTCGACCGGATTAACGACACCTTCGGGCCAGGTGTGGCGCAGGCGCTGGACGGCGGCTCGGTGCGCATTCGTGCGCCGCTCGATCCGAACCAGCGGGTGGACTACATCGCGATGGTCGAGAACCTGACCGTCGAGCAGGGCAATGCAGCCGCCAAGGTGATCATCAACTCTCGCACTGGCACCATCGTTATCGGCCAGGACGTGCGCGTGCAGCCCGCTGCGGTCACCCACGGCGGCCTGACGGTCACCATCAGCGAGAACACGCAGGTCAGCCAGCCGGGCGGCATTCTGTCCGGTGGTCAGACCGTGGTATCGCCCAGTTCGCAGATCAATATCGACGAAGGTGATAGCCGGATGTTCGTCTTCCGTCCGGGCGTATCGCTGGACGAAATTGTGCGTGCGGTCAATCAGGTAGGCGCTGCTCCCGGCGATCTGATGGCCATTCTCGAAGCTCTGAAACAGGCCGGCGCGTTGAATGCCGATCTGGTCATCATCTGACGGGGTGCAGCTCATGAACGTCAGCAGCAATATCAGCTACACCGACATCAACACTGTTAACCAGCTGAAATCCGGCGCAAATGCCAATAGCCCGGAGAATGTGCGCAAGGTGGCGCAGCAGTTCGAATCGCTGTTCACCAACATGATGATCAAGAGCATGCGTGACGCCAACGCGGTGTTTGCCGAGGGCAACCCGCTGAATACGCCGCAGACCAAGTTCTATCAGGAAATGTACGACAACCAGATGTCTGTGCACCTGTCGGAGGGCCGCGGTCTGGGGCTGGCCGACGCACTGGTGCGCCAGCTGTCGCCGCAGTCGGCTTCCGCTGCTTCCGGTGCGGACCGGGAGGCGGCGCCTTCGGTGGATCAATCCGCGCTGCTTGCCCGTCGCCGTTTGCAGGTGTCAGCGGATTACAGTGCCTGGGCGGACCGCCTGGCGCAGGCCGATCAGAAGCAGAGCAGCGCCCAGAGTGATAGCAGCAACTGGCAGCCGTTGCGCGGCATTGAAGCAATGCGCAGCGGCCGTTCTACTGCCGATGCGATTGGTACCGAGGTGGCGCAGCGTACCCGCTTTGCCAGCAGCCAGGAATTTGTCGAGACCATGTTGCCGATGGCCGAGAAGGCCGCCGCCCGACTGGGTGTCGATCCGCACTATCTGGTCGCCCAGGCCGCGCTGGAAACCGGCTGGGGCAAGTCGGTCATCCGTGAGTCTGACGGCAGCTCCAGCCACAACCTGTTCGGTATCAAGGCGCACGGTGGCTGGCAGGGTGACAGCGCCAACGTGGCTACCACCGAGTACCGCAACGGTGTGCGTACCAGCGAGCGCGCAGATTTCCGCAGCTACGAGTCCTGGGAGCAGAGCTTTGAGGACTACGTAAGCTTTCTCGAGAACAACGGTCGCTACAGTAAGGCGTTGAACAACACCGCCAACCCTGATGCCTTCTTCCGTGAACTGCAGAGCGCCGGTTATGCCACCGACCCGCAGTACGCACGCAAGGTATCGCAGATTGCCCGCCAGCTGATCAACAGCAGCGATGAGCGCGTTGCCACAAGCGGCGCATCCACTGATTCCAGCAGCAGGGCCTGATCATGGCAGATCTCTTTGGTATCGGACTGACTGGCCTGAAGGCATCGCAGACTCAACTGGCGGTGACCGGTCAGAACATTACCAACGTCAACACCCCGGGCTACACCCGACAGTCAGCGTTGCAGTCAACGCAGGTCGCCAGTTTTACTGGCGCTGGCTACATCGGTAACGGCACCAAGGTAGTCGACATCGGGCGGATTTATAACCAGTTCCTGACCAACCAGGTGCGCACGGCCACCTCCACCAATTCCGAGGTACAGGCATTTCAGTCGCAACTGGAGCAGCTGAACACCCTCGTCTCCAGCAGCGCCACGGGCATTACCCCGGGTCTGCAAAGTTACTTCGATGCGCTGCAGACCGCGATTGAAGATCCGGCCAACCTGCCGGCACGGCAGCTGGTGCTGTCGCAGGCAGAGGGGTTGGCGTCGCGTTTCAATACGGTTCAGAACAGTCTGACCAGCCAGAACCAGTTCATCAGCCAGCAGGTCAGCACGCTCGCTGATCAGACCAGCCGTCTGGCGACCTCGATTGCGCAGTACAACGACAGTATTGCCATTGCTTCGGCCAATGGCGCTCAGCCGAATGACTTGCTGGATGCCCGCGACGAAGCCGTGCGCCAGTTGAGTGAGCTGATCGGTATCACCGTCGTACAGCAGGACGACAACACCCTGAACATTTTTGTTGGCTCCGGTCAGCCACTGGTGGTGGGCAAAGAGGCATCAACGCTGGCGACTCGTAATGGCTCTTCGGATCCGACGCGGATCGAGATCGTGTTGACCAGCGGTAACTCCACCCAGGACATCACCTCACTGGTGAGTGGTGGCGAGCTGGGCGGTTTGATCAAGTATCGCGATGATGTTCTGGATCCGGCGCTGAACGCCATTGGCCGCCTGGCGCTGTCGATTGCCAGCGAGTTCAACGTCCAGCAGGGCCAGGGTCTGGACCTGAACGGCAATGCCGGTTCTGCCTTGTTCAACGATATCAACAGTGCTGAGCTGGTGGATGGTCGTAGTCGCGCCCGGGCCAATAACAGCGACCCGAATGCCAAACTCAACGTGTTGATCAGCGACACCTCGCAGTTGAGCACGTCGGACTACGAAGTGGTGTTTACCAGCGCAACCGAGTTCACCGTGCGTCGTACCTCCGACGACAGCGTGACCGGGCCGTATGACCTGACCAGCGTGCCGCCGCCAGAGCTGGACGGTTTCACGATTGAACTGGACAGTGGTGGTATCGCTGCCGGAGACCGTTTCCTGCTGACTCCAACGCGTTTTGCCGCTGCCAGCATGGAAGTGGTGATGGATCAGCCGCAGGAACTGGCATTTGCAGCGCCCGCATCCGTTGACACCAGTCTGGACAACCGCGGCACCGGCACCATGAGTCAGCCGACCTTGATCAACGGCCCGGCGCCGATTGACCCTGCGGCGCTGCAAGGTCTGTTGCCGGTGGAGCTGAGTTACGACGCGGCTTCTGGCGAGCTGCAGGTGACCGGCGGCACCGCGACGCTGAATCCGTCGCCGTTGGTGGTGACGCCCGGTCAGACCAACGCCGTTGAGGTCACTGTCGGGGCCTATACTTTCAGCATGAGCCTGACTGGTACACCGAAGGATGGCGACAACTTCAGTCTCAACTTCAATACCGGTGTGGCGGATAACCGCAATGCGCTGGTCATGTCCGAGCTGCAGAGCGCCAAGGTGCTGGGGCAGGCCAATGGGGCAGAGGGGTTCTCGTTCGTCGACGGTTACGGTGATCTGGTTCAGCGGGTCGCGACTTTTACGGCGCAGGCGCGTACTGACTCGGAGTCCAGTCAGGCGGTGCTGGTGCAGGCGACCAACAACCGTGATTCGGTATCGGCGGTGAATCTGGACGAGGAGGCAGCCAACCTGATCAAGTTCGAGCAGTACTACAATGCCTCGGCACAGGTAATTCAGGTGGCCCGGACGATTTTCGACACCTTGATCAGCAGTATTAGATAACGGGTAACACTCCATGCGCATTTCAACTATCCAGCAGTTCAACAGCGGCGTGCGTGGTATCTCTGACAACTACAGCAGTGTTACCCGCACTCAGGAGCAGATCAGTTCCGGCAAGCGGATCCTGACCCCGGCGGACGACCCGGTAGCCACCGTACGGTTGCTGCAACTGAGTCAGGAGTCCAATCGCCTGGAGCAGTACAGCACCAATATGACGGCGGCCAACAACAGCCTGACGCAGGAAGAGAGCATCCTCAACTCGGTCAACAACTCGCTGCAGCGGATTCGTGAAATTGCCCTCGAGGCGGGTAATGGCTCGCGCAATGACGATGACCGCCGGGCGCTGGCGACCGAACTGGAGCAGCGCGAGGAAGAGCTGTTCAATCTCTTCAATACGCGTAATGCGCGTGGTGAGTATTTGTTTGGCGGCTTCCAGAGCAGCGAAGCCCCTTTCGTTAAGAACGCGGACGGCACTTACACCTATCAGGGTGACGAGGGGCAGCGCTCGGTGCAGATTGCCGGTTCCAAGACCGTGGCGATCAATGACAACGGCAAGGAGCTGTTCGTCAACATCTCCAACGTCAACCGGGTGAATACCGCAGCGGCAGCCGCTAACACCGGTACCGGTCGTATCTCTCTGGGCACAGTGGAAGACAAGACTGATTACGACACCAACTTCTACCCGCAGGGCAGTGTTGGCATTGTGATTGGTGCGGCAGGCGATACCTACGAGATCGTCGACAGCGCTGGTGATCCCCTGGTGCCGCCGGTGACCGGTGCGCTCGAACTGGAAGAGGATGGCAGCTACAACATTCGCTACGCTGGCGTCGCGGTTAAGCTCGACGGCGACCTGCAGCCGGGCGACAGCTTTACCATCAGCACTGGCGACAGCACCGCCACCAGTACCAACCGGGAAACCCGCAGCATTCTTGAAACCGTCTCCCTGCTGCGTCAGACCTTGGAGAACGGTACCGCTACCACCGACGACAAGTTGCAGTTGCGTGATGTAATTGCGGTCAGCCTGGACAACCTCGACAACGCGATGAACAACGTGCTGAGCGTGCAGACCACGATCGGTGCGCGGATGAACGTAATCGAGTCGACCCAGACCGAGAACGAGGAAGTGGCGCTGATCAACACCACGGTCACCTCCCAGCTGGAGGACCTGGACTATGCCGAGGCGCTCAGTCGCCTCAGCTTGCAATCAGTGGTGCTGGAAGCCTCGCAGCAGAGCTTTGTTAAGGTCAGCAGCCTGAGTCTGTTCAATCTGCTGCGTTAGCCTGCAGCAGGTCGATAAAGGCCGCCGCTGCGGGTGACAGCGGCCCGTGGGCTCGGGTTACCAGGCCAAAGCTGGTACCGGGCATCAGGTCTGGCCAATCAAGCAGTGTGAGGGTGCCAGCGGCCAATTCATCCTGCAGGATATCGAGGCTGCCGATACTCAGCGCATCGCAATGTTGCACCATCCGCTTGAGTACATCGAGGTTGTCGCATTCGAGGCTGATCTGCGGGTCCTCGCGCGGCATGGTTCGGCGCAGATCCAGCAAGATCGCATCGGGTACCCGAAAGCAGGCCAGCGGATACTGCGCCAGCAGTGCCGGCGTCAGATCGCTGCGATTGGCCAACGGGTGCCCGGCACGGCAGAACAGACGACTGGGCTGCTGTTGCAGCGGTGTTACCCGTAGCAGCGGGTCCCCCTGCAGTTCCCGAATGTCGGCAACAAAGAGATCAATTTCTTCATTCAGCAGCTGCTGCCGTAGGGCGACCCAGTGTTGCACCTCAAGACGCACCTTCACTGCCGGGTAGAGTCGATTAAATTCGCCGAGGACTCTCGGCAGTAGCCCCGCTGCTGGAAATGGTCCGCCACCGATCAGTAGCTCGCCCGCCTCCAGATTGTTGAACTGGCGCAGCGCATTGCGCATCGCTTTGCTGCCGGCGATAAGCCGGCGCGCGTGTTCGAGTACCAGCTCCCCCTGGGGCGTCAGCTCCACGCCCTTGCCCGAGCGGCTGACCAGTTCGCAGCCCAGCCGTTGCTCAAGGTTCTGGATGCTGCGGCTCAGTGCTGGTTGGCTCAGGCCAATGGCTTCACCGGCCCGGGCAAAGCCCTGATGCTCCACCAGAGCCACGAAGTGGCGCAGCGATTTCAACTCCATGCAGCTCCCTCAATAGCGGATCAGTCGTTGGCCAGCGAATGGATGATAGGGCAGTCCGGACGGTCGTCACCGCTGCAGCAGCTAGCCAGCTGGGCCAAGGTATCACGCATGGCTTGCAGGTCGCGGATTTTCTCCTCCAGCTCCTCGAGGTGCTCTGCGGTCAGTGCCTTGACTTCGGCACTGGAGCGCGTGCGGTCCTGCCAGAGCTGCAGCAGCCGGTGGATCTGCTCCATGCTGAAGCCCAGCCGGCGCGCGCGCTGAATAAAACCCAGCGTGTGCAGATCGCGCTCGTTGTACTGGCGGTAGCCTCCCTCGCTGCGCGGCGGTGCTGGCAGCAGCCCGATCTTCTCATAGTGGCGAATCATGCGCGGACTAAGCCCGCTGGTCTCTGCTGCCTGACTGATGTTCATGCATCCTCCGGTTTCCAGCGTTTGAGCAGCAGCGCGTTGCTGACGACACACACGCTACTGGCGGCCATCATCGCGCCGGCGATCATCGGGTTGAGCAAGCCAATCGCGGCCAACGGAATCCCCAGACAGTTGTAGACGAAGGCCCAGAACAGGTTTTGGCGAATCTTGTCGCCGGTGCGGCGCGACAGGGCCAGCGCCATGGGCACCAGCGCGGGATCGCCACGCATGAGGGTAATACCGGCGCTATGCATTGCTACATCAGTACCGGTCGACATCGCCATGCCCACGTCAGCCGTGCTCAGCGCCGGAGCGTCGTTGATACCGTCACCGATCATGGCAACGATCTTGCCTTGCTGCTGCAGTCGCTCGATTTCACCGACCTTGTCGGCCGGCAGTACGTTGCCGCGGGTCTGGTCGATGCCCAGCTGGCGGCCGATGTGCTCGGCCGCATTCTGGCTGTCGCCGCTGATCAGCAGGGTTTCGATGCCCTGACGCTGGAGCCGGGACACTGTCTCTGCTGCGTTGTCTTTCAGGCTGTCGGCGAAGGTGAGCATGCCCAGCACACGGTCGCCCTGAGCCAGCCATGACAGGCTGGCGCCATCGGCTTGCAGCGCTTGGGCGCGGGCGATATGGGGAGCGAGCTCCAAGCCTTGCTCCTCCATCAGTCGCGCATTGCCCAGCCAGGTGGTCTGGCCGTTAACCTGGCCACGGGCGCCGCGCCCGGCCAGCACCTGCAGGTCCTCTGCGGCCTCGGTGCTCACGCCATGTTCGGTGGCGTAGTCACAGACAGCACGCGCCAGCGGATGTTCGGCCTGCTGTTGAATTGCCAGGGCGACACGCAGCACCTCAGCGGTATCGGCGTCACCAACGGCCTCGATGTGGGTCAGGCTGGGCTTGCCGCGGGTCAGGGTGCCGGTCTTGTCGAAAACCACTGCGTTGACCTGACGAGCACGCTCAAGGGCTTCGGCATCGCGGATCAAAATGCCGTAGCGGGCGGCGACGCCAGTGCCGACCATGATGGCGGTGGGCGTTGCCAGGCCGAGAGCGCAAGGACAGGCGATGACCAGTACGGCGATGGCGTTCAGTAGCGCGGCTTGTGGGCCAATCAGCAGGCTACCGATGCCCCAGGTTAGCAGCGCAATGACGATTACGATCGGAACGAAGATGGCGGCGACGCGATCCACCAGACGCTGGATCGGCGCCTTGGAGCTTTGCGCGTTCTCTACCATGCGCACAATCTGCGCCAGCATGGTGTCCTTGCCCACGGCGCTGGTCTTGATCACCAAGAGGCCGTCCTGATTCAGGCTGCCGGCGCGTACCGGATCGCCGGGGCTGCGGTCGACGGGCAGGCTTTCGCCGGTGAGCATGGACTCGTCAACGTGGCTGTTGCCCTCAATCACATCAGCATCTACAGGGATACGTTCACCGGCCCGGACGACCAAGTGGTCACCGGGAATAATCTGACTCAGCGGAACCTCTCGTTCGCCGTCTGCGTCGCGCAGTCGTGCCACATCCGGGCGCAGCGAGGTGAGTGCGCGGATGGCCTCCAGTGTTTGCCCTTTGGCGCGGGTTTCCAGATAACGCCCAAGCAGGATGAAGGTGACGATGGTTGCCGAGGCTTCATAGTAGAGGTGTGTGGAATGTCCGCCGCTGGCAAACAGATTCCAGCTGCTGAGCAACCATCCGGCGCTGGTGCCGAGCACGACCAGCAGGTCCATGTTGGCAGTGCGGTTGCGCAGGGCGTGCCAGGCACCCTGATAAAAGCGTGCGCCGAAGACGAATTGCACCAGACTCGCCAGAATCAGCTGCAACCAGCCCGGCAGCATCCAGTGACCGGCGCCAAACAGTGCAGGGAACATGGCTAATAGCATGGGGGCGGTCAGCAGCGCTGAGCCCATCAGCCAGCGGCGTTCGCCTCGCAGGTCAGGGCCGTTGTCAGCCAGTGGTTTCTCGTTGTCCAGCCAGTGACCGGGATAGCCCACTTCACGCAGGGCGCGCAGTATGTTGTCCAGATCGGTGCCGTCGAGTACCTTCACCCGGGCTTGTTGGCTGGCCAGGTTGACCTGTGCGGACAGGACGCCATCCACCGCCAGGAGCGCCTGTTCGGTCCGCCGCACGCAGCCCGCGCACGTCAGACCCTGCAGTTGCAGTTGGGCCTCTTGCGTTCGAGGCGCGTAGCCAGCCCGGTTCAAGGCGGCTTCCGCACTGACCAACGCTGCGGGCTCATTAATTTCTAAGCGCGCGGTCTCGGCGGCAAGGTTGACAGCAACGTGCTCGACGCCGGAGACCTCGGTGAGCGCGGCTTCAACTTTGCCGACACAGCTGGCGCAGTGCATGCCATTAATATGCAGGGTAAATTCAGACATGGGGCGACTCCATCACGGATCAGGTGAGTCTATCCTCAACCCTGACACGATGTCAGAGTCAAGCCCTGTTGTCAGCCCTGCTCAGAAACCGAATGGCGGACTGGTTCCTGCGCCCAGTTTCAGGCCTACCTTAAGTATCCAGTCGTTATCCATCGCGGCCACCACCCAGGTGTGGCCTTCCCACTCGATCTGGTCACCCACTACTGGATGGCCGCCAAACTGACGACTGAAGAAGGCCGCCAGGCTCTGGCTGCGCATGTCTTCCGGCACGGCAAAGCCGTAGAACTTGCCAACCTCGCCAAGGGTCGCCTCGCCTTCGAGGATGAAGTCGCCGAAGAAACTGCGGTTTTCCAGGTAGCGCGGCGGCTGGGCTTTGCTGAACAGCTTGGACAGCGCCGGTAGATCTCGAGGCCGGCCGACCACGCAGAGCACATCGCCGAGTGCCAGCTGAGTACTACCGGTGGGGTGCAACAGGTGGTTGCCGCGAAACAGTGCTGCGATCCGGGTATCCTCCGGCATCTTGAGGTCGCGCAGGGCCACACCGACACACCAGTTGGCGTTGTCCAATTGGTAGATCAGCAGTTCGAAGTCACCCTCGATTGCCGTATCCAGGCTTGTGCGTTGCAGCGGTTCCGGTTGCGGCGGAATTTCTACCTTGCACAGGCGTGCTGCCAGCGGCAGCGACGAACCCTGCAGCAGCAAGGAGACCAGTACCACGACAAAGGCCAGGTTAAATAGCAACTGCGCCTGGTCCAGCCCCGCCAGCAATGGAAATATCGCCAGGATGATCGGTACCGCACCACGCAGGCCGACCCAGGCGATAAACAGGCGTTCACGCCAGGAGAAGACAAATGGAATCAGGCAAATCATCACCGCTATCGGCCTGGCAACGAAAATCAGGAACAGCGCAATCAGCACGGCCGGCAGGGCGATGATGACCATCTCGCTTGGCGTCACCAGTAGACCCAGCATGAGGAACATGCCGATCTGGCTTAGCCAGGCCATCCCGTCTTGCACCTGAAGGATGTTCTGCAGATTACGCACCCGTTTGTTGCCGAGAATCAGGCCGGTCAGATAGATCGCGAGAAAGCCGCTGCCGCCGATCTTGTTCGTCGCGGCAAATACCATGATGGCGCCGCTGGTAATCAGCAGCGGGTAGAGACCGGCGGGCAGGGTGACCCGGTTGACCAGCCACACCAGAGCAAAGCCGCCAGCCAGACCGCACAGCGCCCCAATCCCGAACTGTTCAATCAGCAGCAGGGCAAATGACCAACTGAAGCTGGTCTGACCGCTGGCAAGCATTTCGACCAGGGTAATGGTCAGGAAAATAGCCATCGGGTCGTTCGAGCCAGACTCGATTTCCAGGGTGGCGCCGACGCGCTGCTTCAGGTTCAGACCCTTGCCCTGCAGCAACGAGAACACCGCTGCCGCATCGGTCGAACCGACGATGGCGCCCAGCAGCAAACCCTGCAGCCAGTGCAGTTCCAGCAGCCAGGCGGTGAGTGCTCCAGTTAGCGCGGCGCTGATCAACACGCCCAGACTGGCCAGTGACATAGCGGGCCAGAGACCGACTCGGAAGTTTTCCACCCGCGTACGCATGCCGCCGTCGAGCAGGATGATGGCCAACGCCAAGCTGCCGATCAGAAACGCTGTGTTGGCATCCTCGAACTGGATGCGACCGATACCATCCACCCCCGCCAGCATGCCAATGATCAGGAAGATCAACAGCAGCGGGATGCCCAAACGTGAAGACAGCGAGCTGGCCAGCACGCTGAAGCAAAGTAATACGGCTCCGATCAGAAACAGGGTGTTGATGTAATCCATTAAGCGGTGCTCGGGGCGGGTGGGCGGAACCGCTTCACTATATCGTTTCTGCTCCGGAGGGGTAAAAAAATTGCTGTATAGTCAACGCATTGCACACAGGGGAGGGCAGGATGGACGCAGAGTTCTGGCATACGCGCTGGCAGCGCGGGGAAATCGGATTTCACAAGGCTTCGATTAATCCACTGTTGCAGCGCTGGTGGCCTCGGTTGCAGCTCGGTGGCGAGGAGCCGGTCTGGGTGCCCCTGTGTGGCAAGTCGCTGGATCTGCTCTGGCTGCGCGAGCAGGGGCATTCAGTGCGCGGCGTCGAATTGGCGCGCGCTGCGTTGGAGGATTTCTCGGCGGAGCATCAGTTGGCGCTGCAATGGCGCAGCAGTGGTGAGTTCGAGATCGCCGAAGGTGCCGGCTTCGAGCTGTTCTGCGGGGATTTTTTTGCCCTGCAGGCGGAGCAGTTGAATGGTATCAAGGCCGTTTATGATCGCGCGGCGCTGATTGCGCTGCCGCCGGAAATGCGCGCGCGCTATGTGGCGCACCAGCGTGCCTTGCTACCCGCCGGCTGGCGGATGTTGCTGGTGACCCTGGACTACCCGCAGGAGCAACGACCGGGGCCGCCGTTCAGCGTGCCGGATGCAGAGGTAAGACGCTTGTACGAGGGTTGTCAGATCGAGGTTCTGGACGAGCAGGACGTCCTGGCCGACCACGCGGTGTTTGCCAGCCAGGGCATGCGTTCTCTAGTCGAGCGGGTCTACCTGATCTCTGACTGAGCAGGGTGGCGCTGCTAGACTGTCGCACTGCCTGAATCCTGCGGAGTCGCCATGCTGGCCGCGCTAGCTTTGCTTTATAAGTTATTACCCCTTTATGTGACGGTCGGCCTCGGCTGGTTGGCCGGTCGTTATCTGGATGCCAGCGGTAAGCATATCGCCGGCATCATGATGTATATCGTCACACCGTCAGTGGTGTTCTCAGGCGTCATGCGCGCGCCGCTGTCGGCGGAAGTGATTCTGCTGCCGTTCCTGACCTTTGCCCTGTGCAGCCTGACCGGCTGGATCCATCTGCAGATCGCGCGACGCTGGTTTGCCGGAGCAGGGGAAAACATGATTCCCCTCGCAGTGGGCACTGGCAACACCGGGTATTTCGGTATCCCGGTCGCGTTGCTGTTGTTTGGTGAGCAGGGCCTGGCTATTTACATCGTCTGCATGCTCGGAACCACGCTGTTCGAGACGTCAGTGGGCTTCTATCTGGCCGCGCGCGGGCGCTTCGGGATTCGTGATTGCCTGTTGAAGGTCGCACGCTTGCCGTCGCTATATGCGTTTTTTCTGGCCATTGCACTGAATGGCGCAGGGCTCTCTATTCCCGATGCGTTCGTACCGCTGTTCGACAACTTGCGCGGGGCCTACAGCGTGTTTGGCATGATGATCATCGGCATGAGCATTCTGAGCTTTCACGGGCTGGCGGGGGATCTGCGTTTTACCGGACTCGCGCTGGCCGGAAAGTTCATCAGTTGGCCATTGATGGCCTTGGCATTTTGCTGGGTCGACAGCCATGTGTTTCAGCTCTATGACACGGCGGTGTATCAAGCCATTCTGTTGATCTCGATTACCCCGATTGCCGCAAACACCGTTGTTATCGCAACGCTGCTGGATACGCATCCTAGACAGGTTGCAGGGACTGCATTGTTGAGCACACTGGTAGCGCTTATTTATATCCCGCTTATGATCTCTTGGTTGTATTAAGAGGCCAATTAATATCAATTTGGAATTGCATTGTAACTGCACTGTTTTTTATGAAAAAAATGACTAATAAAGGCTAATGCTTTAGCTGTAATGGTCGATACTTGAAAACAGGAAGCGATTTTAAAGTGCGCTAAATAGAGCACTTCGGCTGCAGTAGGTCGTACTGCGTCGCGTCATCCAGCCTGCCTCCAAGGATTTTTCGCTGACTCGTTGACGGGTCTCGCCTGCCGTGCTGACAAGAGTGAAAACTAGCCATGCTTAGTCTTTTCCGTGATTTGGGTTTCCGCTGGAAACTGACCCTTCCAATTCTTATCCTCGCCGGGCTTTTTGCTGTGTTGGGCCTGTCCGCCTTCTGGGCTGTTTCGAAGGTGGAATCCCGTCTTGTGCGAGTATCTGCGCACTTGTTGCCGCAAAGCTCGGTTGTGCTCGAGGCTGATCGGGATATGTATCAGGCGCTGGCAGCCGAGCGCGCGATTATCGAAGGCGTGGTGGCGGATGGGCTGAGTGCAGAGCACACCGACAACATGCAGCAAGCCAGTGACCGCATCGCACGTTATGGTGCGTCGACCGATTCCGCACAAGGCCGCGCGTTGGCAGACGAGTTCGCCAGAGCTTTTGCGAAGTGGAAGGCTACTTCGGTTGAGAACGTTCGGATGGCCCGTGCTGGCGATGCCGCGAAGGCGAGTGATATCAGTTACGGCTCTGGTTACGAGCAGTTCTCAGCTGCCCGAGAGCTCATCAATTCGATGACCGAGTTGGTTAATCAGCAAGCTGCGCAGGAAGAATCGGAAGCCAGCGCTGACGTCGCGGCCAGCCATGCTCGCGTTGCCATCGTCGTTGCCATCGGCGGGGTGGTCTGCCTGGTCATGATCCTGTTCTTCCCGGGGCTGATCACCAGTCCGCTGCGCGAGTTGCTGCAGCGCATTCGCGATATCGCCAATGGCGAAGGGGATCTCACCCAGCGGGTGGTTGTGCACTCCAAGGATGAACTGGGCGAGTTGAGCTGCGCAGTAAATGACTTTTTGGCGCAACTGCAGAACCTGATCCGTGATGTAGCAGACTCCACTTTGCAGGTTGCTTCGGCTGCGGAGCAGATGAGTGCTATTGCTGAGGGGCAGGAGAAACTGGTCAGCGAACAATACATGGCGGTCGACCAAGTCAGTACCGCAGCGACAGAAATGAGCGCGGCTATTCATGAAGTCGCCGATAACGCGCACAGCACAGCCGATGCGGCGCGCGAAGCTGATCGTCAGGGGCATTCTGCGTCCGAAGTCGTCTCGGCAACCATGAATGATCTGCGCCGTCTGGCTGCGGATGTCGAAGAAGCAGCGGGTGTTATCAATAACCTGGAGCAGGACACCGACAAGATTGGTGGCGTGTTGAGCGTCATTGAAGGTATCGCTGAACAGACCAACCTGCTGGCGCTCAACGCGGCCATCGAGGCTGCGCGTGCCGGTGAGCAGGGACGTGGTTTTGCGGTGGTGGCAGATGAGGTGCGCGCCTTGGCTGCCCGGACTCAGGATTCAACCCGTGACATCCAGCAGATGATTCAGAAGCTGCAGAGTGGTACTGGCCAGGCGGTATCGGTAATGCAGCGCGGCGCTGAACTGGCTGCTCAAAGCGTCGAAAAAGCAGGGGTGACTGAGTCGTCTCTGAACGAGACGTCGGCCTCGGTCATGCGCATTAATGACATGGCAGCACAGATTGCCGCGGCATGTGAGGAGCAGAGTCAGACCACTGAAGACATTGCGCGCAACATCAGCGGTATTCGTGACCTGTCCAACCAGTCAGCCCAGTCGTCGCAGGAAAGCCGTGATGCCAGCAACGCCTTGGCACGTCTGGCTGCCAACCTGCAGCAGCAGGTTGGTCGGTTTAAAACCTGATATTCGGGTTGTAAGTTGAGCGCAAGCCGTTACAATAGCGCGGCCTGAGCAAGCTCAGGTCGCTATGGTGGCCCCATCGGTCCCCTCGCAATGATCAGCCGTGAACCCGGTCAGGCCCGGAAGGGAGCAGCCGCAGCGGTCATATCGTGTGCCGGGGTGTGGCTGATGGGGTTGCCTCCAACTATTTATCTCCTTGATTTTTATCGGTTTTTTGCCCTGATTGCGACAGTGATCCAAGGGGTGATCCACCGTGTCTTCTGTCCCTTCCTACCTCTGGTTGTCCCGACACTCGATCTTCTATTTCAGGATTGTGGTGCCAGGCGTTCTGCGACCGCTTTTTCCCTGTTCTGAGATCAGACGCTCGCTACAGACCCGCTGTAGGCGAGAAGCCTTGATTCGTGGGCGAGAAATGCTGCTTCAGGTTCAGAGTCTCTACACCGAGGCATTTCAAGGTGCCAGACCTTCTCTCGATTCTCTTCGAGGGACTTGGGAGACCACCGGTAAGCGTGTCGCCAGCTGGGCGTCTTGGTTACGTCAGCAGCAACTGGTCGCTGTTGCGGATAAGGCCAGCACACGCAAAGAGGCTCGCAGCAAAGAGCGGGCTCACGCTCGCAAAACTCGAGATGCCTCCTCTTCTGTGAGGCAGCGCAAGGTTGCTGGGCTAATTGGCGATGCTCCAAGCGGTGCCCCCAGATTTTCAAAGGTTGTCGAAGAGTGCTTGGGGCAGCAGGAGTACGAGGCGATAAGCGCTAAGACTATTGCCGATAAACGTTCGGTTGCGGGTTTGTTTATGCGAATTGTCGGAGATTTGCCCGTCGATATTATTTCCAGGCAGGATGCCCGCCAGTTTCGAGAAGTGGCCCTGAAGCTGCCGCCAAGGCTTTATCAGCTTCCTGAAGGCTTGTCGCTAGAGCAGATCATTGAGACCGCGACTACCACGATTACTCTTACCACGTTCAATAACTACGTTAAGAACCTGACAACCTTCTTTTCCTACGCCATCCGTGAAGGCTACTGCGAGCGTAACCCGTTTGATGGGCTCCGAGTCAGGCAGCGAGGCAAGGTCAGCGACGAGCGTAGCGTTTTTACTGGAGATGATCTGCGTCGTCTGTTTTCAAAGCAGGTTTATGCGTCTTCCAGCTCGGCGCAGCCCTACAAGTTCTGGCTGCCGTTGCTGGGCCTGTACACCGGGGCGCGACTCAATGAGCTATGTCAGCTATATCTGGATGACGTGGTCAGGATCAACGGTATCGACTGCCTCCACATCCGAGCGATTAGGCCAGATCAGAAGCTCAAGACTGTGACCTCTGAAAGGCTTGTGCCGATTCACTCGAAGTTGAAAGAGCTCGGGTTCCTAGACTTCGTCCAATCGCAACGAAATGCAGGATACCAACGCCTGTTTGCTGAGCTGACCTTACACAACGCTCATGGTTACGGAGCAGCTCCCTCCAAGTGGTTCGCTAGGATTCGTGATCAGCTGGGTTTCCGTGATAGGGCAGAGCGGAAGGACTTTCACAGCTTTCGCCACACGCTTGCTGATCATTTGAAGCAGAAGGGTATAGCTGAGTCGTTGGTGGGCGGCATTCTTGGCCACCAAAGTGGTGGGATCACGTTCAGTCGATACGGAAAGGATTTCAGGCCAGAAGTGCTGGCCCCTGTGATCGAGGCGGTGGAGTTTGATGCCCTGGAGTGGCTGGGCTGAGAGGTGATGGTGGGGTTGTCGTGTTGACGCCTTCCAGGGTACGCACGAAGGTGGCCAAGGACTCCTGACGCAGCGCCACGCAGTTTTCGAAGACGACAGCCTTCGGTGCCATCTCCTTGTTCTCCAGGGCGAGGCGGTCGCGCTCTGCCTTCAGCACCTTGGCCTGGGCGATGGCCTTCTCCATGAACCGCCCCGGGTTTCGCGGAGGCTTCAACTCCTGAGAAGATGAAGCCATGAA
>NZ_JAYPMU010000029.1:0-35184 GCF_038130085.1 Halopseudomonas sp. | reverse complement strand
ATGATGCTCCTGCGTCAATTCAATAACCGTGTTGCACTCAGCTCCTGCAACCGCCATGGCATTCGTTCTTTGTTGGCCGTCAACAATGCATGAAACTGTCGACATTGTTTCAACATCAACCTTGCCTTTTGAGATGAAAATTTGTGGGAACGGGAGGCCAAGCAAAATGGTTTTTATAAAATCAATCTTATGAACTTCACGCCATACAAGATTTCTTTGGAAATATGCATCAGGTATGAGGCGCCCATTTCGTATTTCATTAAAAAGATTTAAAAGTGAGACTGACCGCACTCGATAATCAATCATTATATTGCCTTGGTTTCAATATAGTTTTTTATAGCCGATCGTTGCTTGTTCTCGAAGAAAGTTTGAGACATATAGATGCTAGCATTAATGGACTTAAATAAATCTCCATGCCTTATAGATAGCTGGCCAAAAAACTTATTCCATAATTTTCTTTCTTCGCACGTGGGCATTAAATCGGCTCTAAATATACCTTTTGTAAGGTATTCGAGATATTATTTTGCTACAGATTTTCCTGCCCGTACTGAAAATCCAGTGTTGTCAGAATATCCTTTCGTAACAGAAAAGATGGCCTCCATATATCTCCTGAACAACCCAGGATCAATGATTGCTATATCTAAATCTGAATTGCCAGGATCAAAGTCTTTTTGTTTGTGAAAACTCCTACCAGTTTTGGCCGATCCTGCGACTTGAATCGACATAATAGGAACTCTAAAGAAACAACTTATGTCGTTAAGGATCTGATATTGCCTCTCCTCGTCACCTATTAGAGCTTTCGTCGGGTAGGCCAGATACACCTTTCGAACGATCTCATTGTATGGCTTCCGGTCCCTCAGACCTAATTCTATCGACTCTATATGATTCATCTGTATTCCATAATTGTCGCGAGCCAGGGGGGTGCCTAACAGTGATTAGATCCCGCTAACTTTAATACGGCATAGTACCGGATGGGGTGATTTCGTATTCTCTTGTATTTCAATGGATTAACAGCGTTCTCGCGGGAGTGCGTTTCGTTAAGCTGCGCGAGGCTTAATGTCCCGTTGCTCGACGGCGGTGGCTTGCGCGCAGGTGAGGGCGCTGGCGGGTATTCGAGGTGAAATATGTCGAGTCTATGTAGCATCCATGCCTCCCGATGGGGCCGCGAGAAGTGCGGTGGTTTGATAGTGCTACTACACGCCGCGTTTGCCAACCCTGAATATGGCTAAAGGCTTGCTCAAGTAGCGCGGCCTTGCCGTGCAAAAGCGAACGTGGCGAATGCACGGACCCGAGTCCCGTTTACGCGGGCGAGTAGCGCAGATTTATCGGGAAAAAGAGCCACAGGATGTCTGAGGGGCGCAGCCCCGAGTTTTGTGGCTCCCCGATAAATCGAGCAACGCAGCGAACCCGAAGGGCCGCGTAGCCGGGTGCCCCGGGGGATTGCTAAGGGGGGCTGGGTAAGCAGCCCCCCTTGGCTCGCCGGAGAAGGCGAAAGGCGAGTTAGATACCGGCGCAGAGGTTGAGCAGCGGTGCGGTAATGGAGGCTGCACGGGCACGGCATGCCGTGCCCCTACGGGGATGGTGAGGCAGTCTGGAATGGACGCAGAGCGCCCTATCGAGGCATTCCCACGCAGAGCGTGGGAATGCCGGCATGCGTAGGCGCGAAGCGCGAGTTCTGCCGGGCAAGCAGCCCCTTGGCTCGCCGGAGAAGGCGAAAGGCGGGTTAGATAGCAGCGCAGAAGTAGAGCAATGGTGCGGTGCTGGAGGCAGAACGGGCACGGTATGCCGTGTCCCTACGGGGATGGTGAAGCAGTCTGGAATGGGCGCAGAGCGCCCTATCAGGCATTCCCACGCAGAGCGTGGGAACGATCAATAGTGTGGCGACGCAGAGCGTTCTGGCAGGCACGTACCGCCTTGAGTGCGTGGACCGTTGGGAGGGTCGAGCTCCTGCTCGACCGGCGGCGATCAATCGGGCCCAGTGGCCGAGTGGGAACTCGGCCTTCCCGGTGTCAGCTCGGCTCTACCCGATGCTCGTACGTGGCATTCAGGCGGGCGGTCAGGTATTCGGCGCAGGTAATCGGCTCATACTTCGGCGCTTCACCCGGAATCACGTCGCGCGGGTCGACGATGGAGTCGGGGTTCACTTCCAGGAAGAAGGCGATGGAGTAGCGCTCCTGCTCCGGCGGGCGGACGCGGTGCGGGGTGGAGACGTAGGTGTCGTTACTCCAGCGCATCAGGCAGTCGCCAATGTTGCAGACGAAGGCGCCCGGTACGTGCGGGGCGTCGATCCATTGGCCCTGACGGGTCAGCACCTGCAGGCCGGCGACCTTGTCGGTGGCCAGCAGGGTAACGTTGCCGTAGTCGGTGTGGGCACCGGCGCCGCCGTCTTCGCGGTCGATCTGACCGGCGCTGGCGGGGTAGCGCAGCATGCGCAGGGTGGCGATGGGGCTGGTCAGGTGCTGAACGAAGAAGTCTTCCGGCAGGCCCAGGTCAATCGCAAAGCCCTTGTGGATCAGGCGGCCGAGGGTCAGGCAGCCGTCGAAGTAGCCGAGCATGGCTTCGCGCCAGCCGTCGATCGGCGGCCAGAAGTTGACGCCGCGGAAGGGTTTGCCGGCCAGCACGTCCGGGTGGTCGGCCGGGAAGTCGGTGCCGATGTTGAAGGCTTCCTTCATGTCGGCGCCGGCTTCCGGGTTGAGCTTTTCGTCGGCCATGGCGACGTAGCCGCGGTTGTGTGGCGACTTCTTGATCGACATTTCCTGCTTGGTTTCCAGCGGCAACTCGAACACCCGTTTGGAGTTGGCGAACGCGCCAGCCATGACCTCTTCGGGGATGCCGTGATCGACGGCGTAGAAGAAGCCGATTTCACGGCAGGCAACGCCCAACTGGCGGGCGGTTTCGGCACGGACGGCCGGGTCTTCGCTGTTCAGGCCAGCGACGGAGATAAGGGGTAGTGATTGCATGTGATGACTCCTGACTGCGTGCGTGCAGTCGCTTAAACCATAGACGTACGCAGGTGCGATATATCGCGACACTGCTGAAACAGCGCCAGCCCGTGCTGCTGGGCCTCGCTGAGTACCTGTTGTTCGTTTACCCGGGTGGCGCGGCCGTTGGCGACCAGTTGCTGACCATCGACCCAGACCGCGGCGACGTTGCGGGCGTCGGCGGCGAAGACCAGATTCCACAGCAAATTGCCGCCTGCTGCATTGATCTCGGTTGGTGTCAGGTTGGGTTGCGCCAGATCGAGCAGCAGCAGGTCGGCCTGCTTGCCGACTTCCAGCGAGCCGATGCGGTCGCCGAGGCCCAGCGCGCGGGCGCCGTTGATGGTCGCCATGCGCAGTATCTGGTCGGCGGGCAGCACGGTGGCGTCCAGCCGGGTGGCCTTCTGGATCAGCGAGGCGAATTTCATTTCCTCGAACAGGCTGAGGCTGTTGTTGCACACCGGGCCGTCGGTGCCGAGGCCGACGGTGATGCCGGCGGCGAGCATTTCCGGTACCCGGGCCACGCCGCTGGCGAGCTTGGCGTTGCTGATCGGGCAGTGGCTGATGGCGGTTCCGGTATCGGCGATACGCTTGATCTCGTCGTCGTTCAGCCACACGCAGTGGGCGATCAGGGTGCGCTCACCGAGGATGCCGTAGTGATCGAGCTGGGCAATCGAGCGACGGCCGAAGTGCGCTTTGACCGCGTCGTCCTCTTCCTTCTGCTCACAGGCGTGGGTGTGAATACCAACGCCGTATTCGGCCTGGCATTCCAGTGCTTCGCGGTAGGCGTCGGGCGTGCAGTAGAACAGGTGCTCCAGCCCCATCCAGACCTGAATGCGACCGTTCTGGGTACCGTGGTGGCTGTGGATCAGCGCGCGGTTTTCGGCGCGGGTGGCAAAGAAGTCCTTGCCGGGCTCGTCGGCCACGTAGGGCGCCAGATTCACCCGCAGGCCGATCTCGCCGGCGGCATCGGCGCAGCGGTGCATGAAACGATACATGTCCATCACGCAGGTGGTGCCGCTTTTCAGCGCTTCCAGATAGCACAGGCGCGCCGCGTGGAAGGCGTATTCCTCGGTCAGGGCGCGGTGTTCCAGCTGGTAGTAGGGCAGCCATTCCATCAGCTGCATGTTCTCGGTCACGCCGCGCATCAGGCTGGAATGGGAGTGGGCATCGATCAGCCCCGGCAGCAGCGCGTGGCCGCTGGCGTCGATGACCGGCATGCCGGGCGGGATGATCACCTCGTCGCTCGGGCCGACAGCGCTGATGCGCCCGTGCTCGACGATCAGGGTGCCGCGCGGAATGACGCGGTTGTCTGGATCAACGGTAAAGATGGCTGCATCGCGCAGCGCAAAGTGGTTCATATGCACCTCATAGCAATCTGAACAGGCGTTGCCAGTTCAGGACACTGTGACGGCACGGCGGGCACGGAATGCATCAGCGTGGCTGATGGTTTCCTCAGAGGCTGTCCGAGCGGAGCACAACGGGTTGGTTAAGAATAACTTCGTCGCAATTATTACCTGGGCCGCGGCGGTCGACGATCAGATAGTCGGCGTCGCCGGTCAATGGCAGCAGCGGCGCGTGCCAGGTTCCGGCATGGTAACTGATGCCCTGGTCGCCTGGCACGTAGAACGCGCGCACGGCGGCCTCATCAAACTCGCCGGGTGCAGCGACCACGGCGTAAAACGCCTTGCCGTTGAGCGGCACAAAGGCTTGGCTGCCGAGCGGATGGCGCTCCATCAGGCTGATCTGAAGCGGCTCCAGCGGCTGGCCGCGGAAGATCGAGAGAATGCCCTCGGCGCCCTCACCCAGCAACTGCACCGCACCCAGCGCGTGGAAGCGCTGGGTGCGGCCGTTGTTGATCGGGAAGCTGTCGGCATCAACCGTGGAGATTACATCGCCGAACGGGGCGAAGGCCTCGCGGGTCAGCGGCTCGACGGTCAGTACGCGCGGGCTGCTCATAAAACCGGCTTGCCGAACAGGCGCAGACGACTGACGCCGCCATCGGGAATGATATTGAAGCGAATGTGCGTGATCGGGCCGAGATCGTTCAATTCGGTGAACTGGTGGATGGCATCGGCGGTCAGCGGCTGTTCGTCCATCAGGGTGTGCCAGAACATGCTCTGGGTGATCAGGCTCTTGGTGGTGCCCTGTTCAACGCAGGCGGCCTGGATCGAGCAGCGCGCCGGGAAGTTGCCCTTGAAGTGCGCGGTATCGACTTCCACCCGTTCGATGATGCCCTTGTGGCCGAGGGTGAGGATGCACCAGTCGTTGCCGGGCTCGCGGCGGCGGCGGGTTTCCCAGCCATCGCCCATGTCGGTGCCGCGGCCGGGGCGCAGCAGCTTGCGCGGCTCGCCGTAGTGGGCATCGCTCCAGGCCACCTGATTGCCGCCGTTTTCCAGTGCGATCAGGTTGATGGTCTGGCTGCTGTCGAGGTTCGACCAGTCGCAGTGCGGGGTGCCGTAGACGCGCAGGCGGGCGACGCCACCGTCCGGGTAGAGGTGCAGACGCAGGTGGGTCCAGACCTGATCGGAGTGCAGCTCATGGAAGTGGTGGGCGTTGCCGCCCAGTTCCACGGCGGACAGCAGCTCGGTCCACTCGCTGTCGTTGGTTGGCTCGGCGTTCGGGCTGTAGCAGGCCTCTAGCGAGACCGCCGGGGCGAAGTTGCCGGTGAAGAAACTGGTGTCAAAGTCGACGCCCTGCAGAGTGCCGGCCAGCGCCAGTTTGATGATCGCGGTGTCGTGGCCGGTGGTGCGGCGGCGGCGGGTTTCCCAGCCGTCCATCCACTTGCCGTTGTCGTCGTACAGGCCGGGGTAAAACGCCGCCGGTTCGGGATTGAGCATGCGGATGCCGGGGGCAAAGAATTGGTCGGTCGCCCAGAGGAATTCGGCGCCGAGGCTGGCGTCGGCCAGATTCAGGCCGGTCTTGGTAAACGCCGGGCCGTCGACGGCCGGGGCGATGATGGCAGTGCTCATGGTTAATCCTTGGCAGGCTGGTATGGGTGCGTCTGTTTCCAGTGCCGCGCGATGTCGATGCGACGGGTGATCCAGACCTTGTCGTGGCTCTGGATGTGATCAAGAAAGCGTTGCAGCGCGCGGAAGCGGCCGGGGCGCCCGACCAGCCGGCAGTGCAGGCCGATCGAGAGCATCTTGGGCGCTTCGGCGCCCTCGGCGTAGAGCACGTCGAAGGCATCCTTGAGGTACTGGAAGAACTGCTCGCCGCTGTTGAAACCGCCGGCGATGGCAAAGCGCATGTCGTTGGTGTCCAGCGCGTAGGGCACCACGAGGTGCGGCTGCGGGCCGGCACCGGCATCCACCGTGGTCCAGAACGGCAGGTCGTCGCCGTAGTAGTCGCTGTCGTACTCGAAGCCGCCAGCCTCGACCACCAGTCGGCGGGTGTTCGGACTGTCGCGGCCGGTGTACCAGCCCAGTGGCGGCGCACCGGTGAGTTCGGTGTGCAGCTCGATGGCCTGCTGCATGTGCTCGCGCTCACGCGCTTCGCTCATGTCCTGGTAGTGAATCCAGCGCAGGCCATGGCAGGCGATCTCGTGGCCGTCCTCAATGAAGGCGCGGACCATATCGGGGTGGCGCTGCAGGGCCATGCTGACGCCAAACACGGTCAGCGGCAGGCCGCGCTGGCGGAACTCGCGCAGGATGCGCCAGGCACCGGCGCGCGAGCCGTATTCGTAGAGTGATTCCATGCTCATGTGGCGGTCGGCAAAGGCCTGCGCGCCAATAATGTCGGAGAGGAAGACTTCGGAGTGACTGTCGCCATGCAGCACACAGTTCTCGCCGCCCTCTTCGTAGTTCAGCACGAACTGCACGGCGATGCGTGCCTGCCCCGGCCAGTTGGCCTGCGGCGGCTCGGCACCGTAGCCGATCAGATCGCGTGGGTAGTGCGCGTTGCTCATCTCTTCGGTACCTCGAGGCCGCAGCCGCGAAGAATGATGTCGGTAAGGAAGTCGGCCACTCGGTCGAAGTCCTGTTTTTCATACTCGGCCTTGTTTTCGACCATCAGCACCTGCACCTGGAAGTCGGCGTAGTGCTGGGTAGAAGACCAGATCAGGAAGATCAGCTGTACCGGGTCGACCGGCGCCATACGGCCCTGATCAATCCACTGTTGCATGACCCCGGCACGGCCGCGCACCCATTCGCGCATGTTGGTGCGCAGGTGGGTCATCAGGAAGGGCGCGCCCTGGATGATTTCCATGGCAAACAAACGGGAGGCCAGCGGGTACAGGCGGGCCATATCGACCTTGGCGCGGATGAAACTGGCCAGCGCCTCGGCGGGGTCGTCGTCGACGGTCACGCTGGAGAACACCGCGTTCCAGCGCTCGAGAATATCGTCGAACATGGCTGCGTAGATCTTCTTCTTGTTGCTGAAGTAGTACAGCACGTTCGATTTGGGCAGTTCGGCCCGTTCGGCAATGTTCTGAATGGTGGCGCCGCGAAAACCGTGCAGGGCAAATTCCTGTTCGGCGGCGGCCAGAATGATTTCGTGGTTGCGCTCGCGGATGCGACCGGGTCGGTAGGTTTTGGATGCGTTTTTGGTTGTCATCTGTTCCATCGCCTCTACACCATTACAGGGAGCTCGGCCGCAGCCGAACTCCCCATTGCCACGATCAGAAGTGGAATTTCACCAGCGCGCTGACCGCGTTTTCGGTTTCCATTACGTCGTCGTTCAGGCCGTACTTGTTGTTCCAGTAAGAGTACTCGATACCTGCGTAGAGTACGCCCGGCTTGCCACGGTAGTTACCCAGGTCCAGCTTCAGCTGCGGGTTGAAGTGGAAGTCGGACTTGTGATCGTCTTCAGCCGTGGACCAGTCGATGTAGCCGTCGAACAGGACACGGGTGCTGCCAAATTCCATCGCCTTGCCCCAGACGACGGTGGTTTGATAGTCGTCAGAGGTTTCGCTGTTGTCCACGTAGTAGAAACGGGTTGCGAAGTACATGAAGCCCGGCACGTTCCAGTCGATACCCGGACCAACCATGTAGTTGTTGACGTTGGTGCCGCCGCCAAATTCGTACTGACCGGACAGGGTGAAGTCCTTGATCATGCCGCCGCCCAGCTTGCTGCCGGTCAGCCAGCTCAGGCTCAGGTTCGGCGAGAACTCACCGTACAGGTCGTCGGAGTCGGTGTCTTTGCCGTGACCCTGGTTACGGTCAACGAAGAAGAAGGTGCTGCCCCAGTCGTGACCGCTGGCATTCTCGAAAGTGAAGAATGTCTGGGAGGTCTTCTTGCCAGCACCGTCGAAGTTAACGCGAGAGTAGTCATCGCTGTACAGGATCGAGATGCTGGAGTCGGAGAAATACTTCTCAGCGTGTGCAGCGGGTACGAAGGCGCCTGCGATGCAAGCGGCGATCAGCGTTTTTTGCAGTGTGCTCATATTCAATGCTTCCTGAGATATAAAATTTAGTTTTGATTGGCATAGTGGGTGCTCAAGTTATTTACTCGGCCTATAGGGTTGGCCGATTGATAGGGGTGTGTTGAGACGGGTCCGCGCGGGATTCCACGACAACAGCACCAGGACAATGATGGTGACGACATAGGGCAGCATGGCCAGCAGCTCAGTCGAGCTGTTCCAGCCGAGCCCCTGCAGCACCAGGTGCAAGATGCTGGCGGCGCCGAACAGATAGGCGCCGAGCAGCACACGCTCGGGTTTCCAGGTGGCGAATACCACCAGGGCCAGCGCGATCCAGCCGCGACCGGCAGTCATGTTTTCCGTCCACATCGGGGTGTAGGCCAGTGACAGGTAGGCGCCCGCCAGGCCAGCCATCGCACCGCCGAAGGCGACCGCCATATAGCGCACCGGCAGCACCTTCAAACCGTTGGCGTTGGCCGCTTCCGGGGACTCGCCGACGGCGCGCAGAATCAGGCCGCCGCGGCTGTATTTGAGGAAGCAGAACACCAGCACGAAGATCAGCAGCGAGCCGTAAACCAGCAGGTCCTGGTTGAACAGCACCTGGCCGATAACCGGGATGTCCGACAGCAGCGGAATGGCGATCTTGTCGAAGCCGTCGATCGACTGGCCGACAAAGCCTGCGCCGACGAAGGAACTCAGGCCGATACCGAAGATGGTCAGCGCCAGGCCAGCGGCATACTGGTTGGCAGCCAGGGTGATGGCCATCAGTGCGAACAGCATGGACATGACCACGCCGCCGAGCATCGCCGCCAGCACGCCCATCGCCAGGCTGCCGGTGGAGGTGGCGGCGATAAAGCCGATCACCGCGCCCATCAGCATCATGCCTTCCTGACCGAGGTTGAGGACGCCAGAGCGTTCGCACACCAGTTCACCGAGGGCGACCAGCAGCAGCGGGGTGCCGGCGACCAGTGTCGCGGCGAGTACGTTGGTAATCAGTACGCTGTCCATCTCAGGCCTCCCCTGCTACGGCCTTGGGGGCCCGACGAATGCGAATGCGGTAGTGGATGAAGGCGTCACAGGTCAGCAGGTAGAACAGCAGCAGCCCCTGGAACAACCCGGTGATCGCCTTCGGCAGGGCCATGGCGATCTGCAGCATTTCGCCGCCCATGAAGGTCAGTGCCAGCAGCGCCGCGGCTAGAATGATGCCCACGGCCTGCATGCGCCCGAGGAACACCACGATGATCGCGGTGTAGCCATAACCGGGTGACACCTGCGGCACCAGCTGGCCGAGCGGGCCAGTCACCTCTGACGCGCCAGCCAGACCGGCCAGTGCACCGGCGGCCATGAACGCCAGGAGGGTCAGGCGCTTGGCCGGGAAGCCGGCAAACGCGGCGGCGCGATCGTCCTGACCCAGGACCTTGAGCTGAAAGCCGATAAAGGTACGGGCGAACAGCACGCCGACCGCAACCGCTGCCAGCAGGCCGAACAGCAGGCCGATGTGCAGGCGGGTGTCGGGGATCAGCTTGGGCAGCAGCGCCGCCGCGGCAAACATCTCCGACTGCGGGAAGCCGAAACCGTACGGGTCCTTCAGCGGGCCGTGAACCGCGTACAGCAGCAGGTTCAGGGCGATGTAGTTGAGCATGATGGTGGTCAGGATTTCGTTGCAGTGGAACTGCGTTTTCAGCAGCCCCGCCAGCAGCGCCCAAACCGCACCGGCGACCATGCCGGCGATCAGCACCAGCGGCAGTACCCAGGGGCCGCTCTGGCTGCTCAACTGCAGCGCAATCACGCTGGCCCACAGTGCGCCCATCAGGAAGTGCCCTTCGGCACCGATATTCCACAGCTTGGCCCGGTAGCAGATGGTCAGACCAGCGGCGCAGAGCAGCAGCGGGGCCATCTTCAGACCCAGCTCGGCCCAGCCGTGCGAGTCACTCAGTGGGGTCAGGAAGAAGAAGGTCAGACCTTCCACCGGGTCCTTGCCGAGGGCCAGGAACATGCCCATACCGGTGATGATGGTCAGGATCAGTGCCAGCAACGGGGAAGCCCACTGCATGGCGCGGGAGTCGACGGCGCGACGCTCAAGCGACAGCATGGGAAACCTCCGAAGGTGCGGCGCTGGGGAAATCACCCGCCATCCACTGGCCGAGTTGTTCAATGGTCAGGTCACTGGTGTTGACCAGCGGGGACAGGCGCCCGGCGCAGATCGCGCCCATGCGGCCACAGAGCTGGAACAGCTCGTCCAGGTCCTCGGAGATCAGCAGCACCGCGGCGCCCTCGTCACGCAGACGCACCAGCGCCTCGTGGATGGCGACCGCCGAACCGACGTCGACGCCCCAGGTCGGGTGCGAGGCGACCAGCAGCTTGGGTTGCTGCAGCGCTTCGCGACCGATGATGAATTTCTGCAGGTTGCCGCCGGACAGGCTGGTGGCGTGGCTGTCGATGCTCGCAGTGCGCACACCGAAGGCCTCGACGATACGCGAGGCGTAGTCGCGAACCTTGTTCATCGCTACCCAGCCCTTGCTCACCATGCCTTCGCCATAAGCGGTCAGCAGGCTGTTGTCGACCAGCGACATGGATGGCACCGCACCGCGGCCAAGGCGCTCTTCCGGTACGACCGCAACGCCGAGGCGGCGGCGCAGGCCCGGTTTGGCCTGCCCGATGGCGACGCCGTTGAGGGTGATGCTGTCATTGCGGACCAGTGCTTCACCGGACAGGGCGCGCAGCAGCTCGTCCTGACCGTTGCCGGCAACCCCGGCAATACCGACGATCTCGCCGGCGCGCAGGGCCATGCAGATGTCCTGCAGGTTGGTGCCAAACGGGTCGCTGGTGCGGTAATCCAGGTGGCTGACATCCAGCAGCACGTCGCCCGGCGCGCGCGGTTCAACGCGGGTCGATAGCGGGGTTTCGTTGCCGACCATCATCCGCGCGATATCGTCGGTGCTTACCTCGCCCGGGTTGCACTCGCCGGTCACCCGGCCCTGGCGCAGCACGGTAGCGCGGTGGCAGAGGTCACGTACTTCCTGCAACTTGTGGCTGATAAACAGAATGCTGCAGCCCTCCTGCGACAGCTGGCGCAGGGTGCGGAACAGGGTTTCTACCTCCTGCGGCGTCAGCACCGAGGTAGGCTCGTCTAGAATCAGAAGAGAGCTTTCCTGAATCAGGCAACGCACGATCTCGACCCGCTGGCGCTCGCCAATCGACAGGGTGTTGACGTAGCGGCGCGGATCCAGCGCCATGCCGTAGTGTTCAGAGACTTCGCTGATGCGCTGTTCCAGCTTGCGGCGATCGCGGGCTTGGTCGGCCGGCAGGCTGAGCGCGATGTTTTCAGCGACGGTCAGGGTTTCGAACAGGGAAAAATGCTGGAACACCATGCCGATACCCAGTTCGCGGGCATGGGCAGGGCCCTGCAGGGTCAACGGGTGACCATTCCAGGTGATGCTACCGGCGTCGGGTTGGATGACGCCGTAGATGATTTTCATCAGGGTGCTCTTGCCGGCGCCATTCTCGCCGAGCAGGGCATGGATTTCGCCTGCGTTGACTGTGAGCTGGACACCGTCGTTCGCCCGGCATCCCGGGTACTCCTTGACGATGTTTTCCAGCTTCAGGCGTTCTGCGGTTGCCATTCAGTTTCCTCGATGGGCGTTGTGCCGGCGTATATAAGTGACAGGCCGGGCTGCGCCCCATTAATAACTGACCAATCAATCAACATTTGCAACGACAGCAATTTGCTTGCCAAAACCGAAAAAAGTATAAAAAAGATATTTTTCGGACTAGTTGGTCAAGTTTTTGCAAATCTACGCTCAGAGCCTGTATGCGCCCGTTAGTGGCGCTGAGCCTGGACACCGCCTGAAACGGGCCAAACTGCGGATAGAGCGGAGACGAACGTGATTGAGTTCTACCTGAATGGTCAGCCGGAAAAACTTGACCGAGCTGACCCAAACATGAGCATTCTTGATTGGCTGCGCACCAAAAAGCGGCTTAGCGGCACCAAGGAAGGATGCGCATCCGGCGACTGCGGGGCTTGTACCGTACTGGTCGGTACCCCTGCAGCCGACGGCGCGCTGCATTATACGGCAATCAACAGTTGCATCAGCCTGATCGGCTCGCTGCACGGCAAACATCTGATCAGCGTGGATGCCTTGCAGGGCGAAAATGCCCATCCGGTGCAGACCGCGATGGTCGAATGCAGCGGGTCGCAATGCGGCTTCTGCACGCCGGGCTTCATTATGTCGATGGTCGGCCTGCATCAGCAGGTGGCGGGTAACGGCAGCGCCAGCGAGCATCAGATGATGGAAGCGCTGGCCGGCAACCTGTGCCGTTGCACGGGGTATCGCCCGATTGTTGAAGCCGGACGTCGCACCCTGGTGGATGCCGTGCAGCAATGGGACGGCGCCGCGCTGTTTGAACCGGCACCGGCTGAGCAGTTCTCTGTGGCGCGCGCCACAGCGGCCAGCCTGGTGGACGACGCCGGCAAGCGCTTCGATGCGCCGGTCGAGCTGAGTGAACTGCGCAGCCTGCTGGCGGACAACCCGGGCGCTCGCCTAGTCGCCGGCAGCACCGATCTGGCACTGGAAATCACCCAGCAACTGAAGGAGCTGCCGCAGCTGGTATCGGTCGAGCAGATCGCCGAGTTGCATGCACTGGAAAGTGACGCAAAAAACCTGACCATCGGGTCGGCTGCGACCTACAGCGAGTTTGGCGCGACCCTCAGCGCCGACTGGCCGGCCTTCGCTCCGATGCTGGAACGGCTCGGTTCGCTGCAGATTCGTAACCGCGGCACCCTTGGCGGGAATATCGGTAACGCCTCGCCCATCGGTGACATGCCACCGCCGTTGATCGCGCTGGGAGCCGAAATCCAGCTCGACAGCGCCAATGGCGAGCGCTGGATTGCGCTGGAAGACTTCTTTGTCGACTACAAGAAAACCGTGCTGGCGCCGGGTGAGTTCATCCGTGCGGTGCGGGTGCCGCGCCCGCAGGCGAATGAAAAGCTGTTTATCTACAAGATTTCCAAGCGGCTGGACGACGATATTTCCGCGGTGCTCGGTGCCTTCTGGCTGCAATTTGACGGGGATACCGTCAGCGACTGCCGGCTGGCCTTTGGCGGCATGGCCGGCATTCCCAAGCGGGCGGCCGGCGCCGAGGCGGCGCTGCGCGGTGCGCGCTTCGATGAAACCGCGGTCGCGGCTGCGCAAGTGGCACTGGCTGCTGACTTCACGCCCCTGTCCGATGTACGCGCCTCGGCCAGTTACCGCACCACGGTGGCTGGCAACCTGCTGCTGCGCGCCCTGTATGAATTCCGTGCCGGCGATGCTGGCAAGGCCCAGCTGATGGTGACCGACTATGCGTAAACTGCCCCGTGATGTATCCCGCCCGACTGGCCAGCCGTTCGGTGTCGCCGGCCAGAGCACGTTGCACGAGAGCGCCTGGCTGCACGTCAGTGGTCAGGCCCGCTATATCGATGACCTGCCCGAGCCTGAAGGCATTCTGCACGCCGCAGTCGGCCACAGTGAGCAGCCGCACGCGCGCATCACCAAGCTGGATCTGGACGCCGTGCGCGCCTATCCCGGTGTGGTCGCGGTGCTGACCATCGCCGATGTACCCGGTCATACCGATATCGGCCCGATTTTCCCGGGCGATCCGGTGCTGGCCAGCGAGCTGGTCGAGCATATCGGCCAGCCGATCTTTGCGGTTGCTGCGACCAGTCACACGGCCGCGCGCAAGGCGGCGAAGCTGGCCAAGGTCGAGTACGAGGCGCTACCGGCGATCTTTGATACCCGCGAGGCGCTGGCCAAAGAGTTCTTCGTACGCCCCAGCCATACCCAGCAACGCGGTGATCCGGATGCGGCACTGGTTGCTGCGCCGCATCGTCTTAAAGGTGAAATCAACGTCGGCGGGCAGGAGCACTTCTATCTGGAAGGTCAGGCCAGCCTGGTGCTGCCGCAGGAAGACGGTGGCATGTTCGTGCACACCTCCAGCCAGCATCCGGCCGAAGTGCAGAAGCTGGTCGCCGAGGTGTTGGGTATTCCGCTGCACGCGGTGACCACTTCGGTACGCCGCATGGGCGGCGGCTTTGGCGGCAAGGAAACCCAGGCCGCGCCGGTGGCCTGTGTTGCTGCGCTGTTGGCCAACGCCACCAAGCGCCCGGTGAAGTACCGGCTGTCGCGCCCGGATGACATGGTGCAGACCGGCAAGCGCCACGACTTCTTCAACACCTACGACATCGGCTTCGACGAGCAGGGCGTGATTCAGGGCGCCGAGATCATCGTTGCCGGCCGCTGCGGTTACTCGCCGGACTTGTCCAGCGCGATTGTCGAGCGGGCCATGTTCCACTCCGATAACGCCTATTACCTCGATCAGGCGCGGGTCACCGGCCACTGCTGCAAGACCCACACGGTGTCCAACACCGCGTTCCGCGGCTTTGGCGGCCCCCAGGGCATGATGGTGATCGAACAGGCGGTGGACGATATCGCCCGTCACCTGCAGCTGGATCCGCTGGAGGTGCGCAAGCGCAACCTCTACCGCGAAGGCCGCGATACCACCCACTACGGCCAGACCATCACCCATCACGTGCTGCCGGAACTGATCAGCCAGCTGGAAACCAGCTCAGACTATCAGGCCCGCCGTGCCGAGATCACCGCTTTCAACCAGCAGAGCCCGGTGCTCAAGCGTGGTCTGGCGCTGACCCCGGTCAAGTTCGGTATCTCGTTCACCGCCAAGCACCTCAATCAGGCGGGAGCGCTGGTGCTGATCTACACCGACGGCAGCCTGCAGGTGAACCACGGCGGCACCGAGATGGGTCAGGGCCTGTACATCAAGATCGCACAGGTGGTCGCTGCGGTCTTCCAGGTCGACGTCGACAAGGTGAAAGTCACCGCAACCCGTACCGACAAGGTGCCGAATGCCTCGCCGACGGCGGCATCATCCGGTTCCGACCTTAACGGCATGGCAGCGCTGGACGCCTGCGAGAAGATCAAGGCGCGGTTGATTACCTTCGGCGCTGATCTGTTTGGCTGCGACGAAGAACAGGTGCGTTTCGAGAACAATCAGGTGGTCGCCGGTGACGCTCGCATGGACTGGGGCGACTTTATCCAGAAGGCCTATATGAACCGGGTGGCGCTGTCGTCCTCCGGCTTCTATGCCACCCCGAACATCTACTACGACCACGCCAAGGGTCAGGGCCATCCGTTCCTGTACTACGCCAACGGCGCGGCCTGCTCCGAGGTGGTGCTCGATACCCTGACCGGTGAATACCGGGTGGTGCGTACCGACATCCTGCACGACGCTGGCCAGTCGCTGAACCCGGATATCGACATCGGCCAGATTGAGGGCGGTTTCATTCAGGGCATGGGCTGGCTGACCACCGAGGAGCTGGTTTACAGCGACAACGGCCGGCTGCTGACCACCGGGCCTGCCACCTACAAGATTCCGGCGATCTCCGACACGCCGCCGGATCTGCGCGTCAAGCTGATGGCCAACAGTCCGAACAAGGAAGCCACGGTATTCCGCTCCAAGGCGGTCGGTGAGCCGCCGTTGATGCTCGGCATTGCCGTGTGGAGCGCGCTGCGTGATGCGGTCGCCAGCATCAACGATGGCCGTTACAGCCCGCCGCTGGACACCCCGGCTACCCCGGAACGGATGCTCAACGCAGTCAACGCCGCGAAGGCCTGGCAGGCCGCGCAGCAGGAGGCAGTGTGATGAACAGAAACCTGCGCTGGTTCGAGGCGGTCGCCGACTGCGAGCAGCGCGGCGAGCCCTACGTGCTGGTCACCGTGGTTGGGGTGACCGGTTCGGTGCCGCGTGAACCGTCGAGCAAGATGGTGATCACCGGTGAGTACACCTGGGACACCATCGGCGGCGGCCATCTGGAGTATCTGGTCACCGCTCGCGCCCGTGAGCAGCTGGCTGCCAGCCGCTTCGAGACGGTCATGGAGCACTTCCCGCTCGGCGCGTCGCTGGGCCAGTGCTGCGGCGGCAGCGTCTCGGTGCTGCTCGAAGGCCAGCCCGGCAGTGATGCGCGGCTGGTGGTGTTTGGCGCCGGCCACGTGGCGCAGGCGCTGATGACGGTGATGGGCCAACTGCCTTGGCAGGTCACTCTGGTCGACTCGCGTGCCGAGGTGTTTCCCGCCGATCTGGCGCCGAACATCGAGGCCGTGCACACCGACGATCCGGTCGGCGATGCGCCGGCGCTGTGCCGTGGCCGTCACGTGCTGATCCTGACCCACAACCATCAACTCGACTACGACCTGTGCCGCGCCTTGCTGGACGCCGGTGATGCGGCCTCGGTCGGCCTGATCGGCTCGCAGACCAAGGCCGATCGCTTCCGCCAGCGGCTCACCCATCGCGGCTACAGTGACGCGCAGATCGCCAGCATTCGCTGCCCGGTCGGCCGCAGTAACGTGCCCGGCAAGCGGCCGATGGAGGTTGCGGTGTCGATTACCGCCGAGTTGCTGTCGTTCGGCACTGCCAGCACCACCCGCGGCCCGCGCCGTGGCGTCAGCTGGCCGCAGCTGCGTGATTTGATGAAACAGGGCGAGATGCCCGCAGCACAGACATCGCAATCGGCGGTGGAGACAAAATGACTCTGGAACACCTGAACAACCTGCCTGAAGACGAGGCGCTGGCGGTCTTTCGTGACTGCTGCGCCGCTGACGCCTGGGCGCGTCCGATGGTCGCCGCCCGCCCCTACAACAGCGCCGAAGCGCTGCACGGCACCGCCCGCGCGCTTTGGCCGAACCTGCACGAAGCCGACTGGCTGGTGGCCTTCGAGGCACACCCGAAGATCGGCGACATCAAGAGCCTGAAAGCCAAATACGCCAGCACCGAAGCGCTGGCCAGCGGCGAGCAGGCCGGGGCGCGGGTCGCCTCGGACGCCGTGCTGCAGCGGCTGAAGGAAGGCAACGACGCCTACCTCGACAAGTTCGGCTTTATCTTCATCGTCTGTGCCACCGGCAAGAGCGCCGAACAGATGCTTGAGCTGCTGGAGGCGCGTCTGCCGAACAGCCGCGAGCAGGAGCTGCGCATCGCCGCCGAAGAGCAGGCCAAGATCACCCACATTCGTCTGGACAAGCTGCTATGAGCAAGAGCCCGATCACCACCCATATTCTCGACCTCGGCAGCGGCAAGCCTGCTGCCGGTGTACGCATTGTGCTTGAGCAGCAGCAGGGCGACAGCTGGGTCACGCTGGCCAGTGCCGAGACCGATGCCGATGGCCGCGTGCTGAACGGCTTCGGCAGCGAAGCGGTCGCCGGCGTCTACCGCCTGACCTTCGACACCGACGGCTATTACGCGGCGCAGGGCCTGCGCTGCTTCTACCCGGCGGTCACCATTGCCTTCCGCCTGGATGACGTGCAGGCCCATTACCACGTGCCGCTGCTGCTCAATCAGTGGGGCTATTCGACTTACCGGGGGAGCTAGGATGACCACTTCAACGCAAGCGGCGAGCTTTGCAGCTGGCTGCACGGCCTTCCGCGGGCCACTGTTGCACTTTTTGTCCGAACCCGGGCTGGGCACGCCCGATCCGGCCAGTTACAGCTACTTCACCGACGGCTTGCTGGTGGTTGCCGATGGCCGGGTTCAGGCGGTCGGTGAAGCAGCTGAGCTGCTGCCGCAACTGCCGGCGGGCACCGCGGTCGAGCACTCGCCGGAGGGCCTGATCCTGCCCGGCATGATTGATACCCACGTCCACATGCCGCAGCTGGCGGTGATGGCGAGTTACGGCACCCAGCTGCTGGAGTGGCTGGAAACCTACACCTTCCCGACCGAATCCCGCTTTGCCGATGCCGACTGGTCGGCCAAGCAGTCCAAGGTCTTCCTCGATCTGCTGCTGGCGCACGGCACCACCTCGGCACTGGTGTTCAGCACCTCGCACAAGGTCGCCAGCGAGGCGCTGTTCAGCGCCGCGCATGACTACAACATGGCGATCACCACCGGCCGGGTGATGATGGACTGCAATGCCCCGGATGGCGTGCGCGACACCGCCGAGGCCAGTTATGAAGAAAGCCGCGAATTGATCGCCCGCTGGCACGGCACCGGCCGTCAGCGTTACGCGGTCACCCCGCGCTTTGCCGCGACCTCGACCCCCGAACAGCTGACCTACGCCGGCAAGCTGATGACCGAGGCCGAGGGACTGCTGATGCAGACCCACTGGGCCGAGAACAAGGCCGAGATCGCCTGGATTGCCGAGCTGTTCCCGGAGCGCGCCAGTTATCTGGACGTCTACGACCACTTCGGTCTGCTCGGCCCGCGCAGCGTGCTGGCGCACGGCATTCACATCGACGATGCAGACCGCGCGCGGCTGGCCGAAACCGGCACCCGCATCGCCTTCTGCCCGACCTCCAACACCTTCCTTGGTAGCGGCCTGTTC
Source organism: Halopseudomonas sp. (assembly GCF_038130085.1). Lineage (NCBI taxonomy): Bacteria > Pseudomonadati > Pseudomonadota > Gammaproteobacteria > Pseudomonadales > Pseudomonadaceae > Halopseudomonas > Halopseudomonas sp. The sequence continues at coordinate 16,484 of NZ_JAYPMU010000029.1, read as the reverse complement.
GACCTGGCTAGCGCCCGTGGGGCGGATGTTGAAGTGGGGCTGGCGTCGGATGTCGGTGGCGGCACCAGTCTGTCGATGCTGGTCACCATGGCCGAGGCCTACAAGGTCTGCCAGCTGCGCGGCCAGAGCCTGAACCCGTTTCAGGCGTTCTATATGGCGACCCTCGGCAACGCCAAGGTGCTCCACCAGGAAACCGAGACCGGCAACCTGGCGCCCGGCAAGATGGCGGATTTTCTGATCATCGACCGCGCCGCCAGTCCGATTCAGCAACTCAAGCACAGCGCCGAGCGCAATCTGTCGGGCATTTTGTTCGACCTGATGATCCTCGGCGACGACCGCAGCATCCGTCGCACCTACATCGCCGGCCAATGCCGTTACGATCGCGACGCCGTACAAGGAGCAGCCCATGCTGGTCTATCTGTCTGATTGGCTCAGTCTGATCATTCGCTGGTTTCACGTGATTGCCGGGGTTGCCTGGATCGGCGCCTCGTTCTACTTCGTCTGGCTCGACAACAACCTGCGCGAGCCGCCGGCGTGGAAGAAGCAGAAAGGCATCAAGGGTGATCTCTGGGCCATCCACGGTGGCGGTTTCTATGAGGTGGCCAAGTATGAAGTTGGCCCCGAGCAGATGCCGTCTGACCTGCACTGGTTCAAGTGGGAGGCCTACAGCACCCTGCTCAGCGGCTTGGCGCTGCTGTTTGTGGTCTATTACCTCGGCAACCCCGGCTACCTGATCGACCCGAGCAAGCTGGAGCTCAGCGCCGGCGGCGCGATGGCCATCGGCATCAGCACCCTGCTTGGTGTGATGGTGATCTACGAGGCGCTGATTCGCAGCCCACTGGCGCGTAACGGCATGGCCTTCGGCGTGGTGCTCTATCTGATTCTGGTCGCGGTTGCCTTCGGCCTGTATCAGGTATTCGCCGGGCGCGGAGCGTACATCCACGTCGGCGCGGTGATCGGCACCATCATGGTCGCCAACGTGTTCCTCGGCATCGTCCCGGCCCAGCGTGCGCTGGTGAATGCGGTCGCCCGTGGCGAGAAGCCGGGTGAGGAAGTCGTGATGCTGGCCCAGCGCGCCATGCTGCGTTCGCGCCACAACAACTACCTGACCCTGCCGGTGCTGTTCATCATGATCAGCAACCACTACCCGATGTTCTACGCCAACGCCTACGGTTGGGCGGTGCTGGCGGCGATCGGTGCGATTACGGCCTACGCGCGTCACTTCTTCAACCTGCGCAATCAGGGCCAGTTCAAGCCGTCGATTCTGGTTATCAGCGCACTGGCAACCGTCGCCCTGATCTGGGCCATGGCACCGAGCGCACCGGCCAAGATCGACAGCCACGCGGCTGAGGAAGGCGCTGCCGTAACCCGGGTTGCCGACGCCGACGTCAGCCAGCTGCTGGCCACCCACTGCCAGGCCTGCCACGCGGCCAAACCCACCAGCCCGGCCTTCCAGGCCCCGCCGGCCGGCATCGTGCTGGACAGCCTCGAGCACCTCAAGCAGCACCGCGACAAGGTCTACCAGGCCGCGGTTGCCACCGAGTACATGCCGCTCGGCAACATGACCGGCATTACCCCCGAAGAGCGTGATCTGCTCGGCAAGTGGCTGCAGGAAAATCCCTGAACCGATGGCGCGCTCTGGCGCGCCCGTCTTTTGTGATCTGTGATCGTTCCCACGCTCTGCGTGGGAATGCCTGCCTGGACGCTCCGCGTCCATCTCGCCGTCCGCCTAAACTGCTCGGAAACCAACCGACGCACGTTCAAGGAAGACCGCCATGGGCCGCAGCCGCTGCGTTATTACCGAGCCCGAGAAGGCTCACTTCCTGACCTGCACGGTGACGGACTGGCTTCCCCTTTTCACCCGGCCAGCGCTGGTGGATATTCTGTTCGCCAGTTGGCGTTACCAACAGGCAAACCAGGGCTTGAAGCTGTTCGGGTATGTCGTCATGGAGAACCACTTGCACTATGTGGCGCAGGCGCGGGATCTGACCAAATGCGTACAGACGTTCAAGTCCTATACCGCACGGCGGATACTCGACTATCTGACCCAGCAGGGGGCCGAGGCCACCTTGAGGCAGTTTCGCTTTGGCAAGCGAGCGCACAAACGGGATAGAGAGCACCAGATCTGGCAAGAAGGCAGTCACGCCGAGCTGGTGTGCAGTGAGGCGGTGATGCTGCAAAAACTTGAGTACCTTCACCTGAACCCGGTCAAGCGCGGCTACGTTGATTTGCCCGAGCACTGGCGCTATTCCAGTGCGCGAACCTACACGGGGCAAGATGGGCTGATTGAGATTGACCGTTGGCGGTGAGTGGACGCAGAGCGTCCGGGCAGGCATTCCCACGCAGAGCGTGGGAACGATCAATAAACAACAAACCCGGCGCATTGGCCGGGTTTGTTTGGTTTTGCCGAGGCTTACTTCTTCGCTTCGGCAAAGTTCGCCTGAATGCGCTGCAGCAGGTAGTCGGCTGCGGAGATCGGTGGGTATTTGCCGGCCGGGCTTTCGATCATCACTTCCTTGTTGGCCTGGCAGAAGAACGCCATGCTGTAGCGCGGGCCGCGGTATTCGCCCGGCTTGGGCATGCGCACGCGGTGCAGGGTGGATTTGAGCTGATCGTCGCTCCAGCGCATCAGCATGTCACCGATGTTGCAGGTGATGATGTCGTCACGCGGGATCACGCTGCTCCACTCGCGGTTGTCACCGGCGCCTTCGGCGTCTTTACCGGGGCTGACCTGCAGTCCGCCCTGGCCTTCCTTCTGGAACACCATGGTCAGGCAGTCGAAGTCGGTATGCGCACCGGCGCGCCAGAGGCTGGCATCGAGGTCTTCTTCCGGCATCGGCAGGTAGTGCAGCAGGCGCAGGGTGCTCTGGTAGTCAGGCAGGCTGCGGTCGTGGGCCTTGGTGAAGAAGTCGCGGGCAAAGCCCAGACGCTCGGCGAAGCAGGACAGCACGTCCATACCGAGGCGCCATGCGCGGTATTCGAAGTCCAGCATGATGCGGTGGAATTCCGGAACCACGGTCTGGTTCGGCCACAGGTCATCCATGTGCGGCAGGGTGATCTGGAAGGATTCTTTCTGGTCGGCGGTGCGGGTTGAGGGGCGCACCTGCGACATGAATTCCCAGCCGGCGTTGAGGCCCTTCTTTAGCGGGAAGCGGGCCTTTTCCTCGTTCGGCAGAGCGAAGAAGGCTTCAGACAGGGCGAAGGCGTTCCGCACCAGCTTGACGTCCAGGCCATGATTGACCAGCTGGAAGAAGCCGACTTCGGTGGCGGCGGCCCACAGTTGGTCAGTGATCTCGCTGCGGCGGTTCTCGAAATCGCTGAGGTCGATCAGCGGAATTTCGCGGACGGTTTCCTTGCCCATGCCGCCGAAGGTGGATTCCAGCTGCAGTTCTTTCAGGCCGTATTCAGGGGTTGTTGCGGTTGTCATGTTGAATCTCCGAGTAGTCCCATTGGGGGCACATGGTGCGGAGAATGACGCAGGCGGGGAGTCGGAAAGAGGCTGTGGCCAGTCAGTCCGGTGTCCGCCGCGCGATGCGCATTGTCCGACCGTTAACTGAGCAATGACCTGGGGTGTTGCCCCCTGACAGCTTCTACTCACGTTGCCGAGGATAACCCTGCGGCGTAAATGTTCAAGCAGATATTGCGCCAACTACGGCGAATCTGACGAACGTGGCGGCTGGTACGGCGTGGCGTGAACCGGAGCTCTGGCGTTAACGTGTTCGCTTGCACCGCAATTGCGCAAAAAGCTGACCATCTGCACTGGTTTTGTTCGCTCGGAGCATGGTGCTGGCGCTGTATGCCTGATGAACTGGCGCGTGCAGGGCTGTTGGCAGGTTGGTAAAAAAATTGCACTCATCACCACAGCACCGCATGCTGCGGTCATATCAACACAACGCAACAGAGTAGAAGCGGTCAGGGGCGAGGCTCCGGGACATTGCTCTTTGGCAGCAACAGAGGAGCAGTACCTGCATGGCTTACCTGATCAAGAATGCACAAGCCGTATTTTCCCCCAGCGTGGCTGACGCGACCGATATTCGCATCAGCGACGGCAAGATCACCGAACTCGGCCGCGACCTGGCGCCGACCGCTGATGAAACCCAGATTGATGCTCGTGGCTGCGTGGTCTGGCCCGGTCTGGTCAACACTCACCATCACCTCGCCCAGTCGATCATGAAGGGCGTGCCGGGTGGCCTGAATCAGAACCTCAACGACTGGCTGGGTTCGGTGCCCTACCGCTACTGGCCCAAGGTCACCCCCGAGCTGATGTACCACGCCGCGCGTTTGGGGCTTTACGAACTGCTGCGCTCCGGCGGTACTACTTGCGCCGATCACCATTACCTCTATCACGCGACCACCAGCCCCGAGCTGGAAGACGCGGTGTGGCGCGCGGCTGATGAACTGGGCATGCGACTGGTGCTGTGCCGCGGCAGCGCGACCTCGGTTGGCAGCCACCATGGCATGATTGAGCACGGCATTGCGCCGGAAACCATCGATCAGATCATCGAGCGGCTGGACGCCACGCGCGTTCGCTACCATCAGGACGGCGGCGACGCCATGCGCAAGCTGGTGGTTGCACCGACCAGTCTGATCCACTCCAGCGACCCGGACGGTCTGCGCGCTCAGGCGTCCTACGCCCGCGAATTCAAGCTGGGGATGCACTCGCACCTGCTGGAAGTGGGCTTCGATGAGGTTGCCTCGCTGAACAAGTACGGCAAGCGCGCGGTGGATTACGCCGGCGACTGTGGCTGGCTGGGTGACGACGTCTGGTTTGCCCATCTGGTGCATTGCGACGATTACATCATCGACCGCCTCGCCAGCACCGGCACCGGCATCGCCCACTGCCCGACCTCCAACTGTCGCCTCGGCAGCGGCGTTGCTCCGGCGATCAAGATGGAGCAGGCCGGCATGGCGATCACCCTCGGTGTGGATGGCTCGGCGTCGGCCGAATCCGGTTCCATGCTGCAGGAGCTGAACCTCGCCTGGCTGATTCACCGCGCCGTCAACGGCCCGGAAGCAACCACGCTGGAGCAGGTGCTGAACTGGGGCAGCCGCAACGGCGCCAAGCTGCTGGGGCTGGACGATGTGGGTGAGATCAAAGTCGGCATGGCCGCCGACCTGGTGCTGGTCGACATCAACCAGCCGCGTTTTGCCGGCGTGCACAGCCCGCTCACCGCGCCGCTGATGTGTGGCGAGCCGGCCAGCGTCAAATACAGCTTTATCCAGGGCCGCCCGGCGGTCGAGAACGGCGATATCTGCGGTCTGGATGAAGCCGAGCTGACCGCGCGAGTGCAGGAGTCGGTGGCGCAGCTGATTCGCAGCTGATTCGCAGCTGACCGCGGACGCGGGAGGGCCGAGTTCTAACTCGGCCTTGAGGATGCACGGTAGTGCACTGGCCGAGCCGGAGCTCGACCCTCCCGGCCCATAAAAAAACCCGAGCAGGGCTCGGGTTTTTTGTTGCCTGCAGTTCACCGGCGGCGTGTGATGGGCACGCTGCCGATGAGGTGCATGCCCTTACTTCGGAATGGTCGCCGTCATGCCTTCGACGTACCAGTCCATGGTGGCCAGCTCTTCGTGGGTCATTTCCACGCCGTCAGCCACACGCAGGGTGCCGCTCTGGTCCTTGATCGGGCCAGTGAAGGGGTGGAACTCGCCGCTGCCGATCGAGGTGATCATGGCGTCGATCTTGGCGCGTTGCTCTTCGGTCAGCTTGTCGCTGATGGACTCGATCTTGATCACGCCATCGTCGATGCCGCCCCAGTAGTCAGCAGACTCCCAGGTGCCGTCCATAACGGCCTGAACGCTCTTGATGTAGTACGGGCCCCAATCGTTGACCACAGACAGCAGGTGCGCGTCAGGTGCGAAGTGGCTCATGTCGGAAGCCTGACCAACGCCCCATACGCCACGCTTCTGCGCAGCCAGCAGCGGAGCCGGGCTGTCGGTGTGCTGGACGATGACGTCGGCGCCCTGGTCCATCAGGGTGTTGGCGGCGTCAGCTTCCTTGGCCGGGTCGAACCAGGTGTTGACCCAGACGACTTTCAGTTCGACATCCGGGTTAACCGCTTTGGCGCCCATGTAGGTGGCGTTGATGTCGCGGATCACTTCCGGGATCGGGAAGGAGGCGATGTAGCCCAGTACGTTGCTCTTGGTGACCATACCGGCAGCGGTACCAGTGACGTAACGGCCTTCGTAGGTCACGGACAGGTAGGTGCTCAGGTTGTCAGCGCGCTTGTAGCCAGTGGCGTGCAGGAAGGTCTTGTCCGGGTATTCGGCGGCGACGCGGGCGGTCGGGTTCATGAAGCCGAAGGAGGTGGTGAAGATCACGTCGTTGCCAGCCTGGGCCAGACGACGGATGGTGCGCTCGGCGTCAGCGCCTTCGTTGACGTTTTCGACGAAGGTGGTCTGCACTTTGTCGCCGAAGTGGGCTTCTACTTCTTTGCGGCCCTGATCGTGCTGGTAGCTCCAGCCGTGGTCACCGATGGGACCAACGTAAACAAAACCGACTTTCAGCGGGTCGTCTGCTGCCACGACCTGCAGCGGCATGGCGAGTGCTGCCGCCAGTGCGAGTGTGCGTTTGAAACTCATGGATGCTTCTCCTGGATCTAGTTGTTGGCGACCGTTCCACGTCCGTCGGGACGGGGCCGATCTTTCCCTGCAGCAAAAAACTGGCCATTTGTTCAGGAAATGACGAAAAATTTTAGCTTCCGGCGGCCTTCGCTGCCAGTGCGATGTTTTCGCAGGAGATTCGCAACTGTTCCCGGCACATGCCATAGCGGGGCCTGCACGACATTGGTGCGGCCCCGCTGTGCGTGCACCGAGTCGGTCAGCCGTGCGGCAGCGCCAGCCAGCCGCCGCGCAGGCTGGCGACCCGGGTTATGCCGTGTTCACGGAGGATATTGGTCGCCAGCGCCGAGCGCTTGCCCGAGCGACACATGGCGACTACCGGTTGCGCGTTTGGCACCTCGGCAACCCGGTCATGCAGGCTGCCGACCGGAATCTGCAGGGCGCCATCCATATACCCGGGCAGCGGCTCCTGCTCCCACTCGGTGGGTTCGCGCACGTCCAGCAGGGTCAGTTCGTTGCGGTGCGCCATCAACCATTCCAGGCTGATCTCCGGCACGCCGGCGTAGGTGATACGCAGGTCATCGCACCACTCGGGCTCCAGCGGCAACTGGTCTTCGGCCGGGCGGCCGCTGCGCAGGTTGGCCGGCACCGCCTCGTCGATGCGCTTGGGGTGCGGCAGGCGCAGGGCGTCCATATAGCCGACAAAGTCGCCTTCGTTGGCCTGACCGCCGACCCGTGCATTGAACGCCCGCTCTTCGCCGATGCTGCTCTGGGTGCGGCCGTTGTAGTCGTGGGCCGGATACACCTGACAGCTGTCGGGCAGGCTGAACAGTTGCTCGGTGATCGAGTGGTAGAGAGTGTGCGGGTTGCCCTGCTGGAAGTCGCTGCGGCCGCAGCCGCGAATCAGCAGCGCATCACCGGTGAACACCATCGACTGATCGCTGAGCACGTAGCTCATGCAGCCGTCGGTGTGGCCGGGGGTGGCGCGGGCTTCCAGCTCGATGCCCTGCACCCCGAAGCGTTGGCCGTGCTGCAGCGGCAGGTCAACGTACTCGGCCTTGATCACTGCGGCCGAGGCAATCTGGCAGCCGGTTTTCTGCTTCAGCAGCCAGGCAGCGGTGACGTGGTCGGCGTGGGCGTGGGTGTCGACCACCAGCTTGAGGGTCAGGCCCAGCTCCTGCAGTAGCGAGAGATCGCGGGTGGTCTGCTCAAACACCGGGTCGATCAGCAGGGCTTCGCCGCTGGCCGGGTCGCCCAGCAGGTAGGTGTAGGTGGAGGAAGCAGCGTCGAACAGTTGGCGAAACAGCATGGTCACCTCACGGGAGTACGATTAAGGTTAAAACAATATATAAAAAAATAGATTGAAAGGTGCGCCAGTGCAAGCCCGAATACTGCGGCGCGCGGTCGCATGGCAGAAAAAGCCGACAATATGGCGGAATCTGGTCAGGATTCGCCGCCATGTAGCTTTTTGTAGCCCTATAATGCCGACAGCTGTTTTTCCTACTTTTGCTATCTACTTCGCAGGTTACCCATGGATTGCGCTGTTCGCTGGATTGTCACCGGCCTCTTGGCCGTTGCCTTGACTGCTTCTCTCACCGGCTGCTCCGAGCCGCCCGCCCCAATCGAGCAGAAGCCCCGGCCGGTAAAACTGTTCACCGTGAGCGACCCCGGCACCGAGCGCATCCGCGAGTTTCCGGCCCGGCTGAAGGCGCCGGAGGAAGCACAGCTGTCATTCAGGCTAGGCGGCGAACTGCAGACCCTCAAGGTGCACGAGGGGCAGGAGGTGAAGCGTGGCGATCTGATCGCCCAGCTGGATGACACCGACTATCGTCTCAAGTTGAGCGACCGCCAGGCCAGCTACGATCTGACCCGCAGCCAGCTGACCCGCATGGAGCAGCTGATTGACCGGCAGATGATCTCGCAGGCCGAGTTTGACCAACGCAAGGCGCAGTTCAACTCCGCCGAGGCCGCGCTCAATCTTGCCCGTCAGGAACTGGCCTACACGCGCATCACGGCGCCCTTTGATGGCGTGGTCGCGCGTACCCACGTCGAGCAGTTTCAGGTAGTCCAGCCGAACCAGCCGATCGCTACCCTCTACAGCGGCGACAGCATGGACGTGGTGTTCCAGCTGCCGGAAAACCTGCTGAGCAACCTGCGCCGCGACCTACAGCCTGAAGAGCTGCGCTCCAAGGTGCGGCTGGACAACTACCCCGACGCACTGGTCGATGCCGAGTACAAGGAATACGCCAGCCAGCCCGACCCCTCGACCCTCGCCTACGACGTCACCCTGAGCATGCCGATTCCCGACAATCTGGTGCTGCTGCCGGGCATGAGCGCCACCGTGATCGTCAACTTTGCCGAGATCAGCCGCCAATCAGTGGTGCCTATTGTGGTGCCGGTCGAAGCGGTATTCAGCCCCGATACCGAAAGCAGCGAGCAGCGTCAGGTTTGGGTGGTCAGCGAGCAGCAAGACGGCCTCACGGTCAACGCCCGCTCGGTTACCGTGGGCCAGCTGACCCACGATGGCATCGAGGTGCTCTCCGGGCTGAACGCCGGTGAGCAGATTGTGGCCGCCGGTGGCAATGAGCTGAGCGAAGGCCAGCGGGTCCGTCCCTGGGTCCGTGAGCGGGGCCTGTAAATGAACATTGCTGCCTACTTCATCAAGCGGCGGGTCACCAGCTGGCTGGTGGCGCTGCTGCTCGGCATCGGCGGGGTTATCGCCTTTCTCGACCTCGGGCGGCTGGAAGATCCGGCCTTCACCCTGAAAATGGCGATGGTCATTACCCCGTATCCGGGGGCCTCGCCGCAGCAGGTCGAAGAAGAACTGACCTACCCGCTGGAGAACGCCATCCAGCAGCTGCCCTATATCGACACCATTACCTCGACCAGCAGCGCAGGGCTGTCGCAGATCATGGTCGAGGTGCAGAAACAGTACGGCCCGGACCAGCTGCCGCAGATCTGGGACGAGATGCGTCGGCGCATCAACGACCTGCGCCCCAACCTGCCGCCGGGGGTGGGCGAGCCGCAGATCAAGGATGACTTCAGCGACGTCTACGGCACCTTCTTCATGATCAGCGGCGACGGTTACGACTACCGCGAGCTGCGTGATTACGCCGATTACCTGCGCCGCGAACTGGTACTGGTTGATGGCGTTGGCAAGGTCAGCCTGGCTGGCGTGCCGCAGGAAGAGGTGCATCTGGAGATCTCCCGTGCGCAGATGACTGCGCTGGGCATCGCGCCGCAGCGCATCTACGACCTGCTGAGCCGCCAGAACGTGGTCTCCGATGCAGGCCGCATGCTGGTCGGCAGCGAGTCTATCCGCCTGCATCCGACGGGTGAATTTCAGGACGTCAGCGAACTGGAACGGCTGATCATCAGCCCGCCCGGCAGCTCCAAGCGGGTCTATCTGGGTGACGTAGCGAAGATCAGCCGCGGCTTTGCCGACACCCCCACCAGCCTCTATCGCGCCCAGGGTCAGCCAGCGCTGGGCCTCGGTGTGTCCTACGCCGCCCACGTCAACGTGGTGGATGTGGGTAACGCGGTGGCGCTGCGACTGGCCGAGTTGGAGCAGGACCGCCCGGCTGGCATGCAGGTCACCATGTTCTACAACCAGGCCGCCGAGGTGGAAAACTCGGTCGGTGGGTTTGTCTGGAATTTTCTCGCCTCGGTGGCCATCGTCGTCGTTGTGCTGCTGGTCTTTATGGGCCTGCGCAGCGGCCTGTTGATTGGTCTGGTGCTGGCGCTGACGGTGCTCGGCAGCTTCATCTTCATGCAGATGATCGGCATCGAGCTGCAGCGGATTTCGCTTGGCGCGCTGGTGATTGCGCTGGGGATGCTGGTGGACAACGCCATTGTCATCGTCGAGGGCATTCTGGTCGGTCGCCAGCGCGGCCAGACCACCCTGCAGTCGGCCGGTGAGATCGTCGGCCAGACCAAGCTGCCGCTACTCGGGGCGACCGCGATTGCCATCATCGCCTTTGCGCCGATTGGCCTGTCGGACGATTCCACCGGCGAGTTCTGTCTGTCGCTATTCCAGGTGCTGCTGATCTCGCTGACCCTCAGCTGGGTCACCGCCATCACCCTGACGCCATTCTTCGCCAGCCTGTTCTTCCGTGATCAGCCGGCGCAGACCGGTGGTGCCGAAGCAGAAGACCCGTACCGCGGAATGGTCTTCGTGCTCTACCGCAAGCTGCTGGGCTCGGCCCTGCACCACCGGGTGCTGACGCTGGTACTGCTGGGTGCGCTGCTGGTGGCGTCGGTATTCGGCTTCAGTCAGGTGCGGCAGGCGTTCTTCCCGCCGTCCAACACGCCGATGTTCTTTGTCGATGTGTGGCTGCCCAAGGGCAGTGATATTCGCTACACCGAGCAGGTCGTGGCGGAGATGGATCGCCATGTGCTGGCGCAAGAGGGCGTGACTGAGGTCACCACCACCATCGGCCAGGGAGCGCTGCGCTTCATCCTCACTTACTTCCCGCAGCGCATTCACGCCAACTATGCCCAGCTGCTGGTGCGTACCGAGCAGCGCGAGCAGATCGCGCCGCTGATCGCCGAACTGGACGAGTACTTCAAGACCCGCCACCCGACCGCCAAGGTCAAACTCAAACAGCTGATGCTTGGCCCCGGCAGCGACAGCAAGATCGAAGCGCGCTTTACCGGCCCTGACCCGCAGGTACTGCGCGAGCTTGGCGCGCAGGCCATCGCGATCATAAAGGCCGACCCGGTGGCTGACGCCGTGCTGCACGACTGGCGTGAGCGCACCAAGCTCGTCCGCCCGCAGTTTGCCGAAGCGCAAGCGCGTGAACTGGGCGTCGACAAGCGCGACCTGGACACCCTGCTGCGGATGAACTTCAGCGGTGTCAACGTCGGCCTCTACCGCGACGGCACGCGCATGTTGCCGATCGTCGCGCGCACCCCGGAAGACGAGCGGCTGGATGCCGGCACCCTCAACGACCTGCTGGTCTGGAGCACCGTGCGCAGCACCTACATCCCGATCTCGCAGGTGGTAAACGGCTTCGTCACCGATTGGGAAGACCCGCTGATTCTGCGTGAAGACCGCAAGCGCACCCTGACCGTACAGGCCGACCCGAGCATCATCAGCGGCCAGACCGCCGCCGAACTGTTTGCCCGCGTGCGTCCGCAGATTGAAGCCATCGAGCTGCCGCGCGGTTACAAACTGGAGTGGGGCGGTGAGTACGAAAGCTCGCGCGACGCCCAGACGGCCGTGTTCGGCAGCCTGCCGCTCGGCTATCTGGCGATGTTCCTGATCACCATCCTGCTGTTCGACTCGATCAAGCGCGCCGCGATCATCTGGCTGACCGTACCACTGGCCATCATCGGCGTGACGCTGGGCTTCTTGCTCACCGGCATCCCGTTCGGCTTTATGGCGCTGCTGGGCTTCCTCAGCCTGAGCGGCATGCTGGTCAAGAACGGCATCGTCCTGGTCGATGAGATCCGCCTGCAGATCGACTCCGGCAAGGAGGCCTACAGCGCACTGGTGGACTCGGCGATCAGCCGGGTGCGCCCGGTATCGATGGCCGCGCTGACCACCATCCTCGGCATGGCGCCGCTGCTGACCGACGCCTTCTTTCAGAGCATGGCCGTGGTGATCATGTTTGGTCTGGGCTTTGCCACCATCCTCACGCTGGTGGTGCTGCCGGTGATCTACAGCCTGTTCTACAAGATCCCGGTCGAAGGGGCGGCGGGTATAAGCGGCTGAGCGGTATCCGACACTGAAGCAGGGGCACAGCACGCTGTGCCCGAGCGGCCCCCGTCCCCACAACCAAGGTAGGGCCGCTCCGGCTGACGCGACCTGCGCACTGAGGTAGGCTGCGAGAATCCACTCGCAGCCGGAGCGTCGCATGAGCAATCAACCCGTCAGCGCCCAACGCATCACCGCCCGCACTGCCGAAATCGGCGGCACCCTGCCGGTCAACCGGGTGCTGCCCACCCGCCAGCGCCGCCAGATCGGCGCCTGGTGCTTTCTCGATCACGCCGGCCCCGCCCGCTTTGAATCCGGCGAAGGCATGCACGTGGGCGCCCACCCGCACACCTGTCTGCAGACCTTCACCTGGATGATCGAAGGCGACGTGCTGCACCGTGACAGCCTCGGCAACGAACAACTGATTCGCCCAGGCGAGGTGAACCTGATGACCGCCGGCCGCGGTATCAGCCACACCGAAGACTCCACCGACGCCACCGACCGTCTGCACACCGCCCAACTGTGGATCGCCCTGCCGCCGCACATGGCCGACGCAGAGCCCGCCTTCACCCACTACCCGGACCTGCCCACATGGCAGCAAAGCGGCATCGACTTCACCCTGTTGGTCGGCGAGTTTGCCGGCCACACCTCCCCGGTTGAGGTCTACAGCCCGCTGCTTGGCCTGGACATCCACAGCCCCAACGGCGGCAGCTGCGAACTGACCCTGAACCCCGCCTTTGAACACGGCCTGCTGGTGATGGAAGGCGAACTGGAGCTGGACGGCGAACGCTTTGCCGAAAACGAACTCGCCGCCCTCGACCCCGGCACCAGCACCAGCCCTAGCACCCTGCACCTGACCCTCACCCCCGGCAGCCGCCTCATCCTCATCGGCGGAGAACCGGCCGAGAAGGTACTGATGTTCTGGAATTTTGTCGGTTACAGCCGGGAGTACATCATCGAAGCAACGCGGGAGTGGCAGGCCGAGTCTGTGCGCTTCGGCAAGGTCGCGGGATTTGATGGGGAGCGGTTGGTGGCGCCGGCGTTGTCGTGGCGGAGTGCATAATCGGGCGCTGGCCCGACGTTGTGATCGTTCCCACGCTCTGCGTGGGAATGCCTGCTAGGACGCTCCGCGTCCGGTTCTTGCGGTCCCGCTCGGCTTCGCTGATTCTTCACGTCACCTTTTCGCCTTCACGGCGAGCAGGGGGAAATGCATGGCCATTTCCCCCTGCACCCCCTAGGCCACCCCGACTACGCGGCCCTTCGGGTTCGCTGCGTTGCTCGGGCTGACGGGGAGCCGTAAAACTCGGCGCTTTGCGCCTCAGACATCCTACGGCTCTTTTTCCCGCCAGCCCTGCGCTACTCGCCCGCGTAAACGGGGACCCGGTTGGGCCGTGCATTGGGCGCGTTCTTACTGTTGGCCGAAGGTTCGAGTTTTATCCGCCCGTGGACTAGGAACAAGATGACTTAGAAAATGCAGTTTGGAAATTGTGTAACGCCGATATTCAGCGGCGGATGAAAGCCGTCCGGTGGAGGCGCCTCAGGGCCGCAACGAACTGGAATGAATGGTTATACCAAGTTTCAAATTCCCCGCCGAACTTAAAAATCGAGATCAGAGTTATGGCCTTCTTTAGAATCTTCCGGGTCAATCAGTTCTGCGCCCACGACAGAGAAAGAACCGAAAAATTGATTGCCAACGAGAAGCTTTTCGAGCACTTCTGACTCAAGATCCACGGTCTTATATTCCTCCGTTAGCAGTTCTCCGTGACCACCTGTTTTAGGCCTTTTTAGGATGATTCGTACGGTTTTCTTATTTGCCATGTTCTCACCTTGACTGTGCTGTAACGTAGGAGCTAATGCTTGGTATAACGCAAAGTGCAACCGAATTTTAGCTGGTGTGGGGCTTTGTGTGAAATGGCGAAACCTTACACAAAACGGAGCACCGGATAAAGTGTCGGCTGGTACGTGTTGTTATTTTTTACCTTTTCCAGAAAAGCTGGCTTTCGTATTCAGGTTGCTCGTCAGAATCTGGAATAAGCTTGCACCTCCGGATGATTTCTATGCAGTCGGGGCAAGTTACCTTTCCTTCGCCCAACTCTACTTCTGAGAGTTCTGGATGTATAGCTTTTGAGCATAAAGCAAATGCTTCCGTGTCTGTAGCGTGTGTTCTAACCCATGCTCTTTCTTGTATTCTTACTTTTTCAAGCAATATTTCGGTCACGGAATTTAGCCCCGTCATATGAGTTGCTTTTCATTTGCATAGTTGATTAGTGCCCAAGCAGATCTATCCTGCGGCTTAATTGGGTCAGGAGTTTGGTCGGAAGAAGCAGAATTTATTTGTTCCGCAAGGACAGTGATTCTTTTCATAGGTCGAATATTTGGGCCGTTACTTTCGGCTTGGGACGCACTTCTTTGTACCCACGCTAAAGCAATCTTTGCGTATTATTCCATAACTTCCTCGTTAAATTACGTAACGCCTTGCTCACCGGGAAAATGGGGGTGCAGCGAGTAATTTTCCGTGTACAGCAACTTGTTATCGATAACTTTTCAGCCAGCGAACAATTTCATTATGATCGGCAAGCGACATATCCCACTTGCTTGATATTTCTGAATCAACAAACTTCCTAGCATCATCAGTAAAAGTGGATGTTGTGGCTATAATCGTTTTATTAGGCCCGTCTTTAGTGTTTTTCACGCCATGCAACGCTCGAACAACATCAACTCCTATCTTGTTGCTTTCAGAGTAGTGCTTGCATTCGATGAAGTACTTGCTCTTTATCCCGAAGTGATCAGTGTGAATGGCGATAATATCCTTTCCACCATCCCTGGTTTTTTTCGTTAGATCGACTTGGTAGCCTTTTGCCCTGAAGAGCTCCGCAACAACTTCCTCAAACTCTCTGTGGGAAATATCTCTTAGAAGATACGGGTTGTCACGAAGAGTCATGACCAGCTCAGTAATGGAGCCGTATAAATGAAGAATGTCTTCAGCTGAGTACAGCTCCTCCGGGAGATACTCAAAATCCGGTTCTCCGTTTGTTGCCGCACCTGACGACTGATTATCAATAAAGTTTAGGCAGTCGACGGGGTATTCATAAACATAGAACTTGAGGCTGATTTCATTATCACAGTCAGGGCAGGCGAACTCGTAGGCTAGCTCATAACATAGCTCTGGCCCCATCTGGCGTTCATCACCACCAATACAATCTATTTCGAAATCGTCAACTGATATTTCTCCAGAAGACTGGCACTCCTCACATAAGTAGCCGATGTTGCCAGAAAACTTCCACACGTATTTGATTCCTAATCGCTAATGTTTGTTTAAGGGGCGGGCTTTAGCTCGTCCCGGAAAGCGAAGCGAACGGTTTGAACACACTTGTTATGTGCGAGTACGACGTTGGACAACAGTTTTATTGGTTATTCTACGATTTATTTTTTCTTTCCAAGCAAGTTGCGCTGGGGAGAGCTTACGCTTGAGGCGGGTTTCCATGAGGAAATTGTATTCACTGTCAAATATGTAGCCAAGCTTAAAGGCATGGTTGATCAAGTCTGCGTTTGCATTTGCCTTTGAGTCGGTAGCAATTCGCTTAAGGCCATCGAACAGGTTTCCCGTATCAATTCCTATAAATCTATTAATGCAGACGTTTCCAACGTATGTTTTGTGCCCTGTAAATTTATTTTCAATATAGCAATGTTCTTTTATATCTTGTCCGCAAGGGCAGCTATCGAACTCGTCACTGACTTCAACGCCAACTAAAGACCATTCCTTTCGTGCCTCAGGGAAATATTGCGATCTGGATAAAGGCAATATGTGTGCCTTTAGTCGTTCGAAATTGTGCTCCATGCACCCTCCGGTTTTAGATCTCGTACATAACGCCCGCAGCACGGGCAATGTTGAAGCGCAGCGGAAACCTTGCCCCTGTGACTGCGTTTGTTAGATTTTCTCCGCTGCAAGTAGCGTCTCGATATTGGTCACGAGGACACGAATCTCAAGAATTCGCTTAAATGTCTTCTGATATTCAATCTGATTAAGTCTACCGTGTTGGTTATAATCACCGGCATGCACAATCTTATGTCTTCTTTCTACAAGTTTTTCTATGGAGCCAAGCAGCCTTTTCCTCTTACTATGATCTTGAGCGGATAAAGTCACAGGCTTTTCGAACCCTATACACTTATAAAGGGCGGTTGCAGGAGCTGAGTGCAACACGGTTATTGAATTGACGCAGGAGCA
>NZ_JAYPMU010000028.1:935-36306 GCF_038130085.1 Halopseudomonas sp. | reverse complement strand
TGTGCGGGTGCATGATGAAGATATCGACGTTCTCGCAGGCCTTGCAGCCTTCGATCGCAGCCGAGCCGGTATCACCGGAGGTCGCGCCCATGATCACCACGCGCTCACCGCGCTTGACCAGGAAGTAGTCCAGCAGGCGGCCCAGCAGCTGCAGAGCAAAGTCCTTGAACGCCAGGGTCGGGCCGTGGAACAACTCCATTACCCACTCATTGCTGTCCAGCTGACGCAGCGGCGCGACCGCCTTGTGCGCAAACACACCGTAGGTGTCTTGCAGAATCTGTTTGAAGTCCGCATCCGGGATGCTGCCGGTGACGAACGGACGCATGACGTTGAACGCCAGCTCGTGGTATGGCAAACCGGCCCAGGACGCGATCTGCTCCTGGGTGAAACGCGGCAGGTTCTCGGGAACATACAGACCGCCGTCGGATGCCAGACCGGCCAGCAGCACGTCTTCGAAGTTGAGGGCCGGAGCCTGGCCACGGGTACTGATATAGCGCATTACAAAACCCTTCAGGTTTTGGCTTGAAGCCGACACGGCACAGGCCAGTGTCGGCTTCAGCTCGGATTAGTCCAGTTGTTCCACGCGGATCCGCATCAGCGGGCCGGCGATATCCTCGAGCGACTCCAGCGCGGCAATCGCGTCATTCATGTTCTGCTCGCGCACGCGGTGAGTCAGCAGAATCATCGGCACCAGGCCATCCTGCTCTTCGACGTCCTTCTGCATGATGGACTCGATGTTGATGCCGCGCTCGGACAGGATGGTCGCGACCTTGGCCAGCACGCCCGGGCGATCCTGCGCGTGCAGGCGCAGGTAGTAGGCCGTTTCAACTTCATCAACCGGCAGGACTGGCAGATCCGACAGCGCATCGGCCTGGAACGCCAGGTGCGGCACGCGGTTGGTCGGATCGGTAGTCAGGGTGCGAACCACGTCGATGATGTCAGCAACAACAGCCGAAGCCGTCGGTTCGGCACCAGCACCGGCACCGTAATACAGCGTGGAGCCAACGGCGTCGCCGTTAACCATCACCGCGTTCATCACACCGTTGACGTTGGCGATCAGACGATCAGCCGGAATCAGGGTCGGGTGCACGCGCAGCTCCACGCCCTGCTCGGTGCGGCGCGCCACACCCAGATGCTTGATGCGGTAGCCCAACGCCTCGGCGTAGTTCACGTCAGCCGTGGTCAGCTTGGTGATGCCTTCGGTGTAGGCCTTGTCGAACTGCAGCGGAATACCAAACGCGATGGACGCCAGAATAGTCAGCTTGTGCGCCGCGTCGATACCTTCCACGTCGAAGGTCGGATCGGCTTCGGCATAACCCAGCGCCTGCGCTTCGGCCAGCACGTCTTCGAAGGTACGGCCCTTGTCACGCATTTCAGTCAGGATGAAGTTGCCGGTGCCGTTGATGATGCCCGCAACCCAGTCGATGCGGTTGGCAGCCAGACCTTCACGCAGTGCCTTGATGATCGGAATACCGCCGGCAACCGAGGCCTCGAATGCCACCATGACGCCCTTGGCGCTGGCTGCAGAGAAGATCTCGTTGCCGTGCACAGCGATAAGCGCCTTGTTGGCAGTCACCACGTGCTTGCCATTCTCGATGGCCTTGAGCACCACGTCCTTGGCCAGGGTGTAACCACCGATCAGCTCGACAATGATGTCGATCTCGGGATTGTTGACCAGTTCGAAGACGTCGTCGGTAACGGGAGTCACGCCCAGGTTGCAGGCCGGGTTGGGATGCCGGGTTGCAATCTGGGCCACCTCAATGCCACGCCCAGCACGCCGGGCAATCTCCGTCGCGTTGCGCTGCAGAACATTGAAGGTGCCACCGCCGACGGTGCCCAATCCACAAATACCTACTTTGACCGGTTTCAAACTTTGGTCCCTACCTGGTTGTTAGTCGATTACGTGAAAACGCGCCGACGAGTGACTCGCCAGCGCGGTTATTATTGATTCTCCAGCGCGATAGCCGCGAGCTCGGCTGCAGGCTGATATCCGGGGATCAATACCCCGTTAGCCATGAAGATCGCCGGTGTACCCTGCACCCCTACCTGCTGACCCAGCTCATACTGACGCTCGACCGGGTTATCGCAGCTAGCCGGTGCAACGGCACCACCCTGCTTGGCTGCGGTCATCGCCGCCTTGCGATCATCTGCGCACCAGACCGACTGCATGACACTGGCAGCCCGGGACTGCATGCCACCGCGCGGGAAGGCAGCGTAGCGTACCTCGATACCCAGATCATTCAGTTGCTCAACCTCGTTGTGCAGCTTGCGGCAGTAGCCACAGTCAACATCGGTAAATACCGTGATGTGGGTCTTCGGCTGCTCGGGCGCAAACACAATCAGTTCCTGCTGTGGCAGGGCGTTGATTACGGCGCCGATGTTACGCGCTTCGGCGATAGAGGTAAGGTTTCGCGGCTTGCCGTCATTGACCTCGATCATCGAGCCCTGAACGAAATACTTGCCGTCTGCACTGGCATACAACACACGGCCACTTTCCAGCTCAACCGTATACAGGCCGGCCACTGGTGATTCGCTCACCGCCTTGACCGGCACATTGAAATTCATTGTCTTCAGAGCGTCCCGAATAGCCTGATCCGGATTCGCCATGACCTGTGTCGCCGCCAGGGCCAGTATGGCGGCCAGGCCGATTTTCAGTCGCATAGTCCACTCCTTTTGAAGACCGCAAAGCTTACCACGAATAAACGAAACGCTGACCAATTCCACAAGCCCCGCCGGACGTTCAGCTCTACCCGAATGCCATTACCCTCGGGGATGATGCTGCGCATGCAGATCATGCAATCGCTGCCGCGCGATGTGGGTATAGATCTGCGTGGTAGACAGATCACTGTGCCCCAGCAGCATCTGCACCACCCGAAGATCGGCGCCGTGATTCAGCAAATGGGTGGCGAAAGCATGACGCAACGTGTGCGGGGACAGCTCGCTGCGAATACCCGCGGTCAATGCATGCTGCTTGATCCGATGCCAGAAGGTCTGACGTGTCATCATGCGCCCCAACCTGCTGGGGAACAGCACATCACTTGGCTTGCCCGCCAACAGCGCCACCCTGGCCGCAGCCAAATATTGCTCCAGCCAGAGCATCGCCTCTTCCCCCAGGGGGACCAGGCGCTCCTTACTGCCCTTGCCCGTCACCCGCACCACACCCTGACGCAGATTAAGCTGATCCAGCCGCAACCCCACCAGCTCACTGACCCGCAATCCTGTGGCATACAGCACTTCCAGCATGCAGCGATCACGCAGCCCCAGACTGTCTTCAGTATCCGGCGCAGCCAGCAGGCGCTCGATATCAGCCTCGCTCAGTGACTTGGGCAGCGGCCTGCCGATCTTCGGCATGGCAACATCGCGGGTCGGGTCCTCGGCAATCAACTGCTGACGGAGCAGATAACGATAGAAACTGCGCACGCAGGACAGCAGTCGGGCACTGGAGCGAGCCTGATAGCCGGCACTCAGGCGCCAGCCAAGATGCGCCATCAGATCGGCGCGCGACAGCTGCAACAATCGGCTGCGCCGTTGCCCCAGCCAGCCGGCCAACGTTCGCAGGTCGGTGCGGTAGGCGCTGCGGGTATGCTTCGACAAGCCCTTTTCTAGCCAAAGACTGTCCAGAAACTGATCGATCAGTTGCTGATCCGTATCATTGACCGGCATCGGCGCAACATCAGGCATAGGTTTGACTCGAGTGGACGGGCGACCCGTCGATTAAAAACACTCAGGCACAAAAAAGCAGCCCTCAGGCTGCTTTTTTGTTGGTCAGGCGTCCGATCAGGACAGCTTTTCCTTGATGCGAGCTGCCTTACCAGACAGAGCACGCAGGTAGTACAGCTTGGCCTTGCGAACGTCACCGCGACGCTTGACAGAGATGCTGTCGATCAGCGGGGAGTAGGTCTGGAAAGTACGCTCAACGCCAACGCCGCTGGAGATCTTGCGAACGGTGAAAGCAGAGTTCAGACCACGGTTACGCTTACCGATAACCACGCCTTCGAAGGCCTGCAGACGAGAGCGATCGCCTTCCTTAACCTTGACCTGGACGATTACGGTATCACCCGGTGCGAACGCGGGGATTTCCTTGGACATCTGTTCAGCTTCAAGCTGGGCAATAATATTGGACATCTTGCTTCTCCTGCACAGGCCGTCGGACCTGTATCAATGGTTATCGGTTTCCTGCTCGCGGATGTATTCCGCCAACAGCTGTTGCTGTTCTTTGCTCAACTCCAGCTCTTCGAGCAACTCTGGCCGACGTTGCCAGGTTCGACCCAAAGACTGTTTGAGGCGCCAGCGCCGGATTAACTCATGGTTACCACTGAGCAGCACCTCCGGAACGCGCTGCCCATCAAACTCTTCCGGTCGGGTGTAATGTGGGCAATCGAGCCATCCCGCCGAAAAGGAATCTTCTGCCGCGGAATCCGCATGTCCCAGCACTCCGGGAATCAAGCGAGTCACCGCGTCCAGGAGCACCATGGCTCCCAGCTCGCCACCGGACAACACGTAGTCGCCGATGGAGATTTCCTCATCTACGCAGCGATCGATGATGCGCTCGTCGATGCCCTCGTAGCGCCCGCATAACAGCACAATGCTGTCTAGCTGCGCCAGCTGTTCGACGCGTTTCTGCGTCAGAGGCTGCCCCTGCGGAGACAGGTAAATCACCCGCGGGGTGGAGGGAGCCTGCTGGCGGATGGCATCAATTGCCTCCAGCAGCGGCTCGACCTTCATCAACATTCCGGGACCACCGCCGAAGGGGCGATCATCCACCGTGCGATGACGGTCATGTGCATGTTCACGCGGGTTACTGAAAGCGACTTCCAGCTGCCCTCGCTTGACCGCCCTGCCGGTAACACCGGATTCGGTCAGCGCCGCGAACATCTCGGGAAACAGGGTAATGACACCGGCCCACACCGGTCAGAACTCCGCATCCCAGTCAACCTGCATGACTTTCGTCTCCAGATCGACCTTGACTACAAACTGGCCCGGCAGATAAGGCAACAGACGTTCACGCTGGTCAACACTGCCTTCGCAGGGCTTGACCACCATGACATCGTTGGAGCCGGTCTCGAGCAGGTGATCCACCTTGCCGAGCAGCTGCCCTTCCAGGTTTACAACCTGCAGGCCTTCCAGCTGATGCCAGTAAAAATCGCCGTCCTCGAGCTCGGGCAGTGCGTCAGACGCAATACTGATCTCGAAGTTGACCAATTCCTCGGCCTTGTTGCGGTCGTCTATCCCCTTGAGGTTGACCACCAGCACGCGTCCTTGGACGCGACCACCGAGAACGGACACTGTGCGCTGCTCGGCGCCCCGATTCAGGGACCACTCCGCATAGTCGAGCACATTGTCCAGCGGGTCGGTATGGGAATAGACCTTTACCGCCCCACGCACCCCATGAACCGAAACGATCTTGCCGAGTACAACCCGTTGGGCCCCGGCCGGCTCAGGAGTATTGGCCATATCAGGCAGCAGCCTGACCAGCTTCCTTCAGCAGAGCTGCAACGCGATCAGAGGGCTGTGCACCCTGGCTCAGCCAGTACTGGACGCGCTCTTCGTTCACGGACAGACGCACTTCACCGCCAGTGGCTACCGGGTTGAAGAAGCCTACGCGCTCAACAAAACGGCCATCGCGAGCGTTGCGGCTGTTGGCAACGGTCAGATGATAGAAGGGGCGCTTCTTGGAGCCACCACGAGCAAGACGAATGGTTACCATGTCGACATCGTTTCCTGTGTTTGAGTATCGCTACTTAATCGTTTGCGGGCGTGCAGCTGAAAACGCATACACCTATAGCCCGAAAGGTCGCGTATTCTACGGAATATCCCGACCAATGAAAACTCTTTTTTCAGCCACAACCGGCACCGCCGGTCAGCTGCTGGGTGCGCTACGTAGAGTCACACCGTCAAACCAAGCGCCCAGGCGTGCAGACGCAAGCCTGGGCGTCAGATCAAAACCGCGGCATTCCGCCACCCGGGGGCAGCATCCCGCCTCCGCCGCCCATGCCACCCATACCACGCATCAGCTTGGCCATACCGCCCTTGCCCGCCACCTTCTTCATCATCTTCTGCATCTGCTTGTGCTGCTTGAGCAGACGCCCGATGTCCTGAATCTGGGTGCCGGAACCGGTGGCAATACGGCGCTTGCGCGAGCCACTGATCAGATCAGGGTTGCGACGCTCAGCCGGCGTCATCGAATTGATGATCGCCTCCATGCGCTTGAACTGCTTGGCTGCCTCGGTCTGCGCTGTTTCCATCTGGGCGGCGTTGATCTTGCCACCCATCATCGGCAGTTTTTCCATCATTGAGCCGAGACCGCCCATGGCGTTCATCTGCTGCAGCTGGTCGCGGAAGTCTTCGAGATCGAAGCCCTTGCCCTTCTTCAGCTTTTTGGCGAGTTTCTCGGCCTTGTCCTTATCGATCTTCTGCTCGGCCTGTTCGATCAAGCTGAGCACGTCACCCATGCCCAGAATGCGCGAGGCAACCCGGTCCGGGTGGAATACTTCCAGGGCATCGATCTTCTCGCCCATACCGAGGAACTTGATCGGCTTGCCGGTGATATGACGCACCGACAGTGCGGCACCACCACGGGCATCACCATCAACCTTGGTCAGGATCACACCAGTCAGCGGCAACGCCTCGTTGAAGGCCTGCGCAGTGTTGGCGGCATCCTGACCGGTCATGGCGTCAACCACAAACAGGGTTTCTGCCGGTTTGGCCGCGGCATGCACCTGCTTGATCTCGGCCATCATCTCGTCATCGACGTGCAGACGACCAGCGGTATCGACGATCAGCACATCCATGAAGCGGTTCTTCGCCTCACGCAGCGCGGCTTCGACAATCGCTACCGGCAGCTGATCAGCGGAGGACGGAAAGAACTCGACCTGTACATCAGTAGCCAGCGTCTCGAGCTGCTTGATCGCCGCCGGACGATATACGTCGGCGCTGACCACCATGACCTTTTTCTTCTCGCGCTCACGCAGCGTCTTCGCCAGCTTGGCTACGCTGGTGGTCTTACCAGCACCCTGCAGGCCAGCCATCAGAATCACCGCCGGCGGGCTGACCGCCAGGTTCAGCCCTTCGGACTGCCCCATGACCGCTTCCAGCTCGGACTTGACGATCTTGACGAAGACCTGGCCAGGCGACAGGCTGCGCGACACTTCGGTGCCCACGGCACGCTCACGCACCTGATCCACAAAGGTTTTGACTACTGGCAGCGCAACGTCGGCTTCCAGCAGCGCCATGCGCACTTCGCGCAGGGTGTCCTTAATGTTGTCTTCAGTCAGCTTGGCCTGACCTGTCACACCGCGAAGGCTGTGCGACAGGCGCTCGGTAAGATTCTCGAACATGATGCTTTCTCCCAGGGCGGGCCCGTTTCAGCCCGGCCGCCATTTCAGCGGCGCAGTATACCCCGCACACCCCGCACAGGATAGGGAACGCCGGCAGACGCTTTCACCCGGACGCGGCTTATGCCACACTGCGGCTTTGTTGATAATCGCTCGCAAGGACGTATGACAGCCCTCGCTCCCAGTCTGTTGGCCGCCGGTTTCTACATCAGCGGCATCCTCTATCAGATGCACTGCCTCGGCAAACGTCTGGCCGTCAACGCCAGCCTGTTGCGCGCTATCGGGCTGATTGCCCTGATGGCGCACGCCGTCAGCCTCTACATCCAACTGACCACTCCCCAGGGCTTCGCGCTCGGCCTGTTCAACATCGGCTCGCTGATTTCCTGGCTAGTCGTGGCGGTTACCCTGGTGTCGAGCTTCCGCGCACCCGTTACCAGCCTGCTGCTCGGCCTGTATCCGCTTGCCTTGATTACGGGGCTGCTGGCGGGCTTTTTCCCTGAGCAAGGCACCACGCTGCCAACCGACCAGGACGGACTGCTGGTGCATATTCTGCTGTCGGTCCTCGCTTACGGCATTTTTACCATCGCTGCGTTCCAGGCAACGCTGCTGGCAGTTCAGGACTACCAGCTCAAGCACAAGCACCCGACCCGCTTCATTCGTACCTTCCCGCCACTGCAGACCATGGAGCAGCTCTTGTTCCAGTTTCTGCTGTGCGGTGAGATCCTGCTGACCCTGGCGCTGATCTCCGGCTTTGTCTTTCTGGAGAACATGTTTGCCCAGCACCTGGCCCACAAGACACTGCTGTCATGCCTGGCCTGGGTGGTGTTTGGCATTCTGCTGTGGGGCCGCCACTTCCGCGGCTGGCGCGGCAGCAACGCAATCCGCTGGACGCTCGCCGGTTTTCTGCTGCTGATGCTGGCCTATTTCGGCAGCAAGCTGGTACGCGAGCTGCTGCTAGCTGCGTGACCTTTCTACTACCTGTCTGAGGCAAGCCCTTGAACGAATCCCATACTGGCCTGCTGCTGATCTTGCTGGTGGTATTGATTGTGCTGTCGGCGTTTTTCTCCAGCTCCGAAACCAGCATGATGAGCCTCAACCGCTACCGGCTGAAGCACCTGAGCAAAGAAGGCCACCGCGGTGCCCGCCGCGCGTCTCGCCTGCTGGACCGCCCTGATCGCCTGCTCGGCACCATTCTGGTCGGCAATAACATCGTCAACATCCTGGCCGCTTCCATCGCTACGGTTGTTGCCGTGGATATCTGGGGCGAAGCCGGGATCGCCATCGCCACCATGATCCTGACTGTTGTGGTACTGATCTTCGGCGAGATCACCCCAAAGACTCTGGCCGCCCTGCGTCCCGAGCTGATTGCGTTTCCGGCCAGCGTTATCCTCTCCGCCCTGCAGCGGCTGCTCTATCCCGTGGTCTGGGTCTGCAGCGCCATCAGCAACCAATTACTGCGCCTGCTTGGGGTCAATCCGCATGACAAGGATGGCGACCAACTGACCACCGAAGAGCTGCGCACTGTCGTTCGCGAGGCCGGACTGGGCATCACCCGCAGCCGCCAGAACATGCTTTTGGGCATCCTTGACCTGGAAAAGATGACGGTTAACGACATCATGATTCCGCGCAACGAGGCCGTCGGCATCGATCTGGATACCGACATGACTGCCATCAGCCATCAGCTGCGCACCTGTCATTACACCCGCCTGCCGGTCTACCAGGGCGACATCAACAATGTCACCGGCATTGTCCACATGCGCTCAATCGCACGTCTGCTAAGCCGCGGCGATCTGACCAAGGAAGCACTGATCGGCGCCTGCAAGGAGCCCTACTTCATCCCGGAAAGCACGCCGCTGCACACGCAGCTGTTCAACTTTCAGAAGCAGAAGCGCCGCATCGCCATCGTCGTCGACGAGTACGGCGACGTCATCGGCCTGGTTACCCTGGAGGATATTCTTGAAGAGATCGTTGGTGACTTCACCACCGAGATGCTCAGCCTCAGCCAGGACATCCACCCGCAGACCGACGGCACTTACGTCATTGACGGCAGCGCTGCCATCCGCGACATCAACCGCCACCTGCACTGGAAGTTGCCCGCCGACGGCCCCAAAACCCTCAACGGCGTGATTACCGAGCAACTGGAAACCATCCCGGAGACTGCCGTCTGCCTGACCACAGGCGGGTACCGCATGGAAATCCTGCAGACCAAGGACAACATGGTGAAGAGCGTGAAGGTGTGGGAACGAGCGCTGGATCAGGCGACCCAGCACCAACCAGCCCAGGCCGATCAGAATCCCGACGAAGACAACTGACGCACGATGCCCGCCGCCCATTGCTGGTAACCGGCGGCGGACGGGTGATAGCCGTCGCGGGCCAGATAGATCGGCTCGAACGGCATATCCAGCGACAGATAGCGCGCACCACTGTCATTTGCCACCCGCTGCAGATCCCGGTTCATCAAGCCTGCCCGCAGACCAAACCAGCCACGCAACGGTTGCGGTAGCGCGCGAAAATGGCCCAGCGGCGGCACTTCGGTCAGCATCACCTGACCAGAGCACCGCCCCAGTTGTTGGATAATTTCCTGCAGATTGCGCCGCCAGCGCGGCCTTGATGTGAGATGGGTCGTGTCATTGACGCCGAGTACGATCAGCGCCAGATCCCACTGCTGCTCAACAACCGGTGGCAGCAAATCCTCAATGCAATCAGCAGCAACCGCGCCGTTGCGACCCGACGCCTGCCATTGCACTGCACGCCCCAATTGTTGCGACAGCTGAATGGCCAGCTGCCCGGCAAGCGCCTGCTCCTGATGCTCTACGCCAACGCCCGCGACCGTCGACTCACCTAAGAGAAGCAGCCTGAGCGGCTGCTCCAGAGAACCATCGGGCGCTTGCACCACGCCTTGCCATGGCGGCTGCGCATCCGGCAGGCGCAGCGCCGTGCGTTTGACCCAGATCGCTTGCGGCAGCAACAACGGTAAGGCTGGTGCTGCCAGATACCACCAGCGACTCAGAGTTTGACCTCAACCGCAGACGCCGAGCGCACTGCCTTGGCAACCGCCGCTTCGATCGACTCATCACGCGCCAGCGCCACACCCATGCGGCGCTGGCCATCGACTTCCGGCTTGCCGAACAGACGCAACTGAGTATCGGGCTCCTTGAGCGCAGCAGCCAGATTGCCGAAACTAACGTTGGCTGACTGCCCTTGCACCAGCACCACAGCCGATGCAGACGGGCCAAACTGACGAGTCACCGGAATCGGCAACCCCAGAATGGCGCGCGCGTGCAGGGCAAATTCGGACAGATCCTGAGAAATCAGGGTAACCAGCCCGGTATCATGCGGGCGCGGTGAGACTTCGCTGAACCAAACCTGATCGCCTTTAACAAACAGTTCCACACCAAATACACCGCGGCCACCGAGCGCCTCGGTAATAGTGGAAGCGACCCGCTTGGCTTCAGCCAAGGCACCTTCACTCATCGCCTGCGGCTGCCAGGACTCACGGTAGTCACCCGCCTCCTGACGGTGACCAATCGGCTCGCAGAACGAGGTGCCGTCGATATGACGGACGGTCAGCAAAGTGATCTCGTATTCGAAGTCGACAAAGCCTTCAACAATGACGCGCCCCTGACCTGCACGACCGCCAGATTGAGCATACTCCCAGGCCTTGTCGATATCGGCCTGCTCGCGCACCAGGCTCTGCCCTTTGCCCGAGGAGCTCATCACCGGCTTGACCACGCAGGGCATGCCGATGGCAGCAACAGCGGCACGATACTCATCCAGCGTGTCAGCGAACTGGTAGGCAGAGGTCGGCAGACCAAGCGTCTCGGCCGCCAGACGACGGATACCTTCACGGTCCATGGTCAGGCGCGCCGCTTCAGCAGTCGGGACGACGTTGTAGCCCTCAGCCTCCAATTCGACCAGCGTCGCAGTCGCAATGGCTTCGATCTCGGGAACGATGTAGTCAGGCTGCTCTGCTTCGATGACTTCGCGCAGCGCCTGACCATCCAGCATGCTGATGACGTGGCAGCGGTGCGCCACCTGCATTGCCGGCGCATGCTCATAGCGGTCTACCGCGATGACTTCGCAACCCAGCCGCTGCAGTTCAATGGCCACTTCCTTGCCCAGCTCGCCCGAGCCCAGCAGCAATACCCGCGTCGCGTCTTCTGCGTAAGGGGTCCCGATTACCGTCATGCCTGTCTACCTTAAAGAGTTGAATGAGTTGCTGAGCCGATCCACAGCCCCTGCCCGCGCGCCCGCTCCTCGCAGCGAGCCAGCACCTCCCGGCGCTGCTCATCAGACAGCCGCCCCCAGGTCGCGATCTCCATACCGGTGCGTTGGCAGCCGGTGCAGATATCGTTGTCATCCAGCGCGCAGATACTGACGCAGGGTGAGCGAACGGGGGCAGTGCTGTTCATCAGTCTTCCTGTACCTTGAGTTCATCGCGGAAACGTTTGGCGTTCTGCACGTAGTGGGCGGCGCTCAGTTCCAGCATCTTCTTCTGCTGATCGTTCAGCGTCTTGACCACCTTGCCCGGGGAGCCCATAACCAGCGAACCATCCGGGATCTCCTTGCCTTCAGGGATGAGGCTGTTGGCGCCGATGATGCAGTGTTTACCGATCTTCGCGCCGTTGAGCACCACCGCATTGATACCGATCAGGCTGTAATCACCGACCGTGCACCCGTGCAGCATCGCATTATGGCCGACTGTGATGCCTTTGCCGAGGGTCAGCGGCATCCCACTGTCCGCATGCATCACCGCACCATCCTGAACATTGCTGTGCTCGCCGACGGTAATCTGCTCGACATCACCGCGAATCACCGCGCCAAACCAGACGTTGGCGCCAGCCTCCAGCTTGACCTTGCCGATCACTGCTGCGTTCTCGGCGATCCAGGCGTCAGCCGCCATTTCCACCCGATCATTGCCCAGGCTGTACTTCATGCTTCGTGCTCCTAGTTTTTATTGTGCCCGTCGTAGGGCGTATGCAAGGCGATACCCGCATCAAAGCCGGTATTCATCAGTTCAACCAACATCAGCGCCGTCAGCCCCCAGATCTTGAAGCCATTGAACCGATAGCTCGGGACGTACCAACTGCGGCCCTCGTAATCAATGCGGTGGGTCATTTCGCGCGGATCAGACATGAAAAATTCAACCGGAACGCGAAACACCTCTTCAATTTCACTGGCGTTGGGAATGATCTCGAACTGGTCGGGCACCACACCCACATAAGGCGTCACCTTGATGCCGAAGCGCGACACCAGCGAGTCCATCGGGCCAACGACATCCACCAGCTCCGGCAACAGGCCAATCTCTTCGTGCGCTTCGCGCAGCGCGGTAAAGCACAGATCGACGTCGCCCGGGTCTCGGCGACCACCGGGGAAGGCGACCTCGCCAGAATGGGTAGACAGTCGCTGCGAGCGCAGGGTGAGAATGATTTCCGGCTGCGGTTGCGAAGTGATGGCAATCAAGACGCCTGCTTCAGGCAGGCCGGGAGCCTTGATCTGGCGAGGGGTGTGCTGCATCACCCGCATGCGCATCTGTTCCAGCATGCATCATTTCCTCGTTTATTTTCTCAATCATGGCATGATCACTTGGGCAGAACCACCCGCACCACGGCGTGAATATCGTGCGATAGGTCACCGTGCAGCCGTCTGGTTTCTGCCCGCCAGCTCTTGCCCGCAGGCGACTCGATAAGCAAGATAGAGACCGAACGCCAAGCAGCCAGCCGGAAGCCATTCATGAAGTTCTGTAGCGAGTGCGGTCAAAGCGTGACCGCGCGCGTCCCCAACGGGGACACCCGTTCACGGTTCGTCTGCGACCATTGTCAGACTATTCATTATCAAAACCCGCGCATCGTCGCCGGCTGCCTTGCCGTGTACGACCAGCAGGTCTTGCTGTGCCGCCGAGCCATTGAGCCGCGGCTCGGCTACTGGACCCTGCCCGCAGGCTTCATGGAAAACGGCGAAACCACCGAAGAAGCCGCGCTGCGCGAAACCTGGGAAGAGGCCCGCGCCACCTTGCAACAGCAGGAGCTGTACATGCTGTTCAACTTGCCGCATATCAATCAGGTTTACATGTTTTTCCGTGGTGAGCTGGCCGATCTGGACTTCAGCGCCGGAGAGGAAAGCCTAGAGGTACGCCTGTTCCAAGAGCACGAGATCCCTTGGGACGAACTGGCCTTCCCCACCGTGGGCAAGACCCTCAAGCAATACTTCATCGACCGTCAGGAGCAGACCTTTCCTGTGCGCATCCGCGACATCCTCTATCGCCCGGGGCAAACGCGCCGATGAAGCTGCTCGCACTGCTGCTCAGCCTCTGCCTGTTCGCCCCTCCGCTGTGGGCCGGCCAGCCGCCTATTGATCGCGTGCTGATCAACAAGGCCGAACGTCGACTGCAGATTATCAGCGAGGGCCGCGTACTGCATGAGTACCGCATTTCACTGGGCCGCCAACCCGTGGGCCCCAAGCGCCAGCAAGGCGATCAGCGCACCCCGGAAGGCATCTACACCATCGACTGGCGGCACGAGAGCCCGCAGTACAACCTCAGCCTGCATCTGGACTACCCCAACCTTAAAGACCGCATGGCGTCCTATGAGGCCGGTATAGAAGACCCGGGTGGCATGATCATGATCCACGGCACACCGATTGATGAGGAATACCCGGAGTGGTACTTCAAGGGGCTGGACTGGACCAACGGCTGCATCGCCCTGAGCAACGCCGAAATGCGCGAACTATGGGAACTGGTGCCAGACGGCACCATCGTCGAAATTACCCCCTGAACGGCGGCTGCATCAGCGCACTCTCAAGCCGCCAGACGTCAAACGCAGGCTCCTCATAGGGGTGAGCCTGACGCAGCGCGGTAACCGCTGCCTCGATGCAATCGGCCGCGCACAGCATTTCAACCCGATACTCCTCAACCTGTTCAACCACGCCAGCCTGACCAATGAACGGCTGGCTGCCGTCCAGCGGCCTGAACTGCCCCGTGCCCAGTACCTGCCAGCTGCAGCAGTCGTAGTCGCCCAGGCGCCCCGCCCCAGCGGCAAACACCGCCTGCTTGACCTGTTCAACATGGCTGACGGGCACAAAGAAACATAATTTGAACACGGCTATCACCCTCTCATCGGCATTAGATTGGCTACGCTTTGGTTATCGGTAAGGAGGAAAACCGGATCATGGCCATCGATAGCAACCGCCTGCTGCTTGAACTGGAAAAACAGCGCCGCGAAATCAATCGCAGCATTATCAACCCCGCCATCCCGCAACTGAGCCTGGAAGCACTGACGCCACTGCTTAACATGGTTGGCCAAGCCCGCAAGGACTATCTGTGCGGTCTGTTGAACCTGGCCGACACCTGTAAGGGGCACGCCCCCAGCAGTGAGCAAATCAACGAACTGCGCACCCTGCGACAGACCTACGATGAACTGGTCACCGCCGCGAACGCGCTGGAAACCGCGATTCAGCGCGACTATCTGGACGTGATCACGACGCGCCGCTGAGCGCGCGCAGGCAGACCTGCTCCTGCTCTGCAACCAGCACAGCCAGACGTTCAGCAGGCAGCTGCGCCAGCAGCGCATAGCGGCGAGCACCCCAAACCATCAGGTGCAAGGCCTCAATTTGCTCTGCTGGAGGCATGCCCGGCAAATCCGGGCACGCCTCCAGCACCCGCTGCCAGATACCCAACAGCTCAGCATAAGCCCTCTGCTGGTGCTTCTGCTCAGCAATCACCGGCTCCAACTCCAGCATCTGCGGATGGAACCAGGCCGCCTCACCGGCCACGCCGCCAAGCAGGCGCACAAGCCGACCGACACGCTCCTGCCAGTCCAGCCCAGTCGGCTCAATCGCCTGTTGTTCAACCGCCTGCAGCAAACGCTCGATGCAGTGACGCACATACCCCGAGTGCAGCGCCTCCTTGCTGGGAAAGTAATCGTAGAGGGTACCGACGGCGACGCCGGCCTCCAGCGCCACCGCACGGGTGGTGACGCGCTCCCAGCCATCACGCTGCCAAATCCGAACATAGGTGTCGAAAATCGCCTGCACCGTCATCTTGGCGCGCCCCTGAGTTGGGCGTTTGAGCGGCTTGTTGCGAGACTGAGCGGGGCTGTTCTTGCTGGTCATGGAATCCGAACCCTGTAAACACACTGACAGGCTACAGTCATCCCACTACCGAATCACCCCTTTTGAGGAGCGCCCATGACTGTCATCAGCCAACTGCAGAATAACAAGAAGGACCTTAATCAGGTTCGCGTCGTCACTCAGCCGATGCCGGAACTGAAGCAAGGTGAAGCGCTGCTGCGCATTAGCCGCCTGGCCCTGACCACCAACAACATTACCTACGCCGCCTTCGGTGAAACCCCGCATCTGCGCTACTGGGACTTCTTCCCCACCGGCGCCGCCGAGTGGTTCCACATGCCGGCCTGGGGCTTTGCCGAAATCGTCGAGAGCACGGTTGAAGGTTTGGCTGTGGGTGAACGCTTTTACGGCTACTGGCCGATTGCATCGCACGTCATCATGAACCCGGTACGCGTTTCCGAGCGCGGTTTCTACGACGGCATTCCGCATCGACTGGAGCTGACCTCGGCCTACAACCAGTACCAGCGCATCAGCACCGATGCAGCCTACCGCGCCACCGATGAGAACTATCAGATGCTGCTGCGTCCGCTGTTCATCACCTCGTTCATGCTGGCCGACTTCCTCGAAGACAACAACTTCTTCGGCGCCCGCCAGATCATCGTCTCCAGCGCCTCCAGCAAGACCGCATACGGCACTGCCTTCTGCCTGGAGCAAAACGACAGCGTGGCACTGGTTGGCCTGACCTCCGGCGGCAATACCGACTTCGTTGCGCAACTGGGCTGCTACCAGCAGGCCGTTGCCTACAACGACGTTGAGCAGCTGGATGCCAGCATTCCGACCCTGTACGTCGACTTCTCTGGCAACGTCGACCTGCGCAACCGCATTCACGAACACTTCAAGGACAGCCTGGTCTACGACTGCTACGCCGGTTCAGCACAGAACCACGAGCACCTGAGCGCTGCTGAAACCCCGGTACACGGCCCGGCACCGCAGCCGTACTTTGCGCCTTACCAGATCAAGAAGCGCAACGCCGACTGGGGTGCTGCCGAGGTCACCCGCAAGTTCAACGAAGCCCAACTGGCGTTTATCGAACGCGTGCAGAACCCGACCGCACCCTGGATGAACGTCATCGAGCACGCGGGTCTGGAGCAAGGCAAGACACTGGTTGAGGATCTGGTCGGCGGGCGCATTGACCCGAAGGCAGGTCACGCGGTTGTGCTCGACTGAGCACATTAAGAGGGGGCACCCGCGCAGGTGCCCTTTGGAGAGTCAGAGGGCGAGTTTGTCGTCTGCCTGCATACACTGACTCTCTACCATTTCCACGCGCCGCTGGCCCGATGCCCTTGCATAGGCCGCCATCATTCCGCGGACCTCCGGGCTGGCGATTTTGCGGAACAGCACCATGTTCTGCGCCATATCCATCAACTCGTCATCATTCAGGCCCTGCATGAGTGCCTGACTACTGTTCTTTTCCTTGCTCAACCGCAGCACTTTCTGGCCGCCAGAACTCTGGAAGTACTCGGCCAACGTGCGCATTTCATCCTCGCTGAGCAGTTGCTCATACATCGGCCGCATGTCTTCGAGCAGCGCATCGACCGTCATGATTTTCTGCACACACGCCAGTTCACGGACACGATCAGGGTACTGCTGTTGCAGACCAAGCATTCCCTCGTCCACCTTCTGCCGCGCCATCTGAACGACACCAATCGACTCCATCAACGCGTAGTAGCTGCTTTGCTGCATTGGAGCAGGGCCATTGGCAGCACACCCTGCCAACCACAGCGGAAGCACCAGCACAGACAGCATAGTCAGGGAATAACGTGAAGACATACGGCACATCCTTGTACTAATTGAGCGACACCGGGTCAGTCGCAGCGCGACTTGACGATGGGATACCTGACCACCCTCGAGCAGGCCAAGCAGGGTCATGGATTTGCAAGCCTCAAGAGTATGCCGCATTTGCGCTGGGCCGCGGACGCCAATACCACCGCCCCCTCCGCCACTGCCCGGTGCATTGCTGGACCTTGCAGCCTCGCCAGCCGTGGCATCAAGGACTCCATCAACTCAGAGGCAGCGGCAAGTTCCGCCTCGCTCGCCTCAGGCTTACCGTTGCGCCAGCGATCAAGACGCATTTTCTGACCCGTTGGCGATCGATAAAAGACGGTAAGCTGCTCAATTTCTTCAGTCCCCAACACCTCGCGATAGGTCGGCGCCAGCTGGAAGACAATACGTTCCGCGGTGACCTCACCCATCATGCACTGGTAGTAACTCGCTTTGGCGGGCTCGCGCGCAATCGCCGCCAGAAAGTCCCGATCCAGCCCCGCCTGAATGGTAGAGCGAATCCCCATCACCTCCAGCATAGTGAGCACTTCGGGGTCGGCAGGAGCTGCCGCGGGTGCTGCGTTCTTCTCTGGAAACGCCACTGACTCAGGAGTCATGTTTTGAGGACTGACGCAAGCAAACAGAGGACAGCAAAAAGTAAAAACCACCAGAGCACGGTGCATTTAACGTTCCTTGTAAGGCAACCAAAGCGACCCGAAGATAACACGAGAGAAACAGACGTGTACTCAACTTCCCATGCCCGGCGCTCTGTCCAATCTGCTACCTGCCGCCCATAACATGTTCAAGGACCGCGAGCTTCAGCATCTAACGCAATACTTGGAGCCTCACCGGCAACAAACCGTCGCGAACTCTGCCGATACGGCTAAACGCCGACTTCGACAGATCGATCACCCTACCACGCACAAAGGGCCCACGATCGTTGATTCTGACGACTACCGATTTGCCGTTATCCAGATTGGTGACCCGCACCCGCGTGCCGAACGGCAAGGTGCGATGTGCAGCGCTCAGCACATCGTGCCGATAGCGTTCGCCATTGGCGGTTTTGCGATTCTGAAACACATCGGCGTAATAGGATGCCTTCCCGGTTTCACTGACTCGCCCACCGGCAGTCCCGCCAGAGAAATGACTGCAGCCACCCAGCGCCAGCAACACCATGCACAAAGCGAGTATTTTCACGAAAAAGCCCCCTGCAGCGAGTCCAGACGCCCCTCTGGGAGGCAACAGTCGCATAGACCGCCCCAGCCGCTGCAAGGTTCATAAAAAAGGGGGCGCCTGAGCGCCCCTTTTCGTAGTGCAACAGCACAGTTCAGCGTGCGCTGGACCGGCTGGCCTCATCCAACATTTTATCTACATCAATATCAAAGCTTTCCATGCGCGGCGGGTACTCCTGCAAGGTCTGCATGAACTCTGCGACCTTCTGAGTAGCGACACCCAAGGTCCAGGAGTGGTTTTCCTGCCACTCATCGTAACCACGCGCCTCGTGGAAACGCTCGAAGGGATCCAGCTTGAGGTTAGTGATATAGGGCGTGACCAGATTGTCTTGCACGCCGTTGAACCAGCGCTTCTGATCCTTGAACAGGAATTTCCAGTCACCGTAACGCAGGCCATGCAACGTGGTCTCGGTGAAATAGAAGAACTCCTTGCGTGCGCTCGGCCCTTGCTGGGTCAGCAGCGCGGTCTGGTCGTAGCCGTCCAGATGCACCTTGTAGCGCTTGCCGCCAATGCGAGCACCGCTCAGCAGTTGCTGTTTCAGATCAGGCTGACCAAGCATCGACATAATGGTCGGCATCCAGTCTTCCATGGTCATGAACTCACCGGTGGAGACGCCCGCCGGGATATGGCCAGGCCAGCGCACGACCATCGGAACGCGGAAGCCGCCCTCGTAGCCGCCAACCCCTTTCTCACCGTGGAACGGTTGGTTGCCGCCGTCGGGCCAGCTGTTGGAGGCTGCACCATTGTCGGTGGAGAACATCACCAGCGTATTGTCTGCCACGCCCAGCTCGTCCAGCAGGTCGAGCAGTTCGCCAACGTCGTCGTCCATTTCCATCATGCCGTCAGCGTAGAGGCCATAGCCACTGCGACCTGAGTAATGGTCATTGAGGTTGGTGCGATAGTGCATGCGAGTGGTGTTGTGCCAAACAAAGAACGGTTTGCCCGCCTTGACCGCATCGGTGATGAAGCGCTTGGACTCGACTAGTACTTCCTCGTCGAGGTTGCGCTGACGCTCCTGACCAAAGGGGCCGAGATCCTCGATCTTCTGCTGACCATTCTCCAGCGCCCAGGAGTGGGTAACCCCGCGCTGAGCAAACTGCTTGGCCACTTCCGGGTCTTTCGGGAAGTCATATTGCTCCGGGTACTCACCGGCGTTCAGGTGATACAGAATGCCGAAGAACTCGTCGAAACCGTGGGCGGTCGGCAGATGCTCGTCCAGATCGCCCAAATGATTCTTGCCAAATTGGCCGGTGGTGTAGCCCAGCGGTTTAAGCATCTCGGCCAGTGTTGGATCTTCCTTGCTCAAGCCAATCGGCGAGCCCGGCAGACCAACGGTACTTAGACCAACGCGGATTGGATACTGCCCGGTGATAAACGCCGCGCGACCAGCGGTGCAGGATGCCTGGGCGTAATGATCCATAAAGATCATGCCGTCATTGGCAATACGGTCAATGTTGGGTGTCGTCCCGCCCATCATGCCGCGGTGATAGGCGGTGATAGGCGCTGATGTTCCACATACCAACATCATCGCCCCAGATAACCAGAATGTTCGGCTTGGGCGCATCCTCAGCCCATGCGGCTACCGAACATAGACTCAAAACCAACCCGGCAGCACCCGCACGCAACAGTGCCCGCCCCTTTCTCAATAGACTCATTTCCTTGCCTCCATTAGCAGCAGTCCGTCGTCAAAAACGACTGCCCGCAGCCTAGTACAAATTCCACCTTTGTGCTCTAGAACAACGCTCCCGGGCGGACAGACGGCAACTCACCAAGCCGAGCCGGCCTGAATGTAAAACGCCGACTCCTCGGGGCCTTCGGCGACATCGAGCCCCATCCAGAAGCCGTACTGCTGCAATACTTGGTAACGAACCCCGGCACCACGGTTGGTCGACGACGAACCACTGCCGATATCAGCAAAATTGTCAGCGGTGCGCCCCAGCCCGGCAAACAGGTTGAACTTCCAGTTTGGTCGCCACTTCCAGGTCAGCTCGGCTTCGCTGACCAGTACCGCCTCACCCTGATAGCGCGTAGAGGAGATCCCGCGCAGATCAACCGAAGGTAAGACGTACGGCGGCAGGTTGCTGTCGCCGGACACCGAGTCGTACTGAACACGGAAAGCAAAGTCCCAGCGCGGCGACAACTCCCAGTAGTTCAGACCATGCAAATGCAGGGCGTCGTAGTCCAGGTCACTGCCGATGGCTTTGTCGTAGCGGCTCAGATGCGCGACGTAGTTAAAACCCGCGGTTGGCCCAAGCGGGTTGTTGCGTGAGTCGTACTCCGCCACCAGCCCCAGCCCGGAGGTGGTGATGTCCCTCTCAAGATAACGTGCGACCAGGTCAACCGCCGCTGGCGGCACCTTGTTGACCTCCCGCGATCCGGTGTACGAGGTGTGCACTTCACGATAGATCTGGCGCACACCGGCGAACCAGTTGCTGTCGCGGTAGCGCATCGTCAGTTGCTGAAAGACGAAGGGGCCAACCAGATTCATCTCGACCGGATGCTTGAGGTTGATATTGCCCAGTGAATAGAAGTCGAGATTAAGGTCGCCGTAGAGCAGAAAGCCCTTGTAGCGCAACCGATCATCCATCCAGAACCCGAGATGCCCTATCCCCCCGCCCCTGGTTCCGTTGTCTGTGGCACCCAGTCCGATAAGCGATATGTTGCTCGGCAACACGCTGCCCTCACCACGCTCCCGCGCTGCAGCCTCCTCATCCGACTCATGAAACAGCAGGCCAGTGACCGCCAGACCATTGCCGACCGCAGGCTCGGTAATAATGGTCGGTACCGGTACAAAGCCGCCGGGCATCTTCGACAGCAGCCCCTTCGACTCATACACGCCGTCTTCCGGATCAATGATGTAATCGGTTTGCGACGCTGCCTGCGCTACTCCCGAAGCCGCCAGCCCGATTGCCAGCAGCGGAACCAGTTTCCGCATTCCCTATCCCCCAAACGCACCCCAAGACCAGACGCAGTTCGTCGGCCAACTATTGTTGTGTTTAGCACATAGAGGCCATTTCAGAGGTAAATCATCGGGCGGGTAGACAACATTCCGGTTGCTCGCGCACACGCAGAAAGCGCGCAAAGCGCGGCAAGCCGCCGGAGGTAAGCCCGTTGTAGCGATAGGTGACAACCGATCCAAGCGGCGGCGGCGCGAGCCGCAGCGCATCGTTCAGACCGCTGCCCAGACGAAACCGCCGGGCCTGGTCATCCTCAACGACCAGCGCGCCCACCTGTCCCAGATACTTGCCTTGACCGGCGGTGTACCCCACTACGCGCGCCTCGGCATCTTCATAGGGCTTGTACTTGAGCAACGCCTGACTGCGCCCCGGCAGATACCGAGCATCTGCTCGATGCAGCATCAGCCCCTCACCTCCGGCCTGAACTACCTCGGCAAGACGCCGATCCAGCGCATCAGCATCGCGCACTCGAAACTGCTCTACTGGCTCCAGTGCGGGCAGCTGCAGCGCGGCCAATGCCCTCATAGCCACGACCCGATCAGAAAATGCACCGCCATGCTCCGGCAGATCAAACACCATAAAGCGCACCGCCCGCCAAGCGGCAGCATCAGGTTGCGTGCGGCGCACCAGCGCACTGACCTCATCAAAACGCCCGCGTCCCAGCCACAGCTCACCGTCCATAACGATCGTCGGCCAGTCACGGGTAAAGCCCTCCGGCGTATGGATGCGGTAGCCGCTCCGGCTCAGCAACTGCTGACCATCCCAACGAGCGCGAACGCCATCGAGCTTTTCACTTATCCAGTAGTCAGTAACGGAGACATCGCCGCGATAGACCCCAGCGAGCATCAGGGCCCTGTCAGCATGCACCGCAATGGGGAGACAACAGACCAGCAGCGTCAGCGCCAGCTGACGAAAGAGACAGCGCACGAGAACCTCCCTGCTCTCTGCAGCACGTAATCAGTCAAAGTCGAGCATCAAGCCCCATTGGAAACAACTGTCGGCGGCGCCAGAACAGAAACGGGTCACATCTCACCCCGTCATTGCTGCAGGGCATCACAGCCCTTTTCGCGCACGCTGCACCGCCGCTTCCACCGACGCAATCGCCCGCGGATTATTTTTCCAACAACTGCTGCGCAGCATACCAGCTACTCGCTCCGCGACTTCCTGCGCGGAGTGAGCGGCAAGCAGCTCAAAGGAGTCCAGACCAATTTCTTCAAAGCGTTGCACTACCGTCGGGCCAACCCCTTTTAGCGCCAGCAGCGCAGTGCGCTCAGCATCACTGAATGCCATCGGATTCCACCTCCGCCAATTGCCTTACTTCGATATACCAGCGCGGTTGCATGGCGTCGAAGTCCGTCCGTACGTTTGCAGGCAGATAACTTGCAGAATCCAGCACCCGCATATCAGGGCCTGTGCGCTCAAACACCACCCAGTGCCAGAACGGCCGCCCGCATTCAACGTGGTACTTGATCGCCAGCAACGCCAGATCCGGCAGCGCCAGCCAGGATTCGAAGGGTTGCTCGGTTGGCGATACGACAAGGTCGCCCGTCGCCAGCAAGCGCCGCACATAATGCGTGTCGGACCACAAGGATTCATCCTCAGCAAAGATGCCCATGGCGTTGGCTATGGCCTTCATCTGCGCATAGCTGTGGCCCAGCAATACAGCGGCAGAGGCGATACCGCACCCGGTGGTTTGCTCCTGAATGATCGGCTGCAACACGTCAGGCAACCGCGCCGTTCAGCGACCGAGCGTAACGCTCCCGGGTCAGCATCCAGGACAACGCCCCAAGCCAGATCACCGACACGCCGTAATTGATCCGCTGATACAGCCCAAATGCCTCACCCGACTCCACCGCCGCCGCCATCATCGGCATCACCACCAACGAAAGAATCAGGCAAACAACAGAGAACCAGCTGAACGGGGCAGAGCGCAGCACTGAGCGGGCAAGGTAAACCCAGAGGAGATTGGCCAGCGTCAGCGATGCAAACATCACCAACCCGGACAGGTTATGCAGCACCTGATCACGCGACGGCTCAACCGGAGCGCAGCCCGGATCGCAGACAAACACGCCGGCACCGATGCTCGCCAGACCATGCAACCCAATCAACATGCCCGACAACCGTCCCAACCGGGACGTCGGCAACATCGCGCAGACGGCCCCACCAAACATCATGAACAGCACGCCCAGCGGGAAGTTGTTGATGAACGGCGACAGCAGATGGGTCGGCGCATCCACCGCTCCAAGCTCGCTCATGGCCTGATCAACATGGCTGTAGTCAGAATAAAGAGAACCGGTAATCAGCACACCCAAGAACAACCAGACGGGGATCATCATCCCGGAGAACAGCGCGTGTTTTTTCATCAGATCACGTCCTGTCGGTAAGAGTCCCAGAAGGTCGTCCGGGTCAGAATACAGGACTGGCACTATAACAACCTCGCCTCTGCAGAACAGCTCTGGCGTCTGATTCTCGCGGCAAGAAAAGCGCAATTCCCATGCACGATCTACACTCGAACAGACTTGGTTAAACCACCCATCCGACACCCCCAACGCGAGGGACATTGCATGGAAACTCGGACTCTGATGCGCATGCTGGGCGCCAGTCTGATCTGCGCCAGCGCGCCGGCCAGCTGGGCCGCAACCACTGAAGAGAACGCCCCAACCAACCCGCTGAAAGACGCCTATTTCGGTGAACAGCATGTACACACCGGTGTCTCGATGGACGCCTTCATCGCGGGCAACCGGCTTACGCCGGACGACGCTTACCGCTTCGCCAAAGGCGAAGAAATCATGGTCAATGGCAGCCTGCACCGAATCAAGCGGCCACTTGATTTCGTTGCGGTAACCGACCACTCCGAGTTCATGGGCGAGGCGTACAGCCTGATGAACGAAGGCGCTCCGGGGTATGACGATGAGGTCGCCGTGGCTTTCCGTGAAGCCCCCAACCTGCAAACCGCCCTGCTGCTGTACAACAAGTATGTGCTGACCCCTCTGGCCGGTGGCGGCGACCCGCATCCGGCATTCTTCCAGGGCGAAGAAGCCATCAAGTCCACTTGGCGAAAGAATTTTGAAGCCACCGAGAAGCACTACCAGCCGGGCGTGTTTACCACCATCCATGCCTATGAGTGGACCTCTGCTCCGGGCGGCGCAAACCAGCATCGTAACGTGTTCTTCCGTGACAGCAATGTTCCGGATTTGCCCTTCTCGTCTAACGAAGGCGCAGACCCTGAGCAACTCTGGGCCTGGATGCAGACACAGCGTAACGATGGCAAAAAGGTATTTGCCATTCCGCACAACTCCAACGAGTCCAAGGGCCTGCTGTTCGCAGAGGCCAGCCTGAGCGGCGTGCCCATCGGCCGGGAATACGCCGAAACCCGCGCCAGCATGGAACCGCTGATCGAGATGATGCAGGTAAAAGGCAACTCCGAGGTCATCCCCAACT
The DNA here is from genome assembly GCF_038130085.1 of Halopseudomonas sp. NCBI lineage: Bacteria > Pseudomonadati > Pseudomonadota > Gammaproteobacteria > Pseudomonadales > Pseudomonadaceae > Halopseudomonas > Halopseudomonas sp. The sequence continues at coordinate 11,456 of NZ_JAYPMU010000028.1, read as the reverse complement.
TCTGGCCAAACGACGAGTTCGCCGACTTTGAAAATGCCGTCACGATTCAGATGTTCAACGGCCGCACCTTCATCAAGGAAAACTACGTGCGCTACGGCCTTGGACGCGGCATCAAGTACCACGCCCAGTTCGGCGTAAACCCGTTCAAGTACGGCTTTGTCGGCGGCACCGATAGCCACAACGGCACGCCCAGCAACGTGGAAGAGGACAACTACACCGTCGGCAGCCACGGCTATGCAGACCGCACTGCGCAGGTCCGTGCGGTGTCCATGCTCGAAGGTGAGATGCGCATTGCGGACGCCAGTCCCGGTGCGCTGACTGCGGTCTGGGCAGAATCCAACACCCGCGGCGCCATCTGGGACTCGATGCTCGCCAAGGAAACCTTCGCCACCAGCGGCCCGCGCATGAAGGTCCGTGTGTTTGCCGGCCAAGGCTTCGCCAGCAGCTATCCCAGCTATGAGGCCCTGGTGGCCGACGGCTACGCCAAAGGCGTCCCGATGGGCGGGGACTACACCGGCAGCGAAGCCCCTCAGTTCCTGCTCTGGGCGATGAAGGACCCGATCGGCCCCAATCTTGATCGCATACAGATCATCAAGGGCTGGTACGAGAACGGCGAAATGCAGGACACCGTGTATGACGTCGTCGCGTCTGGCGACCGCCTGCAGGCTGATGGCAGCGTCACCCCAATCGACGCGCCGATCAACATGCAAACCGGGGCATTCAACAGAGAAAAAGGCGATCCTGTATTGACCGGTGTGTGGACCGACCCGGATTGGGACCCGAAGCAGGAAGCCTTCTACTACGTCCGCGTACTGCAGCTGCCGACCGCTCGCTGGACCCTCTACGACGAGCTGCGCTCCGGGGTGAGCTACCCGGAAGACGTCAAACGCGAGCTGGTCGAGCGTGCCTGGGCATCCCCGATCTGGCACGAGGTGAACTAAGACCATGCTGAAAGAGATTGTCAGAGAACCCCTCGTCCACTTTGTCGTCGCGGGGGGCCTGCTGTTTGGCGCCTGGTCCTGGTTGGCACCGACCGAAGACACCGCTGTTGATGGCGACGTGATCGTGCTGGATCAGGCCCGACTCGATCACCTCGAAACCCTGTGGAAGGCCCAGTGGAAACACGATCCTTCACCAGAGGATGTAAAAGCCATCATCGACCGCCATCTGCGTCAGGAAGTGTTCTACCGCGAAGCCCTGCGTATGGGGCTGGATCACGAAGACGACATCATCCGCACGCGTCTGGCGCAGAAGATGGAGGCAGTCGCCAGCGACCTCAGCGCCCTGATGCAGCCACCGACCGACCAACAGTTGCGCGCATTTTATGCCGAGCGCCCTGACCTGTTTACCCTGCCACAGGGCTTTGCGTTCCGTCAGGTGCTGTACCTTCCGGCCGAGGCCGATGCCACCAACCTGCAGCAAGCACTGCAGGACCTGCAGGCGGGTGGCGATGTACCGGAAGCCCAGCGGAACAAGCTCGGCATCGCCCAGGACTGGCCGCTCAGCCCCGCTCAGGGCATCGAAAACGCCTTCGGCGGTGACTTCGCCAAGGCACTGGCTGACCTGCCAGTCGGCAGCTGGGCAGGACCAGTGCGATCGGGCCTTGGCCTGCATCTGGTGTACGTAACCGAAAGCCAGGCCCGACAACTCGCCGCGTTCGAAGATATACGCGAGTTTGTGGCCCGCCAGTACGAGTACTACAGCGTGATGGATACACAGGACCGGGTCTTCCTGGAACTGTTGAATAAATATCACGTTGAGATCAGCGCCGACGGCGTGCCGGACCACGTGCGTGAGGAGTACGCCAAACGATGATCAGACGCGCACTCCTGCCATTGCTGCTCTGCCTGCTCTGCGTCAGCTTCACCGCTCAAGCCCACGAAATCAGACCAGCCTACCTGCAGATCGATGAGACCGCCCCGCAGCAGTACGAGTTGGTGTGGAAGGTCCCCACCAACAACGGCATGGTGCAGGACATCCGTCCCAGCTTCGCGCCGAGCTTCACGCTCACGCCAATACCGGGTGAAACCGTCGTCAACGGCTTCGTACTGTTTCGCTACCGCCTGAGCGGTGACCGCTCGCTGGCTGGCAGCAGCCTGCAGATCAGCAATCTTGACCGCACCGCCATCGACGCACTGGTGAACGTTAGCCTGATCGATGGCAGCCACTACAGCTTCCTGCTGAGGCCACGCGACAACAGCGCCGAGATTCCGGAAACCCCGGCGGCCTGGCGCGTTGTGCAGACCTACTCCGTGCTCGGCATTGAGCACATTCTCGCGGGGATCGACCATCTGGCCTTTGTCGCCGCGCTAATGCTCATCGTGCGCGGTTGGCCGATGCTGCTCAAGACGGTGACTGCCTTTACCGTCGCTCACTCGATCACGCTAGGGCTGGCCACCCTGGGTTACGTATCCTTGCCACCGCCGCCAGTCGAGGCGCTGATCGCGCTGAGTATCTTGCTGGTTGCGGCCGAAGCGGTGCACCTGCGCCGAGGCAAACGTAGTTTGGCAACCCGCTGGCCCTGGCTGATCGCCTTTGCCTTCGGCTTGCTGCACGGCTTCGGGTTTGCCGGCGCGCTGCAGGAGATCGGCTTGCCGCAATCCGATATTCCGCTGGCGCTGCTGTTCTTCAATGTCGGCGTGGAGATCGGCCAGTTGCTGTTCATCGCCGCGCTGCTGGGGCTAGCCAATCTGCTGAGCAAGCTCGGCAGATTGCCGCAACAGGCTCCGACTGCTGCGGCCTACGGCATCGGCGCCCTCGCGGCCTTCTGGGTGATCGAACGGGTCGACGTGATGTTCTTCTAACCCCTCAACCTGAGCAGCGCGCATCAGCGCCTGCTCAGCATGACCTTGATCGCCGCGATACCAAAGTGCGTCTGACTGCTGAGATAACCGCAGTACTTCGGCAAACCGTCGTCCACGTCTGCCTGGCGACGGTTGTAGAAGATATGCAGCGCCGGCTGCGGCGCCAGAGACGGATCACTCAGATTGGCAGTGGGAATGACAACCAGCGCAGGCATCAGCGGAATGTTCAGTCGCTCGATGGCGGGCTTGCCGCATTGGGTACAGCATCCGCGCTTGAGCATTGGCGGTTGTTGGTGTGCCCGAAAGGCCACCGTGCTCTCATCGTGCAAATGCACATCCCGGGCATAAAACACGGTGATATCGGCGAACGCCGCCTGATTGAACGCCTGACAGATCAGGCAATGGCAGAAACCACGCACAAGTGGTCGGCCAGAAATAGAGAAACGTGCGTGTCCGCACTGGCATTGCCCTGAGGTATTAAAGCTATCGGCCATGATTGTTATTCCTGTTGAGAACCGGCTGCGCTGTTAGGCCATGCTAACCAAACAGCCATGCGCACACTTGTCATTTCCCGCTACGAGACCAGCACCAACACGCCGCGCACAAACCCCAAGCAATCGGCCTGCGCTATACTGCGCCGAAATCACAGAATTGGGCTTTTTATGAAAGTGTGCGGTGTTGACCTCAACAGTAACGATGCGAATCTCTGCCTCCTGTCACTGGAGGACGAACTGTTTCAGCTACCGGATTTCCGCTCGCGCCGTCTGAGTTTGACGAGCACCCACAACGCCAGCGACCTGCGCTATTTCCAGCAGACCTTTGCCAAGCTGATGGAGGACTACAAGGTAGATACCGTGGTCATTCGCCAGCGCCCCATTAAAGGCAAGTTTGCCGGCGGCGCCGTCGGCTTCAAGCTCGAAGCCGCCATTGAACTGATTGCAGACCTTGATGTGGTCATCATGTCGCCGACCGACATCAAGGAATCGATCAAGCGCAACCCGATTGCGGTTCCCTTCGCTGAAACCGGCCTGAAGGCCTATCAAGAAACCGCCTTCAATACCGCCTATGCCTATCTGATGCAGGCGAAATACGCCGACTGACCAGTGCTACATCGGCGTCAGGGCTACTTCCACCCCTGGCGCCAACGCTCAACATCCTTCAGCTCGCGCCAGTCGATCGAATACTGGCTTTTGGTCAACACCGCCTCCAGCAGGCACGACAACACAGCGCCCTCCTCGTCGTACTCGACCTCAACCACCATAAAGTGCTTTTCCCGCTTGACCGGCGTGACAGCGGTCCACTTGCTGTGCAGCAACTTTGCTGGATTGATTTGATTCATTCGCTCTCCACTTTTCACCCGGGTGTCACGCCGGCACGCCTGCCATCGGATACAGGGCTACCAGCGTATGTCGATGGGCGTGCCCGGCACCACCAAAGACAGAAATTCGTCCATCTGGGTATTGGTAATCGCAATGCAGCCGTCAGTCCAATCAAAGTGCTGCAACACCGGGGCGAACCAGCCAAAGCCATTGCGCTGCCCGTGAACCATGATAAATCCACCGGGGCTAACGCCGCGCGCAGAGGCCTGTAGGGTGTCCGCCTCATTCGGGTAACTGATGTGCATGGAGCGGTAGTAGCTGGACGCCTCGTTCTTGTAATCCAGAACATAGCGCCCCTCGGGCGTTTTCTGGTCGCCCTCCTGCATCTTGTGCCCCTGCGGCGAGCCGCCCAGCGAAATGGCATACACCGCGACCACTCGCTCTCCATCCAGCAACCGCATCTGGCGCTCTGATTTGTCGACCTGCACCAGATCAACCGCTGCAGAGCAAAAGACGGGCAGACACCAACAACACACAAACAGCAGACGTCGACAGGAGATCACTTTCGCCATCCGCAAGCGCAGACGGATGAGATTACGCCAACTTGAAGCGCTTGTGCGCATTGCACTGCTCATCGTGAAATCTCACCACCGGATCGCGCGAAAAGTCCTTACCAATAGACTTCAGATAATGCACAACAGAGACGTCTTGCGACGCCGCCTCATACACTTGCTCCCAACTCCGGTACTCGTCTGTTTCACACACCAGTGGGCTAGACACCTTGATGGTCTTGATGCCCAACCGGTACGGTTTAGGGCTGAGGCGCGCGCGGAAACAGCGCTGCTTGCTGGATAGAATTATGTACAGCCAGTCGACGTTAATCTTCTGCATGATCCGGGTGCTGCGCGGCTCTGCAGGATCCAGATACTGCTTGCCAATCACCCGCACGCCATTTGCCGTCTCATAGATTCTGAAATCGCAGCCCAACTCTGGCAGCTTGGCAACGGCCTGTTCGAACTTGAAGACGATCCGCTCCTTCTTCGTCATCTTCCGGGCTGCGCCAAACCTGTCCCAGAAGCTTTTGGGGTAGTCGTCCAAATCGAGAATGGTGTACTGGTCTGTATTCAGAATTTTGGCGCCATAGCGGCAGACCGTAACCACATTGGATCGATCGATTACCCGAGCCACATGCTCCTTGATCCCCGCTTCGTACTCATCACGCGCGTCGCGGGTCTCTATGCGTTTCTCAATGCCACGGGCCAGAACAGAAGCCTGCGCACTGGCAGCCTCCTTAGACTCGTTCGACCCAACCAGCAGGCTGATCTCTTCCGGCTGCCCGGCGACGCGAATACGGTGGGTTTCTTTTACCCAGTACTTGAAATACTTCACTCCTGACATCCTTGTGCGATTAACAATTTCGGCTTATCCCTACAGCGACGATACAACACCAGCAAGCAATCACGACACAGACATCAAGCCCGAAATCCCGGAGCACGGTGCATCTTCTCGTAGCACACCGTCATGCCTGACTGTCGCGAGATAAGCAACGATGGTGCAGCCATGAAAAAATGATCAACAGCAGCGGAATGCCAATCAAGGCAAATGCAAGAAATACCATCCACCCCAGCGGCAGCTCAGCAAACACGGCAAAAAACTCAACAAAGCTGTCGGGCAGTTTTTTCCAGTTGCGCACATAAGCGACACTCGCCGTAAAAACCAGGCCATTAATGGCGAGCATACACAGAGCGTATATGCATGTTGCCCAACTCAGCGCGGAGAACTTGGCAGGCCGAATAATCAAATAGCTCCAAAAACACAGAAGCCCCAGGGAGAAAGCCGTCGCCCCCCAGGCAACCTCATCTCTGAGGTAATAGAAAAACAGATAGTGTGCGTAGGAGAGGTCGTAAAACGCAAAAAAGCCAAGAGCTTCGGGCTTGTCCAACAAAGCATTGGACACACTGGCATAACAGAGCGGCGCCAAAATAAGGACCAGCAACAGCGGAAAAATCCGTTTCATCGCACCCTCCAACCGGCGCATTCCATTGTGATAAAGCCGATCCGGCGCGTCTCAAAAACGATCAAGCCATACAATCAAACATCGGCATTTTTTGTGAAAAGCGAGCCAACACTTCAGCACTCAGACGTCTTTAACTACCCTAACGATACTCACACCACCAACAGCATAACGGGCGATGAACAGTACTCAATTCATCAACCTTGACTCTCACGGTCACGATACAGCCCAGTAATCCTTGTCACACAACCAACGGCTACTTTCCTGTCGCCTTCATGGCAAAAAAACTCGACCCCGGGAAAAATGCGCGCCCGGTGTACCAGGGCCCTCATCTCGTCCGCTACAACCGTCATGCGCGCGCAAAGAAAGGTCGAGAGCGGCAAGGGTTCATACTGGGAAAGGCTGTCTCCCGAGGCGGAAACAAAGTCAGGCCAGATCATGAAAAGCTCACGAGCGTCTTCGTCTGTAGCGTAGGAAAAATCCCAGCGAATGCCGTTGCACACCGGCGTGCTGCGGCCACCCTCTGCCTCGGTGAAAATACGAATGCGCGCCTCAAAGTCGTCAGCAACCGCATAAAGACGATCCATGTCAGCGCGCCCTCGCCCTGAGCCAACCGACAACGACCAGACAAAGCCCCGCCATCAGCGCGGACAACCGACACTGCGCCCAATCAACTGAGCCGTCGCTGCTCGGCACCACTTTCATAAATTCCGCACCGCCCTCCCCTTGCCCAAGATCCACCGGCAACAAACCCGCTGCGTATGCAGCCAGGGCATAAAAGAGCAGCAGGCAACCACTGACGAACAGCACTTTATTCAACCTGATTCACCTTACACCTGCGCCAAGGAAACTAACGCCGCCGACGGTTTGGCCTACTTAGGGCGTGAATTCGCTGAGCCTTGGCCCACACGTATCTCACCACCCGTAACATCATCAAACCGCATTGAGGTGTCCAGCCAGAAGCCGAAGTTGCACTCATTCAGGCCGCAAACAACAGGGCAGCCAGCTCCATACAGAGCAATCTCTCTAACCGGTAAGCCATCGTCGTCAAACTCCACTAACCAGGCGGTCACTTCCTGCAGCCGCTGGTCATAGCCAGGGCTTGTCCGGGGAATAAAAAACAATAGCGCTCTAAGCGCTGTATCAAGAGCGCCACGTTTGCTAAAACCTGTGGCCTTCGTTGCTCGCGGATATCTCACGCTATCACCCTTGCAGACTGCAGCCCCGACGCCCCCAACCAGCCTCAATAACACTCACTGAGCGCTCTGCCCAAGGGCCTGAGCCAACCACACTCAAGACAACCACTTACGTGCCAAGACTGCAACGGGCTATGGCAGCTTGGGCAGGGCGGCGCGACGGCGATGCAGTTATGGCCCATCCTGTGGTCCACATAGTCTTGCGCGGCTGCAAGCCCAAGCCCTTCAAGTAAGGAGATCTCTTGCGCATAGGCGTCAGGGGCAACCTTGCTCAGGGCCATAACGGTCTGGATCGATACCTCTATGCCGCGATGAATTTTCACTCCGCAACGTATGCAATCTTCAAAGTCGTAAGTTGTTTGCATCAGCAATACCACGTTCGGCTGAACAGTGCCTGGAGTGTCATATGCGATCTCACGTGATGCCCCACATGCGAACCACTTACTTCTAGGCGGTACCCGCAGGTCGAGAAGCAGTTGCAAAGAAATAGGCCATAGACAACGGCCCCACCACTAGCCAGCTCGACAAAAAAGGAAAAAGTTAGCCCACACCGGCTGAACATAAGACGGTCAAAATACTATCAATCAAGCAGGGGCGAGCGCGGAACGACACAAACGATCTGGGAAAAGCAAATGATGCACCAGCGCAAATGCATCATCTATTCAAAACCGATTCAAGCCAACTTAAAAACCGGAATGCACTTTTAGTTTCATATCCGGCCCTATTCGGCACGTAATAGCACAACCCAGAGTCGACCGAACGAGTACCGAACTGTTTAAGACGATTAGCCTCAACCAGCCCCTTAGTGAGGGTCGTCGAACAGAACACGAGCCCGTTACCCAGCACCGCCTCCTGAATACCAAAAAACTCTTGATCAAATTTTTTTACTTTAAACTGTGAGCGATCCAACCCGTTGACCTTCAACCAGGCTTCTAGTGGAGGATCCGGCAATGCCTTGTTTTTCCACTCAGTTGTAAAAAGGGTAATGGTGTCCTCCGACCAGTTCGGCGATGCCATTTCATAGGCGCCAAACACATCGAATAACTCATGAGAGAGAATATTGGCGCCATCTGTGACTGAGGCATCACCAAACCGAACAGGAATGATGTATGACTGGCTATCGACTGCTTCGCCAGTGGATATTTCCACAGAAATATCGGGATTGGCTTCTTCAAATTGATGCTGATATGGGATCAGAACCATGGCGGCCAGCGATGATGTTGTCGTCACCCTGACGGAACTACCCGCCTCCATCAGTTCATCCAAAGCGTTGTCGATTATCCTAAATCCATCGGACAGCGCTTGAGCTAGTTTCAAACCAGCTCCGGAGAGCGATATCCGCCTTCCCCGCCGATGAAACAGGTTTACATTTAATCGACTCTCCAAGTTACTGACGTGGTGTGAAATTGCTGTTGGCGTCAGCGAAAGCTCTTCTGCAGCCAGCTTAAAGCTGCCCCGGCGAGCGGCCGCCTCAAAGGCCTTAAGCGCCTGTAATGATACCTGCAAAGCCAATCCCTCCTAACCGACCACAAGCGCGTCGACAACCTAGATGATTTAAACTCACCTGCAAGTACAGTCTTTTCGTTTGTACCCGTCAATACCGGCTTACAAAATAGCTTCTGTCATTAAACAACAGAGGCAAGAAACATGAGCACGTTACTGCACATCGATTCCAGTGTTAGAGCCGCGAAGAACACCAATCCGGATCATGACTCCATCTCCAAAAACATCGCTCTACAGTTCATTAATACTTGGCGAAATAATAGACCAGACGATGAATACATTTATCGAGATGTTGGTGTAAACCCTCCTGCGTTCATTACACAGGACTGGATTGGCGCAGTATTTACTCCTGAAAACACAAGAAGTCTGGAACAGAAGCAGCTGCTGGCGTTATCAGACGAGCTCATTGCAGAAGTGGCCGCTGCAGACGTTATTTTGATCTCCTCGCCAATGTACAACTACGGCATGCCGGCTCAGCTAAAAGCATGGTTCGACCAAATCGTACGAATAAACAAGACGTTCGATTTCGATCTGGCGCGAGGCGACTTCCCGTTGCAACCTCTACTCTCAGGCAAGACACTAATCATAGTGACCTCAAGTGGAGAGTTTGGCTTTGAAAAAGGAGGAGTACGGGAAGATTCCGGTCACTTGTCGCCACACCTACGGACGTTGAGCAGGTACTTGGGAGTTGAAGAAATTTACGAGATCAGCTCCGAGTATCAAGAGTTTGGTGATGAGCGACACCGCGCCTCCCTGAAGAACGCTAGAGAGCAGGCATATCGCCTTGCGTCGGAGCTAAGCACTTCGATGCAAACGCCCGCGCCGATTAATGAGGCCACCAATGCATAGCCACATTAGTGATGACCTTCTCTACGCCCATGCCGACAGTGTCATAGATCTGGCTATTAGCAACGTCTCGGCAGGAGGCTTGCCGTTCTCAGCCATTATTGTGAATCAGAGCGGAAACATCATTGGTAAAGGGGTAAACCAGGTCGCCAGCCAGCTGGACTGTACCGCACATGCAGAAATCCAGGCGATTAGAGACGCTTCGCAGAATGAAAAAACGGCCTCCTTAAAAGGCACGACGTTAATTGCTTCAGGCGAGCCTTGCGCTCTATGCTATATGGCGATCCGGGTAGCCGGCATCATGAAGGTGCTGTTCATATCAGATAGACATGACGCGGAAAAGCATAGCTTCGACTATCTATGGACTTATAAATACCTGAAAAATGAGTTATTTAGTGACGTGAAAGCCACCCAACTGCAACACGACAGGAAGCTGCTCCCATTTCAGATAGCCGAAACCTGAGAGGCTGACTGAAAAGCTCGGGGCGCTTGTAGACTATATGGCCTGCGATGAACGGCATCCAGGCCGTATAAAATATGCGCGCAATACCGCGCTCTGCCGAAGCAAAGCCAATTCGAAGTAAAAAACCCCGGCCACATCCATGCCTTTTGCCGAATTAAACTCGCGCACCTTATATAAAATCCAAACAAAAAAACGACTCAAAAAAAGATGTTATATAACCCAAAGCAGACTCCAAACATGCCAGACAACAAAACCATGTATCGTTGAGCAACGCTGGCGTCTCTTGCGAACAAGCTAGGGAACAAGCGCTTACCGGTTACAGGTTACAGGTTACAGGTTACAGGTTACAGGTTACAGGTTACAGGTTACAGGTTAC
>NZ_JAYPMU010000028.1:0-835 GCF_038130085.1 Halopseudomonas sp. | reverse complement strand
AGGTAAAAAGCATAACAATGCGTAAAACCCACTTAACATTATTGACAATGAAAATATCAGATTCATATATCCTCGATATATCCCTTACTGAGTCTAGATGCGTAACGATTAAGCTAACGGGCGGCCAAAAGCGCAGCTTTTGGACGTCCAGCGAACGAAGTGAGCGGCGGTTGAGCGCATTGTTAGGCGCGCTTTTTGAGGTGATTAACCATTAGCGCCTTGGATGGTGGCGGTAATTGCTGCTGCCCATGCGCCGCGACCGAATAAAACATACCGAAACTCTTTCCCTTGCTTTGTATATATTGACAAAGAATTTGGAAAGATGGACATGAGGCCTAAAAATTTAGTCCAAGCTTTCTCCAAGGACTGAATGTTTGAAATTTCAACCTCGGCAGCGAAGCTCTGAACATTGAGATTGTGAGCTTCAAACACTAAGCGTTGATTGGTTAGATAGAGTTTCCCACCTACTGTTTCTATGTTCTTTTGAAGATTAGCGGGACCTTCTTTTATTATCATTTCCCCAGCGCGCAATGCAGATTTCATATTGTCTATCCCTAGATTTTTTTTGGTATTTACGAGGTGACCGAAAGAGTGCTTAACGTCGCCAACACAGGCGACCGAAACGCAGTGTAGGCCGTCCAGTGCAATGCGCCTCTTTGCATTGCACGATTGTGCTTGGCCTTGTCAAGTGTTGTATGTGTAAAAGTGCCACGTACTTTTACCTGTATTCAATGAATCGTAAAGTTTCTGTGCTTGCTCGTTATCTGTTGCCGTTACCCACGGCGGTTGCAGGAGCTGAGTGCAACACGGTTATTGAATTGACGCAGGAGCATCA
>NZ_JAYPMU010000027.1:0-37554 GCF_038130085.1 Halopseudomonas sp. | reverse complement strand
CTCAGTTGATCGGCGCGGGTGATGCGCAAATCTGATTTGATCAGCGTTTCCTTAGCCAATACGCAGGTGGCGAGCCTCTGGGACCGCCACCTGCTGGTGGCTGACGATGACGATAATGCCCTGTTCGCGCCGACGCAGTAGGGCCGCCAGCACCCGCTCGCGGGTCTGCGCATCCAGCCCGGCAAAGGGCTCGTCCAGCAGCAGCAATGGCCGCTTGGTCAGCAGCAAGCGCGCCAAGGCAATACGCCGCGCCTGCCCACCCGATACCTTCGCACCAAACTCACCTAGCGTGGTGTTCAAACCATGCTTGCGCCCGCGCAACCAGTCAGCCAGTGCGACCTCTTCCAGCACCTGGCAGAGCGCCTCGTCGGTGGCTTCGGGGTCTGCCAGTCGCAGGTTCTGCGCCAGCGTCATATCAAAGATGTCCAACTGCTGCGGCAGGTAGCCGATCAGCTCACGCAGATCCCAATGCTCAAAGCCCTGGCCATTGAGCAGCCGCTCACCCGAGAACGCCAGCGGTTCACCCGCCAGCACCTGCAGCATGGTGCTCTTGCCGCCGCCGGACGGCCCTTCGATCAGCAACACGTCTCCCTGCTGCAATGTGATGGATACGTTCTCCGGGCCGTTCAGTGCACCGGGCATTCGTGCGCTCAGGCCAGACAGTTCCAGGCTGAGTGGCTGCTCGGGCAGCGCAGTCGCAGTGCTTAGAGCGTCAGTCTCGGCGGCGGTCAGCAGATTCAATCTGTCCCGCGCTGCCTGACTGAAGCCCAGCGAGATAAAACTCGCCGCCAGCGGCAGCAGTGCTTCGACCAACCCCATCACCGACAGCAACGCCGCCAGCAGCCAGGGCACACCCAACTCGCCGGCCTGCAGCAGTTCATGCCCCTGCCAGAGCACTGCCAGCAGTGCGAACGCCAGCCCACACTGTTGCCCCAGGGCAGTCAGGCTGACCAATTTCTGCTGGCGCAGGCGCTGCGCCAGCCACTGATCATCTTGCTGCAGAAATGCAGCCTGCTGATCGTCCCAGCGCTGCCAAAGCAACAGCGAGGTAAGCAGTTGCAAGCGGTCGAGCAAAAACTCGCGGCGCTGTTCGGCTAGCTCGGCATCACGCCGCGCCAGGCGCGCGGCCAGCCGACCGCCGAGCAGCGGCACCACCAACCACGCCAGCAGCAGCCCCGGCAGCGCGGCAACCGCCAGCAAGGTATCGAGCAGCGCCAGCCAGCCAAGCACCAGCAGCGTGAGAATAGAGGCCCAGAACCAGGGCGCCACAAAGCGCAGCGGGAAGAAGTCGAGGAGATCGATATCGGCGACCAGCCGGTGCATGGCGATGGCCGAGCGCGCTGCGGGCGTCAGCCGACGCTGCCCGGCAACGCGGGCAAACAAGCGGGTGCGCAGATCCTTGAGCAAGGCCAGCGCAGCGTTGTGCGAGGCCAGCCGTTCGGCATACCGCCCGGCGGTGCGCACGATGGCGAAGAAGCGAATGATCGCCGCCGGACGGAAGTAATCGAAACCGTAAGCGGCCACCGTCGCCAACCCGGCCAAGGCTGCCGCACTGATAAACCAGCCGGACGTTGCCAGCAGTCCGGTCGCTGACAGCAAGGTCACCGCGCCGAGAAAAAGCGCCAGATTCCACTGCCCGAAGCGGCTGCGCAGCAGGCCGCGCAACCGGATAGGTTGCTCAGACATCAGCGCCCTCCTCGCTATGCTCATGCCGGCCAAGCGTCACTACCCGATCAGCCCAATCCAGCCCGTGCAGGTCATGGCTGACCAGCAGCAGCGTGCGCCCCCGACTCAGGGTTTCGAGTAGCGAGTGAATCAGCTCGGCGGTATCGGCGTCCAGGTGCGCGGTTGGCTCATCCAGCAGCCAAACCGGGGTATCGCGCAGCAGCAATCGCGCCAGTGCCAGCCGACTCAACTGCCCACCCGACAGCCCCAGCCCACGCTCGCCCAACTCGGTGTCCAACCCTTTGGGCAACTGACGAATCAGCGGCCAGAGCGCAACCTGATCCAGCACCGCAATCAGCTCGGCGTCACTGGCGTTAGGCGCAGCGAGGCGCAGGTTGTCGGCGATGCTGCCGTGCAGGGTCGGCACCTGCTGGGCCAGATAGCCGACATGGCGTAGCCAGTCCGGCCGCGACAGCTCCAGCAACGACCGGCCATTGACCTGCAACGCGCCCTGCCACGGCACAAAACCCAGCAGCGCTTCGAGCAGGCTCGACTTGCCACTACCACTGGCACCCTGCAGCACTATCCGCTCAGCCGGCTGCACAATCAGATCCAGCGGTGCCAGCCGTCCCTCAATCGACAGCTGCTTGCAGTCGATTCCGGGCGCGGCGCTCAGCGCCAGCGGCTCACGCCCCGGATGCTCCCAGACCTGCTGATTGAGCAGCGGCAGCAACTCGGTCATCGCCCCTTCCGCTTCGGCCTTGGCGTGGTAGTCGGCGCCGAGCTGGCGCAGCGGCGCATAGAACTCCGGTGCCAGCAGCAGGATGAACAGCGCGCCCAGATACGGCACCGGAATCTCGCCCTTGGCCCAGGGCAGAATGGCAAGCAGCCCAAGCCCCAGGTAGAGCGCCACCAGCGCAATCGCCAGCGAGGCAAACAGCTCGAGCACCGCACCGGAGAGAAAGGCCATACGCAGCACCCGCATGGTGCCAGCACGATAGTGTTCGGCGGCGGTTTCAACCTCAGCTTCGGCCGCAGGCAACGCGCCTAGATGGCGCAGCGTCCAGCTACCGCGCAACAGATCGCTGAAGCGCCCACTCATGCGCGCCAGCGCAATGAACTGCCGCTGGCTGGCAGAGGCCGCGGCCTTGCCGAGCAGAATCATAAAGACCGGCACCAGCGGCGCCGTCAGCAGCAGCAAGACCGCTGCCAGCGGGCTAAACAGCGCCGCGCAGATCATCAGCAGCAGCGGCACCAGCAATACCAGCTGGCGCTGCACCCGGTAACGGCTGATGTAGCCATCGAGCGCCTCGACCTGCTCCAGCAGGCGACTGCCCAACTCCGCATCGGCGCCCAGCTGCGCCCTTGCCGGCCCCAGCGCCGCCAGCCGTTGCAGCAGCGTACGCCGCAGGCCACTGCGCGCGCGCAGACTGGCCAGCTGGCTGACCTGCTCCCGAGCGTATTGCAACAACGGGCGCAGGATCAAACACAGGCCCAGCCAGGGCAGAAGGCTGCTCAGCAACTGCGCCTGCGCCTCGCCAAGCCCGCCCTGCTGCCAGGCCACCAGCCAGCCGGAGAACAGCTGCGCCAGCAACCAGCACTGCCAGACAAAAAGCCCCGCCGCCGCCAACGCGAACAGCAGGGCCAGATTGAGCAGAGAAACGTGCGGTACCAGCAGCTGGCTCAACCAGCCGCTGGCGGTACGCGGATCACTTTCAGTCGACTTGATCTTCTTCACCGACATAGCCGTTGAGTTCCAGCCACATGGCATTGACGATGCCGAAAGCCGCGGCCAGCAGTACGCCGAGAATCCAGGTGAAATACCACATAGTCTTCTCCTTCCGTTAATACATGCTGTGAGTGTTGTCGCGGATGTGCTGCTCGTTCAAACGGCCACGCATCACGAAATAGCCCCAGGCGGTGTAACCGAGAATCAGCGGTACGAACACACAGGCTACGCAGAACATGATGAACAGCGTGGTCTCACTGGCGGTCGCATCCCACATGGTCAGGCTGTGGTTCGGCATGCTGGAAGACGGCATGACGAAGGGGAACATGCTGATACCGGTAGTGATCAGCACCATCGCCATTGCCAACGCAGAACTGACGAACGCCATCGCGTGCGCACGTGCCTTGCTGAACAGCGCGCAGAGTACGAAGAAGATCACCCCAAGCGCCGGCACGGCCCACAACAGCGGCGCCTTGCCGTAGTTGATAAACCAGGCGCCGGAAACAATCTCGACGGTCTTCTCGATGGTCCGGTTGCTGCCGTTGGTGTCGATCACGCTGGTGACGATATATCCGTCGATTCCCAGCCAGAGCCAGACGCCAGCCATGACGAAGACCACCGCACAGACCAGTGCCAGCAGAGAGGAAGTCGCCTCGGCACGCGCCTTGATCTGCCCTTCAGTCTTAAGTTGCAGATAGGTCGCACCGTGGTTGACGATCATCAGCAGGCTCAGCACGCCCGCCAGCAGCGCGAAGGGGTTGAGCAGCGCCCAGAAGCTGCCGGTGTACTCAAACCGCAGCAGGTTGTCGAAGTGGAACGGCACGCCCTGCAGCAGGTTGCCGAAGGCCACCCCAAAGATCAGCGCCGGAATCGCCGAACCGGCAGTCAGCGCCCAGTCCCAGCGACTGCGCCAGAGGTCGCTGTCGATCTTGGCGCGGTACTCAAACGCCAGCGGCCGCAGGAACAGCGCAAACAAGGTCAGCATCATGGCGATGTAGAAGCCGCTGAACGAGGCCGCGTACACCGTCGGCCAGGCGGCGAACAGCGCGCCACCGGCGGTTACCAGCCAGACTTGGTTGCCGTCCCAGTGCGGGGCAATCGAGTTGATCATGACCCGCCGCTCGTCGTTGTTCTTGCCGATCACTTTCAGCAGTGCCGCGACACCCATATCAAAGCCGTCGGTGACCACAAAGCCGATCAACAGCACGCCGATCAGCACCCACCAGATGAACCGTAATGCTTCGTAATCCATGATCAGGCCTCCTGTGCTTCGGCAGTTTCCAGGTCATAGCGACCGGTATGCAGGCTCGACGGCCCCTTGCGCGCGTACTTGGTCATCAGCCAGATCTCGATGATCACGAAGATGCTGTAGAGCACCGCAATCGAAATCAGGGTAAACAGCACATCCCCCGGGCTCAGCTGCGAGGCAGCGAGATGGGTCGGCAGGATTTCACCAATGGCCCACGGCTGGCGGCCGTACTCCGCGACGAACCAACCCATCTCGCTGGCGATCCACGGCAGCGGCAGGCTGAACACCGCGAACTTGAGCAGCCACTTCGGCTTGTCGACGGTGCGGCGGGCGCTGTGCCAGAAGGCGCAGGCAAACAGCAGCAGCATCAGGAAACCGCAGGCAACCATCACCCGGAAGCTCCAGAACAATGGCCAGACCTTCGGCACAGTAGCCTCGACGGCATTGGCAATTTCCTCCGGCGTGGCATTCAGCACGTCGTCGGTGTAGCCGCTCAGCAGCAGGCCAAAGCCAAGATCAACACGGACTTCGTTGAAACGCTCGACGGTAGCGGAGGACTTGTCGCCAGCACGGATGCGCTGCATCAGGTCATACGCTTCCTGGCCGCGGATGATGCGCTGCAGGTTCTCTTCCTTGATCTGCTGCAGACCCTTGACCTCTTCGTCCAGCGAGCGGGTGGCGATCAGGCCAAGTACCGCCGGAATTTTCAGCGCGTAATCGGTGTGCTGGGTTTCTTCGTTGGGCAGACCGAACAGGGTAAACGCCGCCGGTGCGGGCTGGGTTTCCCACTCAGCTTCGACTGCCGCTAGCTTGACCTGCTGCACCTCACCGACCTCGTAACCGGACTCATCGCCCAGCACAATGACTGACAGCGCACTGGCCAGACCGAAGGCTGAGGCAATCGCGAAGCTGCGACGGGCAAAGGCCAGGTCGCGGCCCTTGAGCAGGTAGTAACTAGAGATTGCCAAGACGAAGATCGACCCGGTCACGTAACCGGCCGAGACGGTGTGCACGAACTTGACCTGCGCCACCGGGTTGAGCAGCACCTCGGCGAAGTTGGTCAGCTCCATGCGCATGGTTTCAATGTTGAACTCCGAGCCGACCGGATGCTGCATCCAGCCGTTGGCGATCAGAATCCACAGCGCCGACAGGTTGGTGGCCAGCGCCATCAGCCAGGTCACGGCCAGGTGCTTGACCTTGCTCATGCGTTCCCAGCCGAAGAAGAACAGACCGAACAGGGTCGACTCGAGGAAGAACGCCATCAGCGCTTCAATCGCCAGCGGCGCACCGAAGATATCGCCGACGTAGTGCGAGTAGTAGGACCAGTTGGTACCAAACTGGAACTCCATCGCCAGACCAGTGGTAACACCTAGCGCGAAGTTGATACCGAACAGCTTGCCCCAGAACTGGGTCATGTCGCGGTAGATGGTCTTGCCGGTCATCACATAAACCGACTCCATGATCGCCAGCAGGAAAGCCAAACCCAGCGTCAGGGGGACAAACAGGAAGTGAATCATCGCCGTCATGGCGAACTGCATTCGGGAGAGCTCTACAATATCCATCTGCGTACTCCGCTCGGAGAAATCATCGTCAGGTCAATTCAGTACCGCAGACAGACCCGGTGGCCCGAGCCTGTCATACCAGTGTGCCGCAACCGCCGCACCAGCGGCGATTGGGCGAATTGACGCATGCGGACGAACGAGCCAGGCCCGTTGACGCCTCAACAGACCCTAGCGCAGATCTCGTGATTTGGAGGGAGGAGTACTTACAGCAGCAGCCAGATCGAGACCGCCAGCGGCAACAGCAGCGCAGTGGCCGTACCCATCAGGCTCATCGCCAGCGCCGCGAAGGCGCCGGCCTCTTCACCCTCTTCCAACGCCCGCGAGGTACCCACCGCATGTGCGGTAAGGCCCATCGCCATGCCCCAGGCGGCGGGGTGGGTAACGCCGCACAGGCGCAGCAGCATGGGCCCGAAGATGGCGCCGAGAACGCCGGTAAACATCACGAACACCGCCGCCAGCGCGGCAACGCCGCCGATCTGTTCGGCCACCAGCATGGCGATCGGCGACGTCACGGACTTGGGTGCCAGGGTCATCATGATCATGTCTTCGGCACCCAGCGCCCAGGCCAGCAGAATGGCCAGCACGGTGGCAAAAGTACCGCCGACCAGCAGGCAGGTCAGCACCGGCACCAGATAACTGCGGATGCGCTTGAGGTTCATGTACAGCGGCACCGCCAGCGCGACCGTCGCCGGTCCCAGCAGCACCAGCAGCGGTTGCACCGCATCACGGTAGTGCGGGTAGTCTTCACCGGCCAGCCAGATCGCCAGCACCAGCACTGGCGTTGAAACCAATACCGGGTGAAACAGCGCCAGCTTGGTGCGCTGATAGAGCGCCAGCCCGAACTGATAGGCCGCCAGAGTTACGCCAACCCAGAACAGCGGGTGGGCAACAATCGCCTGCCAGGCTTGCAGCAGCGTGCCGCTCATTGGCCGCTCCTCCGTTCCTGGCGTTCGATCATCTTCTGCATCAGCCAGCCACAGAACGGCAAACTCAGCGCCAGCGATACTCCGAGCGTCACCAGAATCGCGGTCGCATCCGCCATGATCTCGGCGCCATAGGCCATGATGCCGACCGCAGGCGGCACCAGAATCAGCGGTAGATAGGTCAGCAGCCCACTGGCTGCCAGGCTGATCGACTCACTCACGCCGCCACGCACGCTCAGGTAGACCACCATCAGCAACATGCCGATGATCGGACCAGGAAGAAACGGCAACAGCAAAACATTGAGACCGGTACCCAGCAACTGGAAGAACACCAGCCAGGTCATTCCGCGTAGCAGCATTGATTTGAATCCAGCAGGATAGACACCCCGGAAGGGTAAACACTCAACTCCGCAGTGCCTAGTACCGCACGGCCAAAAACGCGCTTTTCGGGCAAATACCGACTTGGATCAATGGCTAATCGACAATCCACTGATACAGTGGTTTCTATTTCACACACCCAAATCAGCCGTCATCCCGCGCTCATGCCGATACCCCTGCGCCACCTTTGGCAGTTTTCCAGTCGTCACCCGAGCCATCGTGTTGGCCTGCGCCATACAGTGATGCTGCTTGCGGCGATGGGTTTCGCATTGCTGGCGGTCGCCGTATTGCCGATGCCCGAATGGGTTCGTGGGCAAGCCCACTATCCGCCACTGCACATGCTGCTGGAAACCCTCGCCATTGTGGTAGCCGCGATGGTCTTCGCCATCAGCTGGGCCAGCTATCGGCGAATCAAGGCCGATACCCTGCTCAGTCTGGCCTGCGGTTTTGCCGGCGTGGCGATCCTCGACTTCAGCCACATGCTGTCGTTTCAAGGCATGCCCGACTTTGTCACGCCAGCCGACCCCGAAAAAGCCATCACCTTCTGGCTGGCGGCCCGCGGGATGGCCGCCGGCACCCTGCTCTGGGTAGCACTACGACCGTGGAAGGCCTCTGGTCAGCGCTTTGAGCGCTGGGCCATTCTCGGCCTCAGCCTGTTGGCTGTCGCGGTCGTCCATTTCACGGTATTCCAGCATCCGCACCTGCTACCGCGCACCTTCGTCACCGGCCAAGGGCTGACCACCTTCAAGATCGGCAGCGAGTACCTGCTGATCGCCGTACACCTGTTCACTGCCTTCTGCTTCTGGCGCAGTATGCGCAAGCCCCAGCCATTCAACATCGCCGCGCTGTTTTGCGCCTCGCTGGCGATGGCATTGGGCGAGTTCTGCTTCACCCTGTACGCAACGGTTACCGATCAGTTCAACCTGCTCGGCCACCTGTTCAAGGTGATTGCCTACTGGCTGCTGTACAAGGGCATCTTCGTCGAGGCAATCGAACAGCCCTACGACCAGCTGGCCCGCTCGCGGGCACAGCTGCAGGCCACCTTCGACGCCATTCCCGACATGCTGTTCGAGCTTGACGAACAGGAACAAATCATCAATTTCCACGCCTCGACCAGCGCGCAACTGACGGTCGAACCAGCACGCCTGATCGGCAAGCGGATGGATACACTGCTGTCAGGCGAGGCACTCCTGCAATGCCGGCAGACAATGGGCAACGCAACAGCCAAGGGCTACGCACAAAGTCAGCCATTTGTCTTCGAACACGAGGGGCAGCCCCTGTGGCTGCAACTGTCAGTGTCGGCCCGCAAGATCGCCGGCCGCCCCAGCGGCCATGTGATGCTGGTACGCGATGTCAGCCAGTTAAAACAACAGGAGGAACGCATCCTCCACCTGGCCCACTTCGACGCCCTCACCGGGCTGCCTAATCGAACGCTGTTCCGCCAACGCGTAACGCTCTCGCTCGGCCTCGCTCAACGCCACCAGCAAACGGTGGCGTTGCTGTTGATAGACCTCGACCACTTCAAGCACATCAACGACACCCTGGGACACGGCGCCGGCGATCAGCTCCTGTGCGCTGTTGCCGACCGGCTGCAGCCGCATCTGCGTGCCGAAGACACCCTCTCGCGCCAGGGTGGCGACGAGTTCATCGTCGCGCTGCCGGACATCGACGCCGACGGTGCCATGCACGTCGCACGTCGTATCCTCGACAGCCTGGTGCAGCCGCTGCGTTTTGATCATCACGTCACCACTACCAGTGCCTCGATCGGCATCGCCCTCTACCCCGGAGACAGTGATGACCTCGACAGTCTGATTCAACATGCCGATGCCGCCATGTATCTGGCCAAGCAGCGCGGGCGCAACAACGTGCAGTTCTACACCGCAGACCTGCAAGCCCGAATGTCACGCCTGATGGAGTTGGAAAATGCGCTGCGCACCGCCATCGAACGAAACGAACTGGCGCTGCACTATCAGCCGCAGTGGGCGCTGGTGGGCAAACGCCTGACCGGCTTCGAAGTGCTGCTGCGCTGGACGCACCCAACCCTGGGCCAGGTTTCCCCCGCCGAGTTCATCCCGGTCGCCGAAAGCAGTGGTCAGATCGGCCAGATCGGCGAGTGGGTGCTGGAGCAGGGCGTGGCCCAACTGGCCCGCTGGCGAGCCCGCGGCTTCACCTCAACCACACTGGCCATCAACCTGTCCGCCGCCCAGTTCCGCAGCACCGACCTGGCCAGCCAGGTAGCTGACTTGCTCCGTCAGCATGACGTGCCGCCAGACCGACTGGAGCTGGAACTGACCGAAGGCACCGCCATGGAAGAGCCGGCACAGGCGCGCCAGCAACTCACCAGCCTGCATCGACTGGGGGTACGCCTGGCGATCGACGACTTCGGTACCGGATTCTCCTCGCTGGCGCAGCTGCGACACTTCCCGGTCGACACGCTGAAAATCGACCGCAGCTTCGTACAGGACATCGACGTCGACCAGGGCAGCGCCGACATGGTCCGCAGCATTATCCAGATGGCCCACAACCTGGGCATCAGCACATTGGCCGAAGGCGTGGAGACCACCCGTCAGCTACAGTTACTCGAGCAGCTTGAGTGCGAAGCGATCCAGGGCTACCTCTGGGGCCGGCCACTGGACTGTTCCGGCGCGGAAAACCTGCTTACCAGTCAGCATCCAGCCACCATCACCCCCTGAGAAAGCGCCCACCGGGGCGCGGCAAAATGTAGCAAAACGCCCGCCAGCCGCTGCTTCCGGCCGCATTTTGCTATACCATTCGCGCCGGATTATTGGTCAGGCCTGCCATTCGGTCAGCTGACCCCTGCTTTACACCCATAATGCCAATACGAAATGGAGCAACATCCATGAACAGCCTGACCCGCGCCGCACTGGGTAGCACCCTGATGCTGGCCAGCAGCCTTGCACACGCCTATCCCCTGCTGTGGCAGAACAACAGCATTACCTATCTGTACGGTACCGACTTCCAGGTCGACCCGGACACCCAGCAGACCGTCACTTTCGAGCACGTCAGCGGCTGGACCAAAGGTGACCTGTTCGCCTTCTTCGACAGCATCCACTACAACGGCGGCACCAACAGCGAAGATCAGAACAGCAGCTACTACGGCGAGATCTCACCGCGCCTGTCGCTGAGCAAGATCACCGGCCAGAGCTTTGCCTTCGGCCCGATCACCGACGTGCTGCTGGCTGGTACCTACGAGTTCGGCCGGAACGACATCAAGAACTACCTGCTCGGCCCGGCTATTGACCTGAGCATCCCCGGCTTCGACTACGTCCAGCTGAACACCTACTACCGTCACGCTGACACCGATGAAGGTGGCCGCGGTATCTGGCAGATCACCCCGGTCTGGGCCTATACCGTACCGGTGGGCAACTCCGACCTGCTGATCGACGGCTTCATCGACTGGGTTGTCGACAACGACGGCGACAACTACCACGCCAACCTGCACATCAACCCGCAGGTCAAGTATGACCTGGGTAAGGCGCTGGGCTGGTCCGAGAAGCAGGTGTACACCGGTATCGAATACGACTACTGGAAGCACAAGTACGGCATCCCGAACGGCACCTTTGGCCTGGACACCCACCAGAGCGCCACCAACCTGATCGTCAAAGTTCACTTCTGATCAGGACATAAAAAAACCGCAGCCAAGGCTGCGGTTTTTTTATGTCTGCCGCACCGGGAGTGTCGAGCTACCGCTCGACCAGCAAGTACCGTTCAACACCTTGGCCGAGTTGGAACTCGGCCCTCCCGGTCAATAACCGCGCAATGCCGCAAAGCGATTGGCGTGGTAGCGATAGTCACCGAACAGTGCCTGCACACTGCGCGCACGCTTCATGAACAAGCCGATATCAAACTCATCGGTCATGCCCATGCCGCCGTGCATCTGCACCGCTTCATTGGTCGCCAGTTCAGCCACTTCGCAGGCCTTGGCCTTGGCCAGACTGACCCATTGGGCCGCTTCAGCATCACCGGCGTCCAGCGCCATCTGCGCCTTCAGTACCGCCGACTTGACCAGTTCCAGCTCGCTGAACAGATGCGCACAGCGATGCTGCAGCGCCTGGAAGGTGCTCAGCGCCACGCCAAACTGCTTACGCTCCTGGAGATAGGCCACCGTGCGCTCGAATACCTCCAGCGAGATCCCCAGCAGCTCACCGGCCAGCTGTGCGTTAACCACGTCCAGGGTCAGCTCCAGCGCAGCCCAGGCGTTACCCACTTCACCCAGCACATCCCCGGCCGCCACCCTTACATTTTCAAAGCTGACAATCGCTGCGTTACGGCTATCCGCCATGATGGTGCGCTCAACGCTGACGCCCGGTGCAGTGCGGTCCACCAGCAGCAGGCTGATGCCAGCGTGCTCTGCTTCAGCACCGCTGCTGCGGGCGGAGACGATCAGTTTGTCGGCAACATGCCCATCGACCACAAAGGTCTTGCGGCCGTTGAGCAGATAACCGCCATCAGCCGCCTGCAACCGGGTTGCCACCCGGTTCGGCGCGTGACGCGGCGCTTCATCAACCGCCAGCGCCAGCAGCAAACTGCCATCGGCGACCTGCGGCAGCAGTGCCTGTTGCTGTTCGCTGGAGCCGGCCAGCAGCAGCGCGGCAACGCCACCCACGGCCGTCGAGATCAGCGGTGATGCACTCAGGTTACGGCCGACCTGTTCGCTAACCTGGCCCATGCCGACATAACCGAACTGGGCACCGCCGAGCGCTTCAGGAATCAGCGTGCCGACAAAGCCCATCTCGACCATGCTCTGCCACAGTTCACGGGAGAAGCCGGTTTCATCACGATTATCACGCAACGCGCGCAACTGGCTGACCGGCGCACTTTCGCCCATGAAACGCTTGGCCGCGTCCTTGAGCATCTGTTGTTCTTCGTTAAGTACCAAAGCTGCCATGACTGAGTCCCCTTACTGAAGGCCGAGAATGTTGCGGGCGATGACGTTGAGCTGTACCTCGGTGGTGCCTCCCTCGATCGAGTTGCCCTTGGAGCGCAGCCAGGTACGTGGAATCGCACCCTCGCGAGACGCCTCCCCTTCCCAGATCAGACCATCGCTGCCATGCAGGGCGACCATCAGTTCCTGCCGACGCTTGTTCAGCTCGGTGCCGTAGTACTTGAGCATCGCTGATGCCGCGCCCACGCCCTGACCGGCCTTGGCTTCATCGAGCACCCGCTCTGCGGTCAGCGCAAAGGCCGCCGCGTCCAGATCCCATGTCGCCAGTTCGCTGCGCAGCATGCCGTCAGCCAGCTTGCCGTCTTCCAGTCCGACGGCATTCACCGCGATCTGCGGAAGGGTCTTCTGGCCCGCGGCAGTGCGGCCCATACCACCGATCATTTCCCGCTCGTGGGTCAGCAGGTACTTGGCGATGGTCCAACCGGCGTTGATCTCACCGACCACCTGATTCTTCTCCACCCGCACGTTGTCGAGGAAGGTCTCGCAGAATGGTGAACTGCCGGAGATCAACTTGATCGGCCGGGTGCTGACACCGGGGGTGGTCATGTCAAACAGCACCAGACTGATACCCAGCTGCTTCTTGGCATCCGGGTTGGTACGTACCAGACAGAACATCCAGTCGGCCTTGTCGGCGTAGGAGGTCCAGATCTTCTGGCCGTTGACGATAAAGTGGCCGCCGTGGTCTTCGGCACGGGTCTGCAGACCAGCCAGATCGGAGCCGGCACCCGGCTCACTGTAGCCCTGACACCAGCGGATCTCGCCACGAACAATCGGTGGCAGATGTTGACGCTTGAGCTCTTCGGAACCGAACTTGAGAATCGCCGGGCCGATCATCCAGACACCGAAACTGGACAGCGGCGGACGAGCATTGATGCGCGCCATCTCCTCACGCAGCACCTTGTGCTCCTGCTGACTCAGGCCACCGCCGCCATACTCGGTCGGCCAGTCAGGCGCGGTCCAGCCGCGTGCGGCCATGCGTTCGAGCCAGAGTTTCTGGTCTTCGCTGGCAAAGGTGAAGTTGCGTCCGCCCCAGCAGGCATCGTTGTCCGAGCGCTGCGGTGTGCGCATGCTCTGCGGGCAGTTTTCTTCCAGCCAGGCGCGGGTTTGCTGGCGGAATACGTCCAGATCGGCCACGGGCATTCTCCTTTGTTGTCGTTTGTTCGTGAATGGTCCTAGCGCAAAGATACTCCGGCCGCAGCCGCACGGAAGCGGCTCTTGACTGACCGAATGGTCACCCATCAGTCCGGCTGATGCGTTACGTGCGCGCGATGCGACAAAACTGTCGGGGCGTCATCCCCTTCCAGCGCCGAAACGCATGAACGAAGTTAGACACCTCGCCATAACCCAGACGTTGCGCTACCTCATCGAGCGACAGCCCCGGCATGCGCAACAGCTCCTCGGCCAGCGCTTCGCGCGTTTCTTCCTGCAGCTGCCGGAAACTGGCCTGTTCATCACTGAGGCGACGCCGCAACGTACGCTCGGTCAGGTGCAGGCGGGCCGCGACAGCGGACATATCCGGCAGCGCTGCACCGCCCTCGAGCAGCAACTCCCGCACTCGCCCGGCCAGGCCATCGCGCGCCCGGTAGCGCTGCAGCAGTTGGTGACACTGCTGCTCGCAGGCCTGACGGATTGACGGGTTGTCGCCCGGCAGGCCGCGCGCCAGCAGCTCGGGATCCAGCTCAAGCAGGTGCTCAGCCGCATCGAACTGCGGCGTGCAGCCATAGGCCTCGGCGTAGGCGCTAAGGAGGTCATCAGGCGGTGCCGGCAGCGCCAGCTGGACCGATTTGAACGGCTGCCGCAGACCGGTCAGCTCACGTTGAATGCGGGTAATGGCAGAGCTATCGCGCAACAGCAGAAAGCGGCGCAGTTCAGGCTCGATCCAGCTGTCGTCGATAACCAGCCAGTGTCTGCCAGCCTCCTCGCGGGCCTGGATACGACAGAAGGCGAAGGTCAGATCGAGATAGCGCAGGCCCATTTCCAGCGCCTCACCGAGCGAGGCACTGCTGAGCAATGCATAGCCCCAGATCCCGTAGCGACTCAACTGATAACGGCGCCCAGCCAGCAGGCCCAGCAACGGCTGATCGGGCAGACAGGTCAGCAGGTTGGCAACTACCTGCAACTCCTGACTCGCCTCCACCTGCGCCTGGCCGTCGGCCAATGCCATGACGTCCAGCCCACTGCCCTGCAGGCATTGCGGCACCGTCAGGCCGAGTTCGGTGCCGAGCTGGGTCATCAGTTGCACGCTGCCGATGTTGCGCAGACGCGGCCATGGAGGCGTGGAAGTGGTCATGGATTGTCCGAAACTCACAATTTTATGACCGACTATGCCATATCTGTCGACACAGACAACACCTAATATGGGTCGCACAGGAGGAAGCACACAATGACTAATAAAAGCTCACCTGCCGCACCGCTCGACGCCATCATCATTGGCACCGGGTTTGGCGGCCTCGGCATTGCCATCCAGCTCGACCGTCAGGGCATCAGCAACTTTCTGTTGCTGGAGAAGGCCGCCGACATCGGCGGCACCTGGCGCGACAACCACTATCCCGGCTCCGGTTGCGACGTTCCCTCGCACCTGTATTCCTACTCGTTTGAACCCCGCACCACCTGGCCGCACAAGTACGCCCGCCAGGACGAGATTCACGCCTACATCCGCCATTGCGCCGACAAGTATCACCTGCGCCAGCGCATCCGCCTGAACTGCGAAGTCAGCGAGGCCCACTTCGATGCCGACAGCGGCTGCTGGCAGGTCACCACCGCCGGTGGGGAGACCCTGATCGCGCGCAACCTGATCACCGCCTGCGGTCAGCTCAACCGCCCGCTGATGCCGAACATCGAAGGGCTGAACAGTTTTGCCGGCCCGGCCTTCCACTCAGCCGAATGGCAGCACGACGTTGATCTCAAGGGCAAGCGGGTCGCGGTCATCGGCACCGGCGCCTCGGCGATCCAGTTCGTGCCGCAGATCGTTCCGCAAGTGGCTCAGCTCGATCTGTATCAGCGCAACGCTGCCTGGGTACTGCCCAAGGACGACCGCGAGTATGGTGAAGGCCGGCGCCGCTGGCTGAGCCGGCTTCCCGTGCTGCACCAACTGGATAGACTCTGGCAGTACCTCACCCATGAGGTCCGCGCTTTGGGCTTCGTGCACTTCCCGGCGCTGGTCAAGTACAGCGAAAAAGCGGCCTTGCGTCATCTGCGGCGACACATCAGCGATCCGGCCAAGCAGGCGGCGCTGACCCCGGATTATCCGCTTGGCTGCAAGCGCATCCTGATCAGCAACAACTACTACCCGGCGCTGAACCAGCCCAACGTCGATATCGTCACCGACGGTATCGAGAAGGTGGTGCCGGAAGGCGTCGTCACCCGCGACGGCACCCTGCACCCGGCCGACGTGCTGATCTACGGTACCGGCTTTGCCGCCACCGAGTTCCTCGCGCCGATACGCATTACCGGTCTCGACGGCCGCGAGCTGAACGACGTCTGGCGTGACGGTGCCGAAGCCTACAAGGGCATCTCGGTGGCCGGCTTCCCCAACCTGTACGTGCTCTATGGGCCGAACACCAACCTCGGCCACAACTCGATCATCTACATGCTGGAAAGCCAGTTCCGCTACGTCATCGCCTGCGTCAAGGCCGTGCGCGACCGTGGCCTGCGCTATCTTGACCTGCAGCCTGAGGTCCAGGCGCGCTACAACCAGCAGGTACAGGACGACGCCCGCGGTACGATCTGGGCACAGGGTTGCCAGAGCTGGTACCTGACCGCCGACGGCAAGCAGACCGTCAACTGGCCCGGTTTCACCTTCACTTATCGGCACATGACCCGCAAACCGACATGGAGTGATTATGTCCAGGTACGTTGATGAGTTGTATCGCAACCCGGGCCAACCCGGTCTGCGCGCAATCCTGCGCGGCATGCTGAAGCTGCTGTTTCGCGGTCTGGTACGGCCACCGATTCCATTCGCAGTACAGGCACTGGTGCTGCGCCTGCTGACCCTCGGCATGCCGCTGGCCAAAGGCGTCAGCCGCAGCGCTGAGCAGATCGCAGGGCGGCCCTGCCTGTGGCATCGCCCGGCAACCGGTGGCGATGGCAGAGTCATGCTTTACCTGCACGGCGGGGCCTTCGTCATCGGCTCGCCGCAAACCCACCGCGGCATCTGCTCGGCGCTCGCCAGTCGCGGCCGGTTCGACGTCTGCGCGCTGGACTACCGCCTAGCACCCGCGCACCCGGCACCGGCTGCCTGTGAGGATGCGGTCGCGGCCTACCAGGCCTTGCTGCAGCGCGGCTATTCGCCAGACCAGATCACCCTGGCGGGCGACTCGGCCGGTGGTAACCTGGTGCTGGTGACAGCGCAGAAGCTGGCCTCACTCAAGCTGCCACTGCCAGCAGCGCTGGTGTGCTTCTCGCCGGTCACCGACATGACCGCCGAGCAATTGCACGCACCTGCGGCAGGCGATCCGCTGCTGCACCCGTCATGGCTAGACAGCGCCCGCGACGCCTACTGCCCAGCCGGGCTGGACCGCGCGAACCCGATGCTTTCGCCACTGTTCGGTCAGCTAAAGGGGCTGCCACCGCTACTGTTGCAGGTGGGCGAGGATGAGGTACTGCTGAACGACAGCCTGCGCCTGGCCGAGGCCGCACGCGCTGCCGGCGTGGAAGTACGTCTGGAGCGTTACGAAGCGCTATGGCACGTATTCCAAGCCCACGCGGGTCTGCTGCACAGCGCAGATGCGGCGCTGCAGCGCGTGGTGGAGTTTGTCGACCGAGCTCAGACCGACTCGGTGAGCTGATCCCGATGAATCGCATATGGCCCCCAGGCCTGGCGAACCGGCACCACTTCCAGTCGGTTGATGTTCATGTGCGCCGGTAGCGCGGCGATGTAGCCGACCTGATCGGCTACATCGTCTGCGGTGAGCGGCACCGTACCCTGATAGACCTTGTCGGCAGCACCAGCGTCACCGGCGTTGCGCACCAGGCTGAACTCGGTCTCGGCAATGCCGGGCGCCAGGTCGGTGACCCGCACGCCTGTGCCCTGCAGGTCGCAGCGCAGGTTGTAGGAAAACTGCTGTACGAACGCCTTGCTGGCACCGTAGACGTGGCTGCCGGGATACGGGTTGCCGGCGGCGGTGGAGCCGATGTTGATGATGGTTGCACCGCTGCCCCAGGCGATGAGCCGCGGTAACACCGCGTGGGTGACGTTGACCAGCCCGGTAATGTTGGTGTCGATCATGGTGTGCAAGTCGCTCAACTCCACCGCCTGTGCCGGGCCCGGCGCCAGCGCCAGCCCGGCGTTATTGACCAGCACCTGAATGCCGGAAAACGGCTCCGGCAGTTCATCGATGGCACGCTGTACGGCGATGGCATCGCGCACGTCCAGCTGCAACGGCAGCACGCTAGTCAGCTCACTGAGTTCATCAGCCAACGCCTGCAGCCGCTCCAATCGGCGACCACAGAGAATCAGCGGCCAGCCCTGACGCGCCAGACAGCGCGCGCTGGCGGCGCCAAACCCGGAGGTCGCGCCGGTAATCAATACTGCACCTTGCATGGGTATATCCTGTTCTTAATGAGATCACTAGCCGCAGTGGAAAGCGTCGGCGAGGCAGTCAGCGCAAGGCAAGCGTTGGCGAAACAGCGCAGTTTACGAACAGTAAATGAGCATGTTGAACCGACGCTTAACGCTGCGCTGGCCACGTAGCCAGCTTTCAACGCAGCTAGCGGCGCTCTTCTCGAATAAAGGGTTCCCCCAACGCCCCAGGCTGGCTGCTGCTGTCACGGCTGGCCAGGGCTACCCAGATCATCACCCCGAGGGTGACGGCGTAGGGGGTCATAAATACGAAGTACTGCGGCAGGCGAATACCGGAGGCGGCCATCTGCGGAATCAGCGCCTCGATACAGCCAAACAGCACGGCGCCGGCCAGCGCCTTCCACGGCGACCAGCGAGCAAAAATCACCAGCGCCACGGCAATCCAGCCGCGGCCGCCGACCATATCGGCGATCCACATCTTGGTGCTCAGCACCGAAATAAAAGCACCGGCCAGACCGATCAACATCGAACCAGCCACGATGGCGGCGCAGCGATAGCCCAGCACCGGAATACCGGCGGCATCCGCTGCCTGCGGGTTCTCGCCGACCGCGCGCAGGCGCAGGCCCAGCACACTGCGATTGAGCACCAGCACCACCGCGAGGAAGATCAGCGGAGTGACAAACACCAGCGGGTTCTGCACGAACAGCTTGCCCACCACCGGCAACTCCGACAGTGGCCACAGCGACACTGACTGCAGCCCGGCGACCGGCTTGTTGGTCCAGTCCAGCAGGGTGCCGAGCAGCCCGGTCAGGCCCTGGCAGAAGAACACCAGCGCCAGACCGGCGATCACCTGATTGATGCGCATCACCAGCACCATCAGAGCGAACAGCAGCGAGACAAACCCGGCCGCACACATCGCCAGAATCAATGCCCAGACCGTCGCACCGCCGGTCATCAGCGAAGCACCGATCCCTGCCAGCGCGCCCACCAGCATGAGGCCCTCGGCTCCCAGTGCCAGCACCCCGGAGCGCTCGATCACGATCAGCCCAAGTGCCGCCAGCGCGAAGGGCACGGCGAAGTCGGGAATGTTGCCAATCCAGCTTGCAATCATATCCATCAGACCTGCCCTCCCTGAATGCGGCGAATACGGTGCCGGATAAAGAACTCCGACGACGCCACGCAGATCACCAGAATCGCCTGGATCAACTGCACCATCGAAAACGGGATCTGATAGAACACCTGCAGGCTGCGCCCGGCGACAAACAGGGTCGCCACCAGCACCGCAACCACCGTTGCCGCAATCGGCTGGTTGCGCGCCAGAAAGGCGATCAGAATCCCGGAAAAGCCGTAACCGGCGTAGAAGGAATGGGTCAGCCGCCCTTCCTGTCCGGCGGTGATCATCAGCCCGGCCAGACCTGCCAGCGCACCGGACAGCAGCACGGTACCTAGGATCACCCGCTTGACCGGCACGCCGACCGCACGCGCCACACCCGGGCTGCTGTCGACAAAGCGCAGGTATAGGCCAGCGCGCGAGATGCCGGTGAACCAAAGCACAAACAATGCGACCACCAGCGCGAGCACCACCGCCAGGCTGACGCCGTCGAACAGCTCGGGCAAACGCTCGAACACTTTGTACTGCGGCGAATAAGGGAAGGAGTCACGCGGGTCTTTCCAGCTGCCGTAGACCAGATGCAGCAGGAAGTTGATCGCAATGTAGTTGAGCATCAACGTGGAGATGATCTCGTTGACCTTCAGGTGCAGCTTGAGCAGCACCGGCGCCAGCGCCCAGAGCAGGCCGCAGGCCATGGCGCACACCATCATCAACGGCAGGCGCAGTGACGGCGGCCCAATCTCGAACAGTGAAACGGCGGTCGCGCCAATCGCGCCCCAGATCATCTGGCCTTCCAGCCCAAGATTCCAGAACCGCGCACGGAACGCCAGACAGCCCGCCAGACCGACCATGATCAGCGGTGCCGCCTGGAACAGCACCGCACGCAGACTCTGGCTGTCGAACAGAGTCAGGATGACAAATTCATTGAGCAGCTCACCGGCGGGCACCCCGGCGCTGACCAGAATCGCCGCCGAAATGAGCATGCCGACTACCAATGCCAGCGCGATAACCAGCGCCTGCCAGTACCAGGCCATCTGCTGGCGTACTTCAAGGGTGTAGCGGCGCGCCAGCAGCGGTTGAAAATTCGTTGTATCAAACATGGTTCACCATGGCCTGCCCGATTGCCTGGCGGTCTGCCGGTTGGGCAAACTCGCCGATGATACGTCCTGCCGACATCACGCCAATGCGGTCTGCCAGCGCCATCACTTCGTCCAGGTCTTCACTGATCAGCAGCACCGCCGCGCCCGCATCACGCGCGCTACGCAGCCGTTCGTGCACTGCCAGGGTGGCGCGCACATCCAGCCCGCGGCTGGGGCTGTGCACGATGACCAGTTGCGGGGTGCGGGCAAACTCGCGGGCAATCACCAGCTTCTGCGCGTTGCCGCCCGACAGCAGGGCCGCCTTCTGTTGCAGCGAGCGCACGCCCTGCACATCGAACTCGGCGACTGCAGCGGCGGTGTCGGCTTCAATCCGTTTGCGGCGCAGGAACCAGAACGGCCCGTAGCGGCCGCTGTGCACGTCGCCCATGGCAAAGTTGTCGCTGATCGACAGCGGCGCGGCGAGCGCCGAGCTGTAGCGGTCGGCGGGAATGCAGGCGATACCCAGCTCACGGCGACGGGCCGCGCTGAGGCTGTTGAGATCACCTTCACCGACCAGTTCCATCTCGCCGGAGACCAGCTCCGGCAGGCCCATCAGCGCACCCGCCAGCTCACTCTGGCCGTTGCCGCCGACACCGGCGATGCCGTAAATCTCACCGGCACGCAGCTCCAGATTAACGCCGCGCAGTACTGGCGCATCGCCGCTGGAGCGCAGATCGCGCACCGCCAGTTTGACCTCGCCCGCCGCGCGGCTGGCTGGAATCTGTGGCGGTGTGGGCGCGTCGCCGACGGTCAGCTTGACCAGCTCGCCGACCGAAACGGTCTGCGGTTTGAGGCTCGCGACCGTCGAGCCTGTGCGCATCACCGTCACCTGATCGGCGTAGCGCATCACATCATTCATCTTGTGCGTCACCAGGATGACGGCAGCGCCTTCCTGATGCGCGAAATGCTGGACCGTGGTCAGCAGGCTCTCTGCCTCCGCATCAGTCAACACCGCGGTGGGTTCATCGAGAATCAGGATGCGGGCACCGGCCAGCAATACCTTGAGAATCTCGACCCGTTGCTGCTCGGCCACCGACAGCTGATCCACCCTCGCGTGGGGCTCGATGCTGAACCCCAGGCTGGCGGCCATGGCGGTGATCTGCTCGGCGGTCTGCGCCAGCCGCTGCCGGTAGGTACCGGTTTGCAGGTGACGCAGGCCAAGCAGAATGTTCTCCGCCACGGTGAAGGGTTTCACCAACTTGAAGTGCTGATGAACCATGCCGATGCCCTGTGCTGCAGCATCGAGCGGCCCCTTCAGACGCACTAGGTTGTCGTCGATGAACAGCGATCCGGTTTCCGGCGCATACAGCCCTGCGGCGATGTTCATCAGGGACGACTTGCCCGCTCCGTTCTCGCCCAGCAGGGCATGCACTTCGCCCCAGCGTGCGGTGAAGGAGGCCTCGGACAGCGCTTTGAAGCCGTCAAACGACTTGCTTACGCTGTCCAGCCGGATCGCGTTCGGGTTACTCATTGCTGGGTAATCACTCCCTTGACGAACCAGTCCATGGACCACAGTTCGGCGTCAGACAGCGCTTCGCCTTCCGCCGCCTTGACGTTGCCGTCACGGTCAGCAATCGGGCCGGCGTAGATCAGTTTCTCGCCGTTCAGCAGTTCCTCACGGGCGGCCATGATCTTGGCCTTCTCTTCTTCATCGATGCCCTTGCCGCAGCAAGCAACGTCGGTACCGCCCTGCTCCATCGACAGCAGCGCACCGTGCTCAGCCGGTACCCAGTTGCCAGCCATGATCTTCTTCAGCTCAGGCGCCAGGAAGCGATCCCAGACCCAGACCGAGGAGCACACGGTGGCTTCGGGGGCGAACTCGCTCATGTCACGGTGGTGACCGGTACCGTGCACGCCGCGCTCCTGAGCAACGATCTGCGGGGTCGGGCTGTCTACGTGCTGGCCGATAACGTCAGCGCCCTGGTCGATCAGCGCGGTTGCGGCGGCACGCTCCTTGACCGGGTCGTTCCAGGCACCGGTGTAGATGACGGTGACGGTCGCATCCGGATTCATCTGCTGCGCGCCCATGGCGAAGGCGTTAACGGTCCAGTTCACCTGGCCGAAGGGGTTAGCCGCCACAAAGCCCAGCTTGCCGGTTTCAGACGCCGCACCAGCGGCCATGCCGCACAGGTACTGACTCTCGTAGGTACGACCGTAGAAGGATTCCAGGTTGTGCGAGTTGGTGGTGCCGGAGCCGTTGAGGAAGGCCACGTCCGGGTACTTGTCGGCCAGTTCCTTGAAGGTGTCGGAGTAACCGAACGCGGTGCCGATGATGATGTTGGCGCCACGCTGAATCAGCCGCTCAACGGTCGGTTTGATCGCCGAGGCGGTTTCCGGAACGCTTTCCACGTACTGAATCTTCTGGCCAATCTCGCCTTCCAGACGCTGACGCGCCTCGTCGAAGGCCTGAGTCCAGCCACCGTCGTTGCGCGGGCTGATGTAGAGCATGGCGATCTTCGCCGGGCCGGTCAGGGTAAAGCCGCCTTCCTCGGCAGCAGCCAGAGTTGGCAGGCCGCAGGCGGCCAGGGCGCATACCGCGCCCGCAATCAGTTTTTTCATTGCCAAAGTCCTTCTTGCGATCAGGTGGTGTGACTACATCATGTGGTTGATACGGAATACGTTGCCTTCCGGATCCATCAGCACCGCCTGATACCAGTTGTAATAGGTGGTATACGGCGGCTTGATCAGGGTGGCGCCAGCCTCGACGGCGATCGGCACCATACGGTCGACCTCCGCTGGGCTGTCGACGTCGATGTTGAGCAGAAACTTGCACCCGCGGGTGTCGGAGTGCTCGGCCAGATGCAGCAGTTCGTAGGCATCCGGCGCGTTGAAACCGATGCAGCAGGTGCCGGCGTCCAGGCCGACAAATATCGGCGAGCGAATCGCCTCTACTTCGGGAAAGTCGAATACGCGCTGGTAGAACCCGCTGAGAGCTTCGATATCGCGGGCGAAGACGTTTACATAGGAGAGTTTGCTCATCTCAGGCCACCTTGCTGCCGCCGAAGGTCGTCTGCCGGACGAACTTGGACTTAAGGTGGTCGCCCGAGGAGACCGGCGCATGGAGCGGCGTCTCGCCATCGGCCAGGCAGCTCGGCAGACACTCGACCATGACGTCGTAGTTGGGCTGATGGAAGAACACCAGCGACTGGCGTTGCTGATCGCCCGCAGCGTCTTCCGGCGGATTGACCACGCGGTGCAGGGTCGAGATCCACTGATCGTTGGTCCACTGCATCATCAGGTCACCGATGTTGACCACGAAGCCGTCTTCAACATAGGGCACATCGACCCATTCGCCGTCGCGGTTGCACACCTGCAGGCCACCCAGTGCGCCGTCGGGTTTGACGATGGTCAGGCTGCCGTAATCGGTGTGCGCACCGGCGCGCAGCTGGCCTTCCTCGATACCCTCTTTCAGGTGCGGGTAACGCAGGCTGCGGAACATGCTGATGTGCTTGTCGATCTTGTCGTCAAAGAAGGTTTCCGGCAGTTCCAGCGCCAGCGCAAAGATGCGCATCAGCGAGCGGGCCAGATCACCCATCGCCGCAAAGTACTCGGCGTAGGCCTGCTGAAAACCGGGCAGCTCCGGCGGCCAGACGTTCGGCGCAAAGTGCGGGCCGGCCATGGCTTCGGAGTAATAGGGCTCGTCCGGCACCTCGGTCGGGCCAATCGAGAAGGATTCCTTGAGGTCGCCCGGCGCCGCTTCTTCCATCGAGTAGGACAGGCTTTCCTCGGCAACCGCGCTGTAGCCACGGACCATGTCCGGACGCGGACGATCCGCCTTGCGCTTTTCTGCCATCGGCAGATCAAAGAACTGTGAAGTCAGGGCATAAACCCGCTCGATCAATTCCTTGGGAATCTGGTGCTCGGTAATGACCAGAAAGCCGATGTCCCGACAGGCCTGGTTGACCGCTTTGGCCACCTCAGCCTTGCCCTCGGCAGTCCCGCCGAAATAGGGCCCAAGATCGATAATGGGAACGTATTGAAGCGTCATACAACCGGTTCCTCCAAGTGGTGCCCGGACTGATGCCGGACCAGAGAAGCGGCGCAACGAGCAGGCTCGATACACCAGCGTCCAATCACAGGAGACGATTGCAGCAACTATGCCAAAAAGGCTTTTCTCTTTTAAAACAGATAGATAACAAAATAGGACCGCTTATTTTGGAACAAACGGTCTGATCTAGAGCACTCGGTTTGTGCGCTTAGCCCAAAAACAGGGCGAGGATATTGATGCAGATCAAGTGCGCGGACAGACGCCCTGCAGCACCAGCGCCTTGAGGTTGGCCAGCGTCTCGGCAAAGAACGCCGGATCGTCCAACGTGCGACCTGACACCGCCTCGACCTGGGTACGGAAGTCGGCGTAATGCTGAGTCATGGCCCACAGCGAGAAGATCAGATGATGGGGTTCGACCGGTGCCAGCTTGCCCGCCGCAATCCAGGCATTGATAACGCTGACCTTGGATTCGACGATCTCGCGCAGCGAGCCCTGCAGTTCGCCCAGCAGCAGCGGCGCGCCCTGAATGACCTCCAGACAAAACAGCCGTGACTCAGCGGGATGATCGCGCGACAGCTCCAACTTGACGCGCAGGTAGTCGCCGATGGCCTCGGCGGGGTCCTGCTCGACACTGAATGCCTTCAGCGGGCTCAGCCAGACATCCATCAACTGCCGCAGCACATTAATGTACAGGTCTTCCTTGGAGGCAAAGTAATACAGCAAGTTGGTCTTGGAGACGTCGGCCTGGCTGGCGACCTGATCCAGGCTGGTGCCGTGCAGTCCGTAGCGGGAAAACACATCGAGCGCCGCTTCCATGATGGCGCTGCGCTTGGTTTCCATCAGGCGCTTGCGACGATTCAGCGTAGCTTCACTGGGCACCCGGCTGCGGGCCTTGGGCTTCTTTGCAGGTGGTGCGGGACGCTGTATCTGTTTACTCACTGGGAGGTATGCCTCTTCTTTTAACGCTCGCATTCTACCCTTGGGGATAGCAGACAACTCAAGCCCCAAAATGGGCCCCAACGCCAATCCCTATGCACAAACCAAGTGCTCTAAGATGGACTAAATGGTCTAACTTAAACCAGTCAAACCACCCAAATCATTGATTTAAATCAACAAAAAAAACATGGCCTGGATTGTGCTTTTTGCCTGTTCAGCGGCCGGCCACGCAAGCCGACCTTCTGAACACATGGACAATGGAGTGCAACCCGATGAATGTAGGTATCTTCATCCCGATCGGTAACAACGGCTGGCTGATTTCCAAGAACGCCCCGCAGTACATGCCGACCTTCGATTTGAACAAGGCCATCGTGCAGCGCGCCGAGCACTATGGTTTTGAATTTGCCCTGTCGATGATCAAGCTGCGCGGCTTTGGCGGCGAGACCGAATTCTGGGAACACAACCTCGAATCCTTCACCCTGATGGCCGGTCTGGCCGCGGTCACCGAGCGCATCCAACTGTTCGCCACCGCCGCCACCCTGACCCTGCCGCCGGCGATCGTCGCGCGCATGGCCTCGACCATCGACTCGATCTCCAACGGCCGCTTCGGCGTCAACCTGGTAACCGGCTGGCAGAAGCCGGAATACAGCCAAATGGGCCTGTGGCCCGGCGATGAGTTCTTCGCCAACCGTTATGACTACCTCGGCGAATACGCCACCGTGCTGCGCGATCTGTGGAACACCGGTCGCAGCGACTTCAAGGGCGAGCACTTCCAGATGGACGACTGCCGCGTCAGCCCCAAACCACAGGCCGACATGAAGGTCATCTGCGCCGGTCAGAGCGAAGCCGGCATGGCCTTCACTGCCAAGTACGCCGATTACAACTTCTGCTTCGGCAAGGGCGTAAACACCCCAACCGCGTTTGCCCCGACCGTCGAGCGTCTGGTCAAGGCCACCGAGGAAAGCGGCCGCGACGTTACCTCCTGCGCGCTGTTCATGATCATCGCCGATGAGACCGACGAAGCCGCCCGCGCCCGCTGGGAGCACTACAAGGATGGTGCCGACCATGAAGCCATCGCCTGGCTCGGCGAACAGGGCGCCGCCGACACCAAATCCAAGGGCGACACCAACATCCGCCAGATGGCCGATCCGACCTCTGCCGTGAACATCAACATGGGCACGCTGGTCGGCTCCTACGAAAACGTTGCGCGCATGCTCGACGAAGTCGCCACCGTGCCCGGCAACAGCGGCGTGATGCTGACCTTCGACGACTTCATCAAGGGCATCGAAGACTTCGGCGAGAAGATCCAGCCGCTGATGAAGAGCCGCCAACACGTTAACGAGATGCTGGAGAGCGCGTGATGAACAGCCTGACCAAACCGGTTGTCGGTCACGCACCGGTACGCAACAACCCGACCGACGTCATCCTGCCTGCGCGCCCCGAGTCGCTGGCGATGAACAGCGGCGAGACCGCGCTGATCGTGGTCGACATGCAGAACGCCTATTCCACCAAGGGCGGCTATCTGGATCTGGCGGGCTTTGATGTCTCCAGCACCGGGCCAGTGATCGAGCAGATCGCCCGTGCCATCGAAGCGGCACGCGCCGCCGGTGTGCAGGTGATCTTCTTCCAGAACGGCTGGGACAGCGAGTACGCCGAGGCCGGTGGCCCCGGCTCGCCGAACTGGCACAAGTCGAACGCACTGAAGACCATGCGCAAAAACCCGGAACTGCAGGGCAAGCTGCTGGCCAAGGGCACCTGGGACTACGATCTGGTCGACGCCCTGCAGCCGCAGCCGGGCGACCTTGTGGTGCCGAAACCACGCTACAGCGGCTTCTTCAACACCGCCTTCGACAGCCTGCTGCGCGCGCGCGGCATTCGCAATCTGGTGTTCACCGGCATCGCCACCAACGTCTGCGTGGAATCCACCCTGCGCGACGGCTTCTTCCTCGAATACTTCGGCGTGGTACTGGCCGACGCCACCCATCAGGCCGGGCCGGAATTCGTCCAGCAGGCCTCGCTGTACAACATCGAAACCTTCTTTGGCTGGGTCAGCACCGTCGACGACTTCTGCACCGCACTGACCAAGCCCGTTACCCAAGGAGCATCCGCATGAGCAAGAAAACCATCCTCCCCGCCGGCACCGGCAAACCACTGGCCCCCTACGTTCCGGGTTCGATGGCCGATGGCATTGTCTACGTCTCCGGTACCCTGCCCTTCGACAAGGACAACAACGTGGTTCACGTTGGCGATGCGGCAGCGCAAACCCGCCACGTGCTAGAAACCATCAAGGGTGTGGTCGAGGAAGCCGGCGGCAGCATGGATGACGTCACCTTCAACATGATCATGCTGCGCGACTGGAGCGATTACGCCGCCATCAACACCGTCTACGCCGAGTACTTCCCGGGCGAGAAGCCGGCGCGTTACTGCATCCAGTGTGGTCTGGTAAAACCGGACGCGCTGATCGAAATCGCCAGCATCGCCCACGTCGGCTGAGGCCGTGGCCGTGATGCATATCGAAATCCACGGCCGGCGTGATGCCGACGCCCCGACGCTGGTATTCAGCTCGGGGCTCGGCGGCGCGGCGCACTTCTGGATGCCGCAACTGGATGCACTGACCAGCGACTATCGCGTGGTGCTGTACGACCAGCTCGGCACCGGCAAAAGCCCTGCCTCCCTGCCCGCCGATTACAGCATCGACGCCATGGCCAGCGAGTTGCGCACGCTGCTCGCCAGCCACGGCATCGGCGACTATCACCTGATCGGTCATGCCCTCGGTGGTCTGGTCGGTCTGGCGTTGGCGCTGCAGCAGGCACCGGGCTTGCGCAGCCTGACGCTGATGAACGCCTGGTCACGGGTCAGCCCGCATACCGCGCGCTGTTTCTCGGTACGCAAGCAGTTGCTCGCCGGCAGCGGGCCGGCTGCCTACGTCGAAGCGCAGGCGCTGTTTCTCTACCCGCCGGACTGGATCGCCGCCAACATCGAGCAGTTGCAAATCGACGACCGCAAGCACGTGACGGGCTTTCCGCCGACCGACAATCTGCTGCGCCGCATTGCCGCCCTGCAGGCATTTGCGCCGGACGCACAGGCGCTGGCCGGCATCCGCCAGCCAACCCTGCTGATCGCCAACCGCGACGACATGCTGGTGCCCTGGCAGTGTTCACGAGAGCTCGCCGAACAGCTGCCGAACGCCCGGCTGGAATGCTTTGACTACGGCGGCCACGCCTCCAGCGTGACCTGCCCGGACACCATCAATACGACGCTCAGGCGCTTTCTCGCCAGCGTCATTCACGACACCGAATTCGCCGCCTGAGTGAGGGCAACCATGTACGAAGAACCACTGGATCAAAGCGCCCTGGCGCAACTGTTCACCGAGGCCCGTAGCCACAACGGCTGGCTGGATCAGCCGGTGCCGGACAGCCTGCTCGAAGCCATCTACAACCTGACCAAGATGGGCCCAACCTCGGCCAACTGCAGCCCGGCACGCTTCGTGTTCGTGCGCACCCGTCAGGGCAAGGAGCTGCTCAAGCCGTGCCTGTCATCCGGCAATCTGGAAAAGACCATGAGCGCGCCGGTCACCGTGGTCGTCGCCTATGACTCGCGCTTCTACGACGCGCTGCCGGAGCTGTTCCCCCATGCAGACGCACGCAGCTGGTTCACCGGCAGCCCGGAGATGATTTACGAAACCGCCTTCCGCAACAGCTCGATGCAGGCCGCCTACTTCATCATGGCCGCGCGCAGCCTGGGACTCGACACCGGGCCGATGTCCGGCTTTGACGCCAAGGCGCTGGACGAGGCGTTTTTCAGCGACAGCCACTGGAAGTCCAACCTGTTGATCAATCTCGGTTACGGCGACAGCAGCAAGGTGTTCGACCGTCTGCCGCGTCTGGCCTATTCCAAGGCCTGCATTCTTACCTGAAGGAGCCCATCATGCTCGCAGCCAAGCTAGTGGAACCCATGCCCACCCCGGTCACCAAGGACGCTTTCCGCAACGCCATGTCGGTACTGGCCGCCGCGGTCAACGTGGTTACCACCGATGGCCCTGCCGGCCGCGCCGGTTTCACCGCCACAGCGGTCTGTAGCGTCTCGGAAGAGCCGCCGAGTCTGCTGGTGTGCCTCAATCGCAGCGCCTCGGTGTACGACATCTTTCAGGCCAACGACCACCTGTGCGTAAACACACTGACCAGCGATCAGCAGGCGCTGTCCAATCTGTTCGGAGGCAAGACAGCGATGGATGAACGCTTCGCCAGTGCCAGCTGGAGCACCGACGTCAGCGG
Source organism: Halopseudomonas sp. (assembly GCF_038130085.1). Taxonomy (NCBI): domain Bacteria; kingdom Pseudomonadati; phylum Pseudomonadota; class Gammaproteobacteria; order Pseudomonadales; family Pseudomonadaceae; genus Halopseudomonas; species Halopseudomonas sp. The sequence goes on along the minus strand of NZ_JAYPMU010000027.1, from coordinate 8,113 downwards.
CGCGCCGATGCTGGATGAGGCGTTGATCAACTTTGATTGCCGCATCAGCAACCGGGTGGCTGCCGGCAGCCACGACATTCTGATCTGCGAGATTCTGGCGATCCGCCAGCGGGAAAGCGGCGACGGCCTGGTCTACTTCCAGCGCCGCTATTGTCAGCCGGTCTAACACAGGGTGCCTCGTCGCATTAACGGCGAGGCACCTCCTGCGTCAGCTGACCACGCGGTAGCACGGCTCGTAGGCCGCGCCACCCGGCAGCTTCATCCGGTGCTGATCAACAAAGGCCTGCAGCAGCGCATCCAGCGGCTGCATAATGCGCGGATCGCCATGAATGCGGTACGGCCCGTGCTCTTCGATCAGGCGAATACCCTTGTCCTTGACGTTGCCGGCGACGATGCCGGAAAACGCCCGGCGCAGGTTCGCAGCCAGTTCGTGCGGCGGCATGTCGAGCGTCAACTGCAACGCTTCCATGTTGGCGTGGGTCGGGTCGAACGGCCGCTGAAAACTCTCCTCGATCTGCAGCAACCAGTTGAAGTGAAAGGCATCGTTACGCTCGCGGCGGAAGCGCTCCACCTCTTTCAAGCCTGAGGCCATGCAGCGCGCCACCTCCGTCGGGTCATCAATGATGATGCGGTAGTGCTGCTGTGCTTCTTCCCCGAGGGTGTCGCGGACAAACGCATTCAGCTGCTGCAGATAGGCTTCAGCACTGCGCGGCCCGGTGAGAATCACCGGGAAGGGGACATCGCGGTTATCCGGGTGCATCAAAATGCCCAGCAGGTAGAGGAACTCCTCCGCCGTCCCGGCACCGCCCGGGAAGATGATGATGCCGTGGCCTACCCGCACAAACGCCTCCAGGCGCTTCTCAATGTCGGGCATGATCACCAGTTCGTTGACGATCGGGTTGGGCGCTTCGGCAGCAATGATGCCGGGTTCGGTAATGCCCAGATAACGACCCTCGACGATACGCTGCTTGGCGTGGGCAATGGTCGCGCCCTTCATCGGCCCCTTCATCACGCCCGGGCCGCAGCCAGTGCAGATATCGAGATTACGCAGGCCGAGTTCGTGGCCCACCTTCTTGGTGTACTTGTATTCCTCGATGCTGATCGAGTGCCCGCCCCAGCACACCACCATCTTTGGCTCCAGCCCGGGCCGCAGGGTGCGCGCGTTGCGCAGCAGATGAAAGACGTAGTCGGTGATACCCGCCGAGCTGTCCAGATCGACCCGTGGGCCGCCCAGCTCGCTTTCGGTATAGACGATGTCGCGCAGGGCGCTGAACAGCATTTCACGGGTACTGGCGATCATCTCGCCGTCGACAAAGGCGTCAGCCGGGGCATTGATCAGCTCCAGCCGCACGCCGCGGTCCTGCTGGTGAATCTGCACCTCAAAGTCGGCGTAGGCTTCGAGAATGGTCTTGGCGTTATCAACCCGCGCGCCGGTGTTGAGAATCGCCAGCGCACACTGGCGGAACAGCTGATGCAGGCCACCGGAGCCTACTTTGCTGAGCTGCTGAACTTCACGTTGGGAGAGGGTTTCCAGGCTGCCTTTGGGGCTGACCGATGCATTGATTACGTTGGGTCTTGTCATGCGAGGCTTCCTTGGCAAACGCCGGCGGGAACAACTGCCGACGCAAAAATAGATACGACCAGTCCGGTCGCAACGGCCAGGGCCGGGTGTCACCTCCGCTTCCGCCATCGTGATGGCTGGCAGCACGCGCTACATGCGATGCAGAAATGACAGTGAGCCCTGACTTCATTCTTGCCCCGCCCGAACGCAGTTGGCAATCGCAAAACCTAAAACAAAATGCCTAAAGTGGGGCATAGCGAAGCAGACAACATCTTGCTATACACAAGCCATGACAGCATTGATCAAGGCCACGTCACTGACCGGCTTCACCCCACTGGTCCACGAACTCGGTGCTGACCCGGAGGCGTTGATGCGCCAGTTCGCCATCGATCCGCAGATCATCGGCAACACGGCTAGCGTCATCCCGTACCGGTCGCTGATCGGCCTGCTGGAATACAGCGCAGAAGAACTGCACTGCCCGGACTTCGGCCTGCAGATGGCGGAGCGACAAAGCATTACCGTGCTCGGCCCGCTGGCGGTGATTGCCCAGAACGCCAGCACCATCGGCGAAGCGCTGGAGGAAGTCGCGCGCTTCATGCACACCTACAGCCCCGGCATCAGCCTGCACCTGAACACCAGCGACCCGGAACGGCCACAGCTGGAGTTCGACCTGCGTCTGCGGGCGCTGCATCGGGTCCGGCAGACGCTGGAACTGTCCCTTGGCGTTGCCCACCGCACCCTGCAAATGCTCTGGGGCCCTGATTTTCACCCCGCTGCGGTGATGCTGCGCACCAACACCTGTCTGCCGCAAAGCCGTTACCAGCGTTTCTTCGGCGCTAACTGCTATTTCACTCAATCCAGCAACGCATTGGTACTGCGACCCGAGCACATCAGCCATCCGATCAGCGAGCATAACCGCCAGCTGCACGACGCGATGCTCGACTACCTGCACAACCTGAGCGCCGCCAATCCACTCGACCTGCATAGTCAGGTACTCGATCTGATCAAGCGGCTGATGCCGACCAGGCACTGCACCCTGCGAGTAATCGCCGACCATCTGGGATTGAATGAACGAACCCTGCAACGCCGGCTGGAGTACCAGGAACTGGTTTTCGAGCAGCTAGTTGATGACGTGCGCCGCGAACTGGCCGACCTTTACCTGATCGAAAAACACATGCCGATGGCGCAGATCGCGGCCCTGCTCGGCTATGCTGAACAAAGCTCGCTGAACCGGGCGTGCCGACGCTGGCACGCTATTTCGCCGAGTGCCCGGCGCCAGCAACTGCAAACACACAGTTGAGTCCGCCAGTACTGAAGAAATCCACCGCTGACGGCAAATGACAAACAGGCGTCGTCAAAAGACAATATTGCACCCGTCTTTCGACTGAAAATCCCTCCTCGGCATGCCCGAACTACGCTGTGTTCTGAACAACAGCGCAACAACGACAATAAGCACGAGGACACCCCCATGGCCCTGCCCGAAGCCTTTACCCATCAAGATTCCCTGCTGACCATCAACACCAACGACGAGAAGTTTCTCGAAGGTCTGCTGCACCCCGGCATCAAAGCCTACCCATTGATGCTCGACCCCTATAACGGCATCTGGGTTCTGCGGGTAAAGTTCGCCCCCGGTGTCACCCTGCCGATCCACTTCCACACCGGCTGCGTGCACCTGTACACCATGACCGGCTGCTGGTACTACACCGAGTACCCCGATCAGAAGCAGACCGCCGGTTGCTACCTGTACGAGCCGGGCGGCTCCGTTCACCAGTTCAACACCCCGGCCGACAACACCGAAGACACCGACACCTTCATGGTGGTGTTCGGCACCAACGTCAACTTCGACGAAAGCGGCAACTATCTGGGCATGATGGACGCCAGCCTGATCAAGGCCTGGGTTGACCAGGGCATCAAGGATCAGGGCGCCGACAAGATGACCTACATCACCCCGCCAATCCCGACTTACGCCCGCACCCCCGGCGGTAAATAACCTCGGCCAGGCTGTCCGGCCCAACCGGATCAGCCCGCCGGCGCCTCGTCGGAGCGGTCGCGCGCCAGCGCTGCCGCCTCGACCGGGCGACCAAACAGGTAGCCCTGAAAAACCTGGCAGCCGCTGGCAACCAGCAATTCCATCTGCTCGACGGTCTCAACCCCTTCAGCCACAACGCCGAGGCCCAGGGTGCGCGCCAACGTCACAATGGTGCTGGCAATAGCCGCGTCGTTGGCGTCGGTCAGCACATTGTCGATGAAGGACTTGTCGATCTTCAGCTGATCCAGCGGCAGACGCTGCAGGTAGCTAAGCGATGAATAGCCCGTACCGAAGTCATCAAGCGAAAAGCGAATACCCATCTGCCGCAACACCTTCATCTTGCCGATGGTGCTTGGCAGATTGTCCTGCAGCATGCTTTCGGTCAGCTCCAGCCGCAGCATGGACGCACGCGCTCCGGTGCGCTCGATGGCAGCTGCCACCTGTTCGACAAAATCGGCTTGTCTCAACTGTCGCGCACTGACGTTGACCGCGATATGCCAGTTCGCCCGCTCCGGATCCTGCGCCCAGTTGGTCAGCTGGCGGCAGGCGGTTTCCAGCACCCACTGACCTATCGACAGAATCAACCCACTGTCTTCCGCCAGCGGGATGAAGGTCGCCGGCGACACCATGCCGCGCTGCGGGTGCTGCCAACGTATCAACGCCTCAACACCAAGAACGCGCCGCGCCTGACTTACCACCGGCTGGTAGAACAGGCAGAACTCGCCGTTATCCAACGCCTGACGCAGGTCACGCAGCAGCATCGCGCGCTCCACCACCTCGCTCTGCATTGCCGGATCAAAGAAGCAGATCTGATCGCGCCCGGCATCCTTGGCCCGGTACATCGCCATGTCCGCCTGCTTTATCAACTCTTCAGCCTGGTCTTCGCCCAGGGTAAACAGGGTCACACCGATACTTGGCGAGACGTCCAGCTGCAGGGTGCTCAGTTGATAGGGTTCACTCAGCCGCCGGCGAATATGTTCGGCACGGCTGGCAACACTCTCGACCGCCTGATCCTGATCGGTGCCCAGTTCCTCCAGCAGCAGGACGAACTCGTCGCCGCCCAGACGAGTCACCGTATCGACATCGCGGACAACATGCTGCAGCCGATGGGCTACCTGACACAGTAGCTCATCGCCCTGAACGTGACCAAGGGTATCGTTGACCTCCTTGAAGTTGTCCAGATCGATCATCAGCACCGCCCCGTAGCTGCCGCTGCGCACCGCCTTACGAGTAGCCTGCAGCAGCCGTTCAGTCATCAACCGACGATTGGGCAAGCCGGTCAGCTCGTCATGCAGGGCAATATGCAGCGCCTGCGCCTCGGCCTGCTTGCGCTTGGTGATGTCGGCACGGATGGCAATGTACTGCTCAGGCAAACCGGATTTGCCGACAAAGGGCACGATGGTGGTCTGCACCCAATACAGCGCCCCGTCTTTGGCCCGGTTGCAGATCTCCCCGTTCCAGACATCGCCGCGGCCGATGGTGCGCCACAGGTCGGCGAAAAAGGCTGGCGGGTGTGTGCCTGAATTGAGCAGCCCATGCGTCTGACCGATCAGCTCGTCACGGGCGTACTTGGAGATAGCGCAGAACTTGTCGTTGACCTTGGTAATTACCCCACGCGCGTCGGTGAAGGCAACGATCGCATGCGCATCGAGGGCCAGCCGAATATCAGTGTTCTCGCGCATCGACACCTCCAGCTTGCGGAGGCTTTGCTCGCGCACCGTGGTGTCGGTAAAGATCGCCATGATTCCTTGATCGTCGGGCACCACGATGGCGTGGCCGTGCCGAGTCGCGCCCTGCGGTGTTGTGTACTCCCCGTCCAGTTCGCCACGCTCACCGTCCAACGCTGCCTGCAGCGCGGGCAGCAGCTGCTGGTAAAACGCGCCGTTGACCGCCTGCTCAAGATGACACCCGGCTGAATGGCCGCCTTTGATCAGGAAGCTACGGTCAAACGACGGATTGGTGAATCGCAGATTCAGCGCTCGATCCAGTCGGGCCACGCCTACCGGCAGGCTATGCATCAGGCGGTTCAGATCCTGCTCGCGGGCCTGCGCACGCGCGGTCGAGCGCGCGAGTAACGAGTATGGCTCGTGCACCGCCACGATGAACGCAGCGCGATAGATACAGATGTAGGCCATCACCTTGTACAGATGGCCGAACAGGCTGATCGCATCCGAGGGTGCCACATACTCGGTAAACGCCAGCTCTCCAAAACCCATGATGAAACTGGCTACGGCCAGCCAAAGAAAACGTGGATTGTTCTCACGCCAGTAACGGGCGAACAGCCAGGCCGCCAACAACAGATTGGCCGCGCACAGCGCATACTCGATGTTCGCCTTGAACGGCGTAACGCCCTCACCGGGGATAAAGGTGTCAGGTAAGAGATGCAGCCCCTTAGCGCCGAAAGCCAAAAGACCGGCCAATAGCAGCAGGGCGATCATCAACCAGCGCAGCGAAGAGCCATACAAACGCGCCCCGGCAGCGACCAGCAACAGCGAGAATGCCTCAAAGCCGCGCCCCGCCAGCCAGAAGAAAATAGCCAGTTCGGTGCTGCCATCCAGGATCAGCGACGGCATCCCCTCATAAACCAGCGCGTGTGCAAGATCGGCGCCTGCGACCAGGGTGAAGCCAAAAATCAGAATGTTGGCCCGCGGCAAATCACGCTTACCCAGCGAACCCCAGGCAATGGAAACCACCATGACCGACACGATTACCGCAACCAACTCGAGCAAAAGGTGCAGCGATAAATAATCCTGCGGGCGTTCTACAAACAAGGGCACACGAGGAAGCGCCAGGGCCACCACCATCAATGCAGCAGAAACCAGGCAGACAAACACGGCGAGGCGCCACTTCAGGCCACCACCAGGATTCATTGGAGTACTCCAGATTTACAGAATTGCCACACGGTGAGCAGGGACATATCTACCGCGCGGGCGGATTCTATAGGTCTGCAAGGGAATCGAACAGCAAAGTCATGCCAAAGTAGCATCCAGAAGAATGCGATACCTGGTCAGAACAGCGCAGCGCGCCTGCATGCTGCACGACAACGACAGGACGGAACCCAGAAAACAAAAAAGGCCTGCGATTTCTCGCAAGCCTTTTTAATGATGGTGCCGGCACCAAGAGTCGAACTCGGGACCTACTGATTACAAGTTTGCTCAGTAGCCCTTATTCCACACGGGAACCGGAACAGACAACCCAAAAATAACTCCTGCATCCCCTTGAATTTCAAAATAAAAACAGGAGTTGTTAAGGGAAGGCTAACAGATTTGGAAGCGGTGTCAAAGCCCTACCCCAACCCTACCCCGGGGCCAAATCCCTACCCAAAACCTACCCCGAAAACCGCCTGTGGAGGCCGCATGACCATACGACAACCCATGAATGAGCTGACCGTAAAACGCCTGAAGTACGACCCAAAACAGGGCCGATTTGAATATCTCGACCCGCCCATGCATGGACACGGCACATTTGGGGTCAGGGTCAACAAAACCAGCAAAAGCTTTATCCTCCTATACAGCTTTCACAATCACCCACGCAGGCTGACACTCGGAAAGTACCCGGCCATGTCGCTGACTGAGGCAAGAGAACAGGCCGCTCAAGCCATCAACCTTCTCGCCCAAGGCATCGACCCTGGGCAGAAAAAGGTCGCGGAGCTGTTCGAGTATCGCGAAAGCCCCACCTTCGCCGAGGCTGCTGAAATCTATCTGGATCACGTCAAACTCAAGAACAGCGAGAGGACATTGCACGAGTACAAGCGACTCTTGGAGGTCGACTTTATCCCTCACCTCGGCCGCATGAAGATGGTCGATATCAAACGCAAGCAAGTCATCGCTTTGCTCGACGAGAAGGCCAAAACTGCGGGCATCCAAGCGAACCGCAACCTGGCAGTCATCCGCGCGATGTTCAACTTCTGCGTAGACCGCGACATCCTCGACGCGACCCCGCTGGTGCAGATGAAGAAGCTAGTCAAAGATGTGCCTCGAGAACGTACGCTCAATCGTCACGAACTGGTCTGGTTCCTGCGCGAGCTCACCGCTCCCTATCTCAATGAGAATACCCGCTTCGCGCTGCTTCTCAGCCTGATGCTGGCACAGCGCTCCGGTCGCATCGTAGAAATGCGCTGGGTGGATCTAGATTTTTACGACGCCATGTGGGATCGCAGCGGCAAATTCGAAAAGAACAACAACCCCATCGCGATCCCGTTGTCAGATGAGGTCATGGGCATCCTGAAGTACCTCAAAAACAAACAGCGCAAACAGATCGAAGATCACAAGAAAAAAGGCAACGAGTTCGCTAGCCGCATGGGGCAATATGTATTTCCCGGACGCTTCCCCGGACAGGCTCAGACTCAACCATCACTAAACCGCGCCATGCACCGGATGTACACAGCCTACGTCAAGGATATGGACAGGGTTGAGCATGAGGGTTTGCTCCGCGTCGCAGACGGCTACCCTCGTCCAGTGGTACACGACCGGGTTCTACCCCGTTACTGCGGACACTTTTGAAAAGAGGCACAATGTGCCAAA
>NZ_JAYPMU010000026.1:0-39346 GCF_038130085.1 Halopseudomonas sp. | reverse complement strand
ATGATGCTCCTGCGTCAATTCAATAACCGTGTTGCACTCAGCTCCTGCAACCGCCTGGTCAATGGAATCATCGATAACTGGGCGCTTCATGTCTTTTGGCGAGACCCAAGGAATATCTCCATTCCAGAAGTCCGCTTTGGTTTTGCTGGGGGTCGATCCACCAAGTACTTCGCCTAAATATCCCAGTGGGGCTTGGGCCCATCCTTGTAATGCATGAGCTTCGCTGTCGATGCCGTTTCGCTTCAGCAACTCAGTGGCCGGCTCATCACTGGGATCTTGCGGCACCAGTTTGCCCATTACGGCCAGTTGCAGAAGGGTTTGTTTGAGGGCGTCGATGCTGGATTCGGTGGTGAACAGAGTGTGGAAGTGTTCGGCCAGGCGCTGCCAGCTTTGGGCGAAGTCGTCGGCATCGCTGGCTTGGGGCAGGCTGTTGAGCAGCGCTTGCACCAGTTGGGCGTGGGCGCTGTCGGCGTCGGCCTGCTGGGCTTCCAGTCGGTCGCACAGGGCCATTAGTTCATCGACTTTGGCGACGATGCGGTGTTGTTCGGTTAATGAGGGGATCGCTATAACAAGCTCGTATGCTTCATTGCGATTTAGCCCCGGCTTTATTCCCTTTCCTAAAAAGTTCAATCCAAGGGTATGAAAAAGTTTGAATACGTAATCAATCGATAAGGCTGATGATGGAATGCAGTAATAAGCGACGTCTGTAACGCAGCATCCATTAGACCGGCACAAGTTTAATGCTCCAGCGGAGCCCTTTCTGCCAACAACAATACATGGCGAATCAACAAAGTAAGTGTTGTGAGTACCAACAACACCATTAGAGCCATATACAGGATACTCACCGGTATTTGATCGCTTGTCAGCAGGCAGGTTGTCACCGTATTCAAGAGAGAAAATCTCGCCAAATCGTGCCCAGCCCCATCCGCTGGGTAGATCAAAGGGTTTTTCTTCTACGTCAATTTCTGCAAGCGGCTTCTGCCTCTTAATCTTGCCCTCTGCCACAAGACGCGCCTTTTCCTCGGCAATCCGCTTTAGCAGCTCACTGGCCGGCTCATCATTCGGGTCCTGCGGCACCAACTTGCCGCGCACCGCCAGCTCCAGAATCAGCTCGCGCAGCTTTTTGATGCCATTGGGTGCACCAGCTAGCAGTGGCAGGCTGTCGGTGATCAGCGCTGTCATGCCTGGCGCTCCAGAGCTTCGGCCAAAACGGCTTTAAGCTGGTCGCGCAGGTCGCTGATTTCGCCTTGCAGGGCGGCGTAGTTGCGTAGCAGCTCGTCCGGGTTGTGGCTGATCTGTTCGCCGATATGCGGGTTCTTGCAGTCGAGGTTCCAGTTGCGTGCCTTGAGTTCGTCCAGACTGACCTTCCAGGCGAATTCGTTTTCTTCGCGGCTGGCAAAGCCGTCGGCTTCGTTGCCCCACCAGGCCTGCTCGGTGGCGAACTCTTCGATGCGCATGGGCTTGGTTTTGGAGTAGCTCTTGTACCCGGCTGGGTACTGGTGCTCATAGAACCAGACGTCTTTGGTGGGCGTGCCCTTGGTGAAGAACAGCAGGTTGGTCTTGATGCCGGTATAGGGGTTGAACACACCGTTGGGCAGGCGAACGATGGTGTGCAGGTTGCATTCGGTGAGCAGCTTTTCCTTGATGCGGCTCTTGATGCCTTCGCCAAACAGAAAGCCGTCGGGCAGCACCACGGCAGCGCGGCCGCCGTCTTTGAGCAGGTGCATGATCAGCACCAGAAACAGGTCTGCTGTTTCGCGGGTGCGGAAGGCGGCGGGGAAGTTGGTTTCGATGCCGTCTTCTTCCATGCCGCCGAACGGCGGGTTGGCGACGATACAGTGCACGCGCTCGCTTGGCCCCCAGCTGATGAGCGGGCGGGCGAGGGTGTTGTCGTGCCTGATCTGGTTGGGCACTTCGATGCCGTGCAGGATCATGTTGGTGGTGGCCAACAGGTGCGGCAGGGGCTTTTTTTCCACGCCAAAAATGCTGGCCTGCAGGGTGCGTTCGTCCTCTGCGGTTTTGACGTAGTGGCTGCGCTTGTGCTCGATGGTGCAGGTAAGAAAGCCGCCGGTGCCGCAGGCCGGGTCCATGACCTTTTCATCCAGTTTGGGGTCGACCATGCGCACCATAAATTCGGTGACCGGGCGCGGGGTGTAGAACTCGCCGGCATTGCCGGCGCTTTGCAGGTCGCGCAGCAGTTGTTCATACATGTCGCCAAAGGCGTGACGTTCCTGCGCCTTGTTGAAGTCCACACCTTCCTGGATCTTGTTGATCACTTGGCGGATCAACTGGCCGGACTTCATGTAGTTGTAGGCGTCTTCAAACACGCTGCGCACCACAAAGGCGGCGGGCGTGGTGCTGTATTCCTGCAGGTTTTGCAGGGTGGGGAACAGCTGGCCGTCGATAAAGTCCTTCAATTCGTCGCCGGTGATGCCTTCCGGGTCGGCGGCCCAGTTGCGCCAGCGGCAGCGCTCGGGCATGGGCGAGCGATAGCTGTCGTCCAGCAGTTCCCACTCCTGTTCGCGGTCGTCAAAGATTTTCAGAAAGAGTAGCCAGACCAACTGGCCGACACGCTGGGCATCGCCGTCGACGCCGACGTCCTTGCGCATGATGTCCTGAATGGATTTGATGGTACTGCTGATGGACATGTACTGCTTTCCTTACTCGGTGAGGCTGGTTTCCGGTTCATCCAGAAAGTAGCTGTCGTCGATCTCGATCAGCGTCAGCTTTTTTTGTTTGACGGCGACGTTGTGCTTTACCAGCAGCTCGATCAGTTTGTCGCCGTCGATCAGGGTGATGGGCGCCGCTCCCGGGAACAGCGCCACATCCTTGCAGCCCTTGGCAAAGCCGCCGATGGTAATGATGGTGCCACGCAGGGCGCCATGCAGTGGCAGCACGCCACGCAGCTGGTCTAGCACGGGGCGGCCAAGGTTGCCGCGATGACGTTTTACCTGCACCACTTCCTTGATTTCGGTAATTCCGAACTGGAAGTTGGCGGTCACATCCACGCCCTTGTCGCCACTTTGTTTGGTGACCTCGACGTTCTCGTAGTCCATGGCCTCCAGAAGGTCCTTGATCAGGGCTTCAAAGCGGTATGGGTCCATGCTTTCCAGCTGGCTGCGCAGCGCTGCCATCTGGGTGTCGTTGTAGGCTTTGACCGCGTTGGCGACGCTATGGTGCGCGGCGGGTGTGCGCTGGATGCCTTGCGGCGCGGCGTAGTCTACGCCTTTGCTGGTAATGCTGTAACTGTTGCCTTCCCGGCTCACATAACCACGTTCGACCAGATTGCCCAGGCGGCGGCTCAGGGTGTCTTTGAAGGTCGAGGGTGTCTTGTAGTTGGAGTTTTCCAGCAGAAACTCGGACCACTCCTCCAGCAGGTCACCTCTCCGTGCGGGGGAGCAGGTGGCCAGAATCGCCAGCAACTGGGGCAAGCCTTCTGCTTCGTCCAGTTGGCGGACGACATCCGGCTGGTTCTTGAGAAAGCCCTGGCCTGCGGCGGTCAGTTGCCAGAGGCCGTTGCTGTGATTGTCCAGCAGGTCGAACCCGGCGATAAACAGGTAGGCGCCGTAAATGTGGCGAGGATTAACCTTGCGCTGGCTTTGCTGCCAGATGTCGGTGGCCAGCTGGCGGTCGTCACCTTGTAGCTTCTCGTTAATCCATTGATCGGGGTTACTCCAGTCCACGTTGTTTTTTACCGTGCCGACCTGATTGTGCAGCGCCTTGATCAGGCTCTGAACCTGCGCTTTGCGGTAGTGCTGGAATACCTTGAGCAGCGCGCTGACCTCCGAGTAGGTCGGAAACAGTGGCGTGCGAACGATGCGGGGGCGAGAAGTGGTCATGGGGCTACTCGGATGTTGGCCGGTCAGGCGCTGTACAGTTGTGCTTCAAGGTCTTGCACGGCTTGTTCATAGCCGGCTTTGTTGCCAAATGCCTTGATCAGCTCGATGGGCGAGCCGATTTGGCTGAAGGGGTCGAGCTGCAGGATCTTGATGTCTTCGATGTGCTCGACGCCGGTGTCGGCGTATTTATCGAGCAGCGCCTCCAGCACCTGACGCGCCGCGCCAGCGTATTTGCTGAAGTAGTCGCGCTTCTTCACCTGCTCTGCGCGCTCTTTGCGGGTAAGCGGCGGCTGGTCAAAGGCGATATGGCAGATCAGGTCGAACGGGTCGAGCGGGGCGGTTTGCTTCTTGCCAACCTCTTCGGCCAGGGCTTCCCACATGACGCCCTGGGCAGCCAATTCGTCGATGATGGCCTTTTTCTGGTCCGCATTGCTCCAGCGCTTGAGGAAGTCATCCAGTGAGGCGAACTGTTTGGCGACGCAGGAGCGAGTGTAGTCGCGTAGCGATTCGGTAATCAGTTTGCCGTCTGGCCCGTAATACTGGACGCGCTCGGCGACAACCGAGACGGTGACGTTGTCGATGACGTATTTGATGCGCTTGGGACCGTCGCCACCGCCTGTTTCGTCGCTGCCTTCACCCGGGTCGAGCGGATCGGCTGGGGCGCGCAGAGGTGCACCCGGATCGTCTATTTCATCCGGCGGGACGGGAGACTCACCGCTACCCGGCTCAAAGATGACCACCGGCTCGCCATCAAAGGCGGGGTCGGCAAACAGCTCGGTGGCCTTCTTGAAGTCCATGATGGTGAACCAGTACTTGCCGTACTCTTCGTTGATACGCGTGCCGCGGCCGATGATCTGCTTGAATTCGGTCATCGACTTGATGTGCTGATCCAGCACAACCAGCTTGCAGGTTTGCGCATCGACTCCGGTGGTCATCAGTTTGCTGGTGGTGGCGATGACCGGGTAGCGGGCCTCCGGATTGATAAAGTTGTCCAGCTCGGCCTTGCCTTCCTGATCGTCACCAGTGATGCGCATGACGTACTTGCGGCTCTCGGCAACCCGCTGCGGGTTGAGGTTGACCAGTGCCTGTCGCATGCGCTCGGCGTGGTTGATGTCGTCGCAGAAGACGATGGTCTTCTGATACGGATCGGTTGCTGCGAGGAAGGCGGTGATCTTTTCGGCAACCAACTGAGTGCGCGCTTCCATGACCAGGGCGCGGTCCATGTCCTTGAGGTCGTAGATGCGGTCTTCGATCAGCTCACCGTTCTTGTCTTTCATGCCCTTGGGCGGTCGCCAGCCCTGCAGGTCGCGGTCAAAGTCGATGCGTACGACTTTGTAGGGCGCGAGAAAGCCGTCTTCGATGCCTTGCTTGAGGGTGTAGCTGTACACCGGCTCGCCAAAGTAAGTGATGCTGGAAACCTCTTTGGTTTCCTTGGGTGTTGCCGTGAGGCCGATGTGGGTCGCACCGGAGAAGTATTCGAGAATCTCGCGCCAGGCCGAGTCTTCTGCGGCGCTGCCCCGGTGGCATTCGTCAATGACCACCAGATCGAAGAAGTCCGGTGAAAACTGTTTGTAGATATTCTTCTCTTCTTCCGCCCCGGTTACCGCCTGATAGAGCGACAGGTATACCTCGTAGGAGGTGTCGATTTGACGCTTGGCGATTTTGGTCATCGCCTGGCCAAAGGGCTTAAAGTCGTTGTTCTTGGTCTGGTCGACCAGAATATTGCGGTCGGCCAGAAAGAGAATGCGTTTCTTCTGCCGGGACTTCCACAGGCGCCAGATGATCTGGAAGGCGGTGTAGGTTTTGCCGGTGCCGGTTGCCATGACCAGCAGGATACGATCTTGCCCGCGGGCGACGGCCTCAACGGTACGGTTGATGGCGTTCATCTGGTAATAGCGCGGGCTGCGACCGGAGCCGTCATCGTAATAGGGCGCTTCCACGCGCTGCTGCGCTTCGCCCTCCAGCCCTTTCCACTGGCAGTAGCGCCGCCAGAGTTCGCCGGGGCTGGGGAACTGCTCCATGCTCAGAGCTGTTTCAACTTGGCTACCAGTGCCGCTGCGGTCATGGAAGAGAAAGCCGCTGCCGTTGCTGGAGAATACGAAGGGTACGTCCAGCGCTTCTGCGTAGCCGAGCGCCTGTTGCATGCCGGAGCCAACTGAGTGCTTGTTGTCCTTGGCCTCGATAACGGCGATAGGCAGATTGGGCTGGTGGTAGAGGATGTAGTCTGCCCGGCGAGACTCGCCACGGCTATGCAGTTTGCCGCGCACGATGATGCGGCCCTTGGTGAAGGAAACCTCTTCGCGCACCTGGCGCTGGATGTCCCAACCCGCTTGCTGCACTGCCGGGGTGATGAACTTGGTGCAGATGTCCCGCTCGCTGAGCGACTTCATGTCCATGTACTGATGTCCTTGTAGCGGCTACACGGCGCTGCGGTGCCGGGTAGAGCGAAGGCTCAACGATAGCCATTTGCCCTGACAGGGTAAAGTGCAAAGCGCTGACCGATTGCCGGTGTACGGTTGCTTAATGTCTGTTGGCAACAGCATGATGGGGCCCTGCGATTTCGCAGGGACGTGATAGGGGAAGCGCATGGCAGCACAGATGGAACCGACGCGGTTGGCCGTGTTGATCGACGCCGATAACGCCAATCCGGCGATTGTTGAGGGCTTGCTGGCCGAGGTGGCCAAGCTGGGCGTGGCGAGCGTTAAGCGTATCTATGGCGACTGGACCACGCCGAGTCTGGGTAAGTGGAAAGCCTCGCTGCTGGAGCACTCGATTCAGCCGATTCAGCAATTTGCCTACACCTCCGGCAAGAACGCGACCGACAGCGCGATGATCATTGACGCCATGGACCTGCTGTACTCGGCAGACCTTGGCGGCTTTTGCATTGTTTCCAGCGATAGCGATTTCACCCGACTGGCCGCGCGCCTGCGTGAGTCCGGCAAGGTGGTGTATGGCTTTGGCGAGCAGAAAACGCCCAAACCCTTCGTCGCCGCCTGCGATCGTTTTATCTACACCGAAATCTTTACCCAGCATCCCGAGAACGCTGAAACGGTCATTCAGCGTCGTTCGGCTCAGGAGCTGCGGCAGGACACCAAGCTATGCAGCTTGCTGCGTCAGGCGATCGAAGCCGCGTCGGACGATGACGGCTGGGCCAACCTCGGCCCGGTGGGCAGCCAGTTGGCCAAGCAAATGCCGGAGTTTGATCCGCGCAACTATGGTTACAGCAAGTTCAGTGGGCTGGTGGAAGGCATTGGTCTGTTTACTCTGCGACGGGAAAACAACCTGCTGCTGGTCAAAGACCAGCGCCCGGGCAAGAAGGGCTGAACGCGCTTACCAACTGCCAAACGGGATGCCGTGGGTGTCGATATAGTGTTGGGCGTTGGGGCTGGGCGGGCGGTAGAACTCGCCGTTGGATTCACCGTTGTAGGGGCCGACGGGGTTGATTTCGCCTTGGACTCGCCCGATTTCCATTGGATCGAGGCAGGAACCCATAAGCCAGAATTTTGCGACGCCGCCGGGGGCGACGCCGATGGCGATGATTGACCGGTACTCCAAGATAAAGTCGTTATCGAATAGGCAGAAGGCGCGTCTTTCAGTGCGCATTTCGTCTCGTACCCATTGCGGAACGTTTATCGATGCCCGATATGCCTCCGGCTCGGCGAGCGATTGCCAGCGCACGGTGATTTTCTCGGGGAGATCGATCCCGGACATGGGAAATTGTGATCCTGGGCCAGGACGCTCTGGCCAGCCGCGCGCGTCTCCCCGGTTATTTGCTGGCGCGCTTGTGGAGGCGATGCCGCCAAATACGCGTTCGTACATCAGGTCATTTACATCAGTCAGGTCCACGCCGTCGACCCAGGCTTCCATATAGTCCGGAGCGCCTAAACCTACATACCAAGCGCGGTACGGCAGGTCTGGTTTTGGCGGGAAGGGCGCAATTGCTTTGCTGTTAAAGCAGCCGCTGAGGAGTAGCGCTGTAAGTAGGATCAGGGCGCGCGCAATCATACGGGGTACCCATACTGTGGCTTATCTGGATAGACGGCACGGATAAAGTTATGGCGCGGCTTGTTGGCCATAAAGCCTTTTACCGGCACCCAATTGGCCGAGCTGTGGATATAGCGGCCATGCAGGAAACGTCTTTCTTCCTTGCTCAGGTCCGGGCTGTGCCCGGCCATGCACGCTGAAAATACTTTGTCTGCGATTGGGGCGAGGTCTGGCGGGATAGCGAAGCGTCTGTCTGCATCGTTTATTGCACCTAGCGGCACACCCGCAAGCGATGCTTTGGAATGCATGACCTTGAGGGATACACGAGACAGCTCACCCCGGACGCTGCGGATGATCGACAGAGTCAGCAGCACTTTTGCGCTGGGGCTTGGCCCAACCACTTCTTCATGCCGTTCAAAGCGCCCGTCGCCCGGCAGTCCACGTGCCCGGAAACGCTCTTCCTCTCGCTGCCTGACCAGCCAGGCTCGGGAGCGAATTAGTTGCTGGCGCGCAGGGCCGTCCAATGGATAGTGATTGCTGACGAAGAAGGTGGGTTGTCCGATCACCAGTCGCTCATAAGAGAGGGTTGGATAGCCACCGCCGAGGTTGGAATGGACGCCGGGTAGCACCAGTTCTTCGTGAGCTTCGTGCACTCGATTCAGACTGAAATTATGCCGATGTTCATCCGCGGCTGTCAGGTGCACCACTTTGCGGGCGCAGTCAGGCGGCAGGTACAGGTTGACGCCCGGGTTATATTCGTCGCCGACGCTGAGGTGCCCTTGAGCTGGGTCTCCGATGGCCGCCACGGTATCGAATACGCCGACAAAGTTAATGCTCAGGTTGGTGTCCAGAGAGAAGCTTGGCGGGAAGACAGTGTCTTTAGGATCAATAGTACTGGCTAATGTTCCTGCGCTGGCTTTTAGCACTTCGTTGGCAAAGTGACGGGCAGCGGCAGCGCCGCGACTGAAGCCAAAGATGTCGAACTCGATGTCTTCGACCAATAGTTGCGGGTTAGACGCGATTAGCTCACGGAGAGCCTTCAGCAGTTTGGTAGGACTCTGCTCAACCCGCTCAACAACACCGGTCTCACCCTGCCCAAACGCCATGCCCATGGTGGCGTCCTCCTTTCCGGCTTTGCTGCCAGCGCCTTCGATATAGACCTTTACACTGGCGTTGGTGGCCTCTGGCGCTAGCCGTTGACGGGTGTCGTCTTGATAGAGCTCATACAACAACGCCACATTGCTCAACTCATTCCCATAACTGTTATCCGGCCGTTGATCGAAGAACGCATCGCCATTGCTGTCGCTGTAACCGTGGGCTTCGCAGAAGCGAGTAACGGCTTCAAGGCCGTCGGGGCCGAGTTGGGCTAGGTCTTCGCGTCGGCATTGGGCGGTGAGGGCGGCGTTGGGCAGGTTGTTGAGGGTGCCGTCGAAGAACATGCCGACGCGCAGGGTGATGCGTTGTTTCTGCGGCAGCTCGGTTTCTTCTTCCTCCTCTTCTTCCTCGCGCTCCAGTGGCACTGCGTTGCTGGCGCCGGGTTTTACCGGAGCGTCGAACAGCGCCTGCAGGGCGCGCACCAGGCCGGTGAGGATCATGGCTTGCGCGGTAGCACTTTCAACACTGCCGGGTTGATTGCCAATAAGAACGGTCGGGGAGCCGGCGGTAACGCGGTCGCCGTGGGCGCCGGTGCTGTCGAGTACGGCGGCGGGTCTGCCGTTTATCCGGACGTTGCTGACGAGCTGACCGCTCAGTGGGCTGCCGCAGCTGCTGGTGTCGCCCAAGCGGGCAGCGGGCTTGCCGTTGATCAGTACGTCAGTGGCGCCGCTGACGAGGCGCTGGCCGCCGTGGCCGGTCTGTGGGCATTGTGTAGGGTCGCCGAGTCGGGCGGCGGGTTTGCCGGACATGCCAATTCCCTCTGGCTGCAGGTGTTCCTGCGCTGATCCTGCGGGGCGTTGGCGGGTCGGACAAACGGCTATGCGGGGGAATGTGCGGTGCTTGGCATCTGCCGGTGTAATGCGTTGCCGGGGTGGCCGGCAACGCACTCACAGGTTCAGATCACGTCTTCCATAAACTCCAGTGCACCCTGCTGGCGGATCACCCGGCGGTGCTGGGCCCATAGCTCGGCCACGCGTTCGCGGTTGAGCTGCTGGCGGTCGAGCAGTACGCGGGTGTTCAGCTCGCCGACCGGCTGGCTGCTGGGCACCTTGCTGAACACGAACTGATTGCTGACCAGCTCCAGGAAGGGACCGGCCTTGCTGGTCGGCATGATGAAGATCAGCTGCAGGCCGAGGGTCTCGGTCAGGTAGGCGATGACTTCACGCGAGCGGATTTCATCCATGTGCATAAAGGCTTCGTCGACGATCACCATACGCAGGTGGCTGTCGCCCTCGTTGAAGCGGAAGGCGCTGGTCACGGCGGCGGCGCGGATGATGTAGGCCGGGGTTTCCAGCTGGCCGCCGGAGCCGGTGCCGTATTCGCTCAGGCGGATCGGCGACTTGCCTTCCGGGTGCTTGAGGATGTCGTAGCGGCGGTAACGGCGGTAGTCGCTGATGCGCTCCAGCTCGCGCAGGGCCTGCTGTTCGTCGCCATCGAGCAGCAACGCCAGCAGCTGATCGCGGACCGCGGCCGAACGCTCGGACAGGGCGTCGTCGAACAAACTGGTGCCGTCGCCCAGATTCGGCATCTGGATCAGTTCGCGGAAGAACTCCCAGTAGGCCTTGTACTCGGGCAGCCAGTCCCAGTCGAACTGGAAGCGCTCGCGGTCGGCGCCGAAGCGGTGGTGCTCCAGCTCCTTGTTCAGCTGCTCCAGCGTGCGACGGCCGTCGTTGATGGCCTGATGGATCTCGTGACAGAGGTCGCTGACGAAGGTGGTGTTGAAGCTGTCGCGCAGGCTGGCGAGCTGTTCTTGCTTTGCCAGCAGCACGTTGTTGCGCAGGCGGTTGTGCAGGTTGTCGAGTTGCTGATGCAGTGCGCCAACGTGGCGGAAGAACGCCAGGCTGTGCAGCTCGGCCGGGGTGTCGGCGAGTACCTGATCGGCCGGCTGGGCCTGCTCGTTGTAGTGCTCGATGGCGCGCTGCAGATCGGCGACCTGACGGTGCAGACTGCTGGTCAGCGCCTGGGCGTCGGCGATGAAGTCGAACTGGCCGCCACGCTGTTCCAGCATGGCGTCGAGTTGCTCCAGCCGTGCCTGCGGGTCGAGGCCCGGCACCTTGGCAGCGGCGTCTAGCAGGTACTGTTCGGCCTTGTCGCGGGCATCGAGCAGGGCGTCGCTCTGGTCGGCGAAGTGGGTAATGCGCTGGCCGATGCTGACCTGCTTTTCCTGCAGGCGGCCGAGCTGGACGTCCAGTTCCTTGCCGTGCAGTTCCAGCTCGCGGTGGCGCAGGGTAACGCGCTGCTGTTCGGATTCCAGATCGTGGTGCGCGCCCAGGTCGAGTGCTTCCAGCTGCTGTTCGACTTCGCGCAGCTGGCGCTGGCTGTCGAGCAGCTCGCTAGCGCGGGCCGCGTACTCGAGCGGTGCAATCTGACCGAGCTGACGGGCCAGTTCGCGCAGCGCTTCCAGTTCGCGGCGCAGCTGGTGTTGCTGCAGATCCAGATCGTGCAGGCGCTGCTCCTGCGCGCGCAGGTTGCGCTCGCGGGCGGCGGCGCCGAATACCAGCTGGCTGTCGTCGATATCGCAGCGGAACAGCGCGTAGTTGCCCGAGCCCATGCCGTCGCGGGTGATGCCGCGGCGGGTTTGGCGCAGGGCGCCGGCGTCTTCCACGCGTGCCACGGTGGCGTAGGACGCCTGCAGGTAGTACTCGGCAACGCGGTGGCTGAAGCGCATGACCTGCAGGATCGAGTCGTTCGGCAGGCTGATGCGTTCGGCGTCCTGTTTGGCCTTGCTGCCCTGAATGACCCGCGCGCGGTTGCGTTCGCGGCTGTTCATCTGGCGCACGATGCGGATCGCTTCGGCCTCATAGTCGGGCTCGACCAGAATGGCGTAGCGGCTGCCGCCAATGTAGCCCTCGATGGCCATCTGCCAATCCGGATCCAGCACCTCAACATGGTCGCAGAGTACGCGCGGGTCAGCCTGTGGGCATTGCTTGCGGATCGCCAGCAGCGCTTCCTCGACATACGCGGGGTAGCTCACGCGGCTGCTCTGCAGGGTGCTGATCTGGTGGCGAACCTGGCTGACCTGACGGTCCAGGGTGTTCAGCGCGCTGGTGCGTTCCTGCACCAGCCGGTCGACGCGCTGCAGCAGGCTGGCGCCTTCGCTGTCCTGCTCGCGCAGGCGCTCGGCCAGCTGGTTGTGGGCGCGCTGCTGGCTGCGAATGGCATCCAGACCGGCGTCCAGTGGGGTCAGGTCGATCCAGTCGCGTGCCAGCAGCTGGTTTAGGTCGGCGACCGGTTCGCGTTCGGCGGCCAGCACTGCAGCGCTGGCGTCGCGCCAGCCGCGGCTGGCCAGCTGCGGGATCGCCTGGCTCAGGCTGTGCTGGGCGAGCAGGGCGCTGGCGGACTGCAGGGCGACCAGGTTGCGGTCGCGCTGATGGGCCTGGGTCAGCAGGCCGGGCACCGCACTGCGCAGCTGTTCGCTCAGCTGGCGCTGGCGCTGTTCGAGCTGATCCTTGTTCTGCAGCGCCGGAATGCCCTGACGCCGGGCTTCCAGCTGCACCAGTTCGTGGTGGGCCTGCGCCAGGCGCTCGGTGGTCAGGCGCTGGTCTTCCTGCAGTGCTTCCAGCTGGCTGGCGAGCTGCTGCTGTTCCTGCTTGGCGGCCAGATAGCCCTGCTGGTTGTTCTGCCAGGCTTGCGCGGCGGCGGCGTATTCCAGCCCGGTGCGCTCCAGCCAGCTGTCCAGATACTGGGTGGTCTGGCTGGTGGTCAGTGACAGCAGCTCAACCGCCTGACGCACGCGCGCCGCTTCCTGCTCCATGCCGTGCACGGTGCGCAGCAGGTCGCGGATGCGTTTGATGGTGTCGCCGAACTCACGCGGCTCCAGCACTTCCTCGGCGACAAACTGGTCGATGGATTTGACCGGTTTGTAGGCCATGAAGTTGGCAAAGGTGCGCGCGGCATTCTTGGCTTCGCGGGTCGACAGCGCGTCGCGGCGGCCACGCAGGGCAGCGTACAGACGGGCCAGATAGGCGCTCTTGCGGTCGTAGACTTCGACCTGCTGGGCGCTGAACTGCTTGCGCAGCAGGCCCGGCAGCTCGGTCACAGCGATGACGTGGCGGCCGTCTTCCTGCTCGCACAGAAAGTGCGACAGCGACAGCATTTCGCCGGGGATGATCATCAGCAGCAGTTCGTCCTGCCGCGACTGGCGGCTGCTGCCGGCGGCGTCCAGATGGGCACGCACGCCGATCACCGCGGTAAAGGGTTCGGCGGTCTCGCCACGGGTCGGATGGAACACCCCGGCGATGTAGCCGTCGGTATCCCAAGGCCGGGCGTAGGCGCCGTCGTCACAGCCAAGCACATAGGAGGCGAGGGTGCGCACCTGCTTGCCGCCGCGGCCGCGCTGGGTGGTCTCGTCCTGCCCCGGGTTGTAGTTGAACAGGTTGTCGTGGGCGGCGGTCATCAGCGTTTGCAGCGCATCCGCTGCGGTGGTCTTGCCGGAGCCGTTGCCGCCGGAGAACAGATTGACCGGGCCGTATTCCAGTTCTTCGACCGGCAGGTTGCCCCAGTTGACGGTAATCGAACGCTTCAGATACATCAGTTGTTCTCCTCGGCGGACGGTTGGTCTTCTGTGTCTTCAATCTCGGGGCTGGCGAGCTGGGCCAGCGCGCTGTCGGTCACCAGGCTGATGATGCCGGGGCGAATGGTCAGCCAGGCTTCGCCGCTATCCAGCTCGGCATCGCTGGGGCTACGGATCAACCTGAGCTGGCGCAGGCGACGCAGCAGGTTGCGGCGCTCGCTCTGCTGCTCCGGCAGTGAGCGGCCCAGCAGATTGCGGCTGCTCAGGTTGAGCGCTTCGAGCGACAGCATGACCTGACCGAACTCGTCGACCTGCCCTTCGCGCAGGGCCTTGTCGTACTCGGCGCGCAGCACCAGGATCAGCGCCACTTCCTGCTGGTTCAGGCGCTCGCGCAGGCCGCTGCCGAAGCTGTCGTCGGCATCGACCAGACCGGGGACTTCTGCGCCCGGCGGGAACACCCGGACCAGATTGAAGCGCGGCTCGTGCAGCACGCGGATGCGCAGCACCGAGAGATAGTCCTCGACCAGTTCGGCGGCCTGCAGGTAGCGGTCGTAGAGCTCGGCCTCGCGGTTGCTTTCGTCGCGGCAGAGGACGCCGCGGTCGAGCAGGCGGATCATCAGCTCGGAAAAGTCCTCGGCACTCAGGCCGCGTTCGTTGAGGTGGTGGTCCAGCGCGTCACGCATGTTCGTCATGTTCCAGATCGATGATGAAGCCGTCACGGCGATCAAAATAGGTTTCGTTGCTGATGGTCTCGCCGCTCGGCTCGATGCGCACGCGCAGCCCGCTGGCAGCGTGTTCGGCGCTGGCCAGCGCAATCACATGGCTGAGGGCGAGCAGGTCGTTGGCGCTGTTGACCGGCAGGTCACGGGTATTGAGCTGGCGGCCGTTGCCGAGGGCGGCGCGCAGATAGGTGCGCAGGCCGCTGGCGTTGACGTTGAAGGCCTTGTCGAGCAGCTGATTGACCGCCAGCGTGCGCAGGGTGTCGTCTTCCGGCGCGTCGAGGGTTTCCATCAGACTTTGCACCGGCGGGCGTTCCCGGCGCTCGCGCAGTTTTACCTGGCCCGGATCGACCAGCGCCAGATTCACTACCGCCATTTCCTCGCCGGCGGTGCTCAGGCGCTTGGCCTGCTCCTCGGCGGGCAGGGCCGACAGCTCGCGGCACAGGCCAACGATGTCGCTGTGTTTCTGGCTGTGCAGGTAGCTGAGCTGACGGATGATGATGTCGGCGCGCTGGGTGAAGCTCTGCAGCGTGCGGCGCAGGGCCGGCAGCATGATGTCGGCAGCGTTGCGCAGGCAGCCTTCGATGCCGTCCAGCAACTGCCAGAGAATCGAGCTGCGCTCGTCTGCCAGCAAATCGGGCGCCAGGCGGCGCAGTTCGCGCTCGGCCTCGGCCTTCCACTCGCGGGGCTTGCGGCGAATGCGGCTGATCACATCCTGGATGCGCTCGCGGTGCTTCTCGACGCTGTCGGCCGACAGGCGCACCGCCAGGTCGGGCTGGAAGCGCCGCTCCATAAAGTCGAAGAACTGATCGCTGGCCTGCTGCACCAGTTGCTGCGCCTCGACCTCACGGACCAGCTGGCGCTTGCGCTCTTCCAGCTCGGCGATGATGTCGGTGAAGTCGGCGATGATGCGTTCGGCGTATTCGTGAGCGTCGAGCAGGTCATACACCTCGCCGTGCTCGGCAAAGGCTGACAGCGCGTTGAGGGTGTTGCGAGTGTTGCGATGGCGGGTACGGGTGTTGTGCCCGTGCGCCTCGGCCAGCGACTGGGCAAACAAACGGCCCATGCGGCTGAATGGGTAGGTCG
Source organism: Halopseudomonas sp. (assembly GCF_038130085.1). NCBI lineage: Bacteria > Pseudomonadati > Pseudomonadota > Gammaproteobacteria > Pseudomonadales > Pseudomonadaceae > Halopseudomonas > Halopseudomonas sp. The sequence continues at coordinate 24,050 of NZ_JAYPMU010000026.1, read as the reverse complement.
ACTGGAAGGTCGCCTGATCCACCTGACGCTCCAGCCAGCCGTTCTCAATCAGGCTGGTGAGAATCCAGCTGGCCTGCTCACGATTGCTCTTGAAGCGGCTGCCATCTTCGTCGTCGCCTTCCAGCAGCGGTGCGCGTTCCAGCGCCTCGCTGAAGATATCCAGCACCTGCTCGCGCTTGAGCGATTCGCCGTAGTCGGCGCGGGCGCTGTACAGGCGCTCGTGCAGCAGGCGCAGGCACTCGACAATCTGTTCGCGGTATTTGCTGGTGAGCGGGCGGAAGAACTGCAGGCGCTCGTCGGTAAAAAACATAGGGCGTCGAATTCCGGTTCGGACAAGGACGCATTATGCCTGATCAGCAGTGCCGGACGGCAAGTCGGCGCGACGGGCTGTGCTGGAGGGCGGTGTTCGGTGTGGCGGCAGGGCAGGTGCATTGTGGCGATATAGACAAAGCCCCGCACTGGGCGGGGCTTATGGGTGTTGCAATGGCCATGCAGCAGCTTACAGCTGAGGGGCCCACGTCGCGCCCAGTAGAAGCGTGCGGCCGCCTTCTTCGTAACGGAAGGGCACCTGGTTGAAGCCTGCATCGTAGGCACTTCCGCCGGCGGTATAGTAGTCGCGATCCAGCAGGTTCTTCACACTCAGGTTAAAGCGCAGACTATCGCTGGCCTGCCAAGTGCTGCGCAGGTCGACCACGCCGTAGCCCGGGATTTCCCGGCTGTTGGCCAGATCGTTGTAGCTGTCGGAGACCAGCTGCCAGCCAGCACCGACCGACCAGTCGCCAAATTGGCGGTCCAGATCAACACTCAGGCTGTTCTTCGGTCGACGTGCCAAGCGGTTACCGTCGGCGCCACCGCCGCTGCGGTTACGGGCGTCAACCAGGCTGTAGGCAACAGTGCCCTGCCAGTCCAGCAGTTGCTGACTGTAGACCGCCTCAAAACCGTTGATACGGGCGGCGTCGATATTGGTCATCTGGAACGGGTTCGGGCTGCCAGCCTGATTGCCGTCCAGCGCCGAGTTGGTGACGATGGCGTCCTTCAGATTGATGCTATAGATCGACAGCTCAAGCCGGGCGCTGTCGCTTAACTGGCTGCGCCATTGGGCTTCATAGCTTTTTGCCGTCTCCGGTTTCAGGTTGGGGTCGGCGTAGATGGTGCAGCCGAAGCCCGGAAAGCAATCGTCGGGATAGTAGAGGTCGTTAAAGGTCGGCGCACGGAAAGCTTCGCTGTAGGACAGGATGAGGTCGTTGTCCTTATTGACGTGCAGGGTCAATGCGGCGTTCCAGCTATTGTTGCTGCCGAACTGCTGGTTGTCATCATGACGTAAACCAAGCTCGGTGCCGAAGTGTTCGCTGTCGAACTGATGCTGAATGAATGCGGCCTTGTTGCTGCGCGACGTCTCGGTGAACTCGTTCGAGCTGTGCAGGGTGTCCTTGTACCATTCCAGGCCGCCGGTTAGTTGGTGACCACCCCCCAACGTGAGGTAGTTCAACCAGTTGAGCTGGTCACGATAGGTGTTGAATACCGAGCCGCCGTAGGGGTCAAAGCCGGTCTGGCGATCTTCGCTGTGACCTGCTTCCAGACGGCTGCGCCAGACGTCGTTTGCCTGCACTTGCAGGTAGGTCTGGGCGGTCGAGACGCTGAAGTCGGTGTAGGCGAAGGCGGCTGGCGAGAGGTTGTAGTCGTACTCGCTCTTGCCTTCCTGATGCATGCCGCTGATGCCGACTTCGACGCTGCCGGTCAGTTGGTGGCTGAGGCTAAGGCTGGCGCTCTTGTTGCGGTAGGCGCTATCGTCGGAGCCCGCCAGTGTGGTGCGCTCGAAGCCGTCTACTTCGTCGAGCGCTGCGCTCAGGTTGAAGTGGGTGCGCTCGTCACCGCCGGACAGACCGGCGCTGCGGCGCCAAGTGCCATGGCTGCCAGCGGCAATCGCCACCCGCGGGTTCAGGCCCTGACCGTCGCCGCGCCGGGTGAATATCTGGATTACGCCACCGATGGCGTCGGAGCCGTACAGCGCCGAGCGGCCGCCACGGACTACTTCGACCCGCTCGACCTGATCAATCTGCATGTACTCGAGGCTGCTCAACCCCGCGGAGGCGCCGGCGATACGCTGACCATCGACCAGTACCAATGTCTGGGCGCTGGAGGTACCGCGCAGGAAGATACTGGTCAGTGAGCCGATGCCTCCGCTGCGGGAGATGTGCAGGCCGGGAACTCGGGTCAACAAATCAGGCAGGTCCTGCGGCTGCAGACGATCTATGTCGTCGCGGGTAAAGACGGTGTTGGCTGCGCTGGTTTCTGCGCGCTCTTCAACCTGACGGGAAGCGGTGATGATGCTGTCGGGTAGCGACAGCGCATCGTTCGCCTGAGCAACGGCGCAGGCCAGCAGGCCCGGGATGATCAGCAGTGACTTGTACATAGGGTTCCTCAAAAGTTCGGCTTTTGAGGAGGGCGGGGAGTCAGGAGGCTGGCCACGGATTGTCGTCAGCACGCTGACCGGTGACGCCCTCCGCGACACCTCAGCAGACAGCGGGCACGGCGGTGCCGTGGCTGTACTCGCGCTGGGCCGGTCTCCGGACTCGGAATCAGAGCATCATCACCTTCCCATGCAGAGCACAGTGGCGTTGTCGATGATGCTGGCAGGGCTGGCCTGCGATTCCTTACCGTTGCGGGGGCAGTGTCGGGTTTTCACCGACTTCCCGTTTCACCCAGGCTGCAATGCAGCCTCGGGCACCCAGGCGACTGGAAGTGGGGCGGACTCTAGGGCTTTCGGACGGGTGGGTCAAGCCTGCCGGGGCAGGCTCTTACAAGCGGTCGAGGCGGGCGCGGATCGCGGCTTCGATGCCGGCGGCGTCAAGGCCGCACTCTGCGAGCATTTCTGCCGGCTTGGCGTGCTCGACGTAAATGTCGGGCAGGCCGAGGTTGAGCACTGGCAGGCTGATGCCTTCCGCCAGCAGCCACTCGTTGACCGCGCTGCCAGCACCGCCCATTACCGCGTTCTCCTCGACGGTGACCAGCAATTGATGGCTGGCGCTCAGCTCGGCGATCAGCTGGGTGTCGAGCGGTTTGACGAAGCGCATGTTGGCAACGGTCGCGTTGAGTGCCTCGGCGGCCTTGAGGGCCTGCTGGTGCAGGGTGCCGAAACAGAGAATGGCGACCTGCTCACCTTGGCGGGTAATCGCGCCCTTGCCGATCGGCAGCGGTTCCAGCGCCGGATCAATCGGCACGCCTGGGCCGGTACCACGCGGATAGCGCACGGCGGCGGGGCCTTCGTGCAGGAAGCCGGTGGTCAGCATCTGGCGGGTTTCGTTCTCGTCGGCCGGCGCCATGATCAGCATGTTCGGCAGACAGCGCAGGTACGACAGGTCAAAGCTGCCTGCGTGTGTCGGGCCGTCTTCACCGACCAGACCAGCGCGGTCGATGGCGAACAGCACGTCCAGATTCTGCACGGCAACGTCGTGGATCAGCTGATCGTAACCGCGCTGCAGGAAGGTCGAGTAGATCGCAACCACCGGTTTGGCGCCTTCGCAGGCCATGCCGGCGGCGAGGGTGACCGCGTGCTGCTCGGCGATCGCGACGTCGAAGTAGCGCTTGGGGAAGCGCTCGGCAAAGGCGATCAGGTCGGAGCCTTCCTTCATCGCCGGGGTAATGCCGATCAAGCGCTCGTCCTGCTCGGCCATGTCGCACAGCCACTGGCCGAAGATGTTGGAGAATTTCGGTTTGCTGGCTCCGTTGCTCGGGGCCTTGGGTTCCAGCTTGGTGATCGCGTGGTAGCCGATCGGGTCGGCCTCGGCTGGCGAGAAGCCCTTGCCCTTCTTGGTGATCACGTGGAGGAACTGCGGGCCCTTGAGCTCACGCATGTTCTTCAGGGTACGCACCAGCGTCGGCAGGTCGTGGCCGTCGATCGGGCCGATGTAATTCCAGCCCAGTTCCTCGAACAGGGTGCCGGGCACCAGCATGCCCTTGGCGTGCTCTTCGGTCTTGCGAGCGAGCTCCCAGGCCGGCGGAATCTTCGACAGGACCTTTTTGCTGCCTTCGCGCATGTGCGAGTAGGTGCGGCTGGAGAGAATCTTGGCCAGATAGTTTGACAGGCCACCGACATTGCGCGAGATCGACATGTCGTTGTCGTTCAGCACCACCAGCATGTTGGCTTCCACATCGGACGCGTGGTTCAGCGCCTCGAAAGCCATACCGGCAGTCAGCGCGCCGTCACCGATCACCGCCACTGTGCGGCGATCCAGACCCTGCAGCCCGGCAGCGATAGCCATGCCCAGGCCGGCGCTGATCGAGGTGCTGGAGTGGCCAACGCCAAAGGTGTCGTACGGACTTTCGCTGCGCCGCGGGAAGGCCGCCAGGCCATCCTTCTGACGCAGGCTGGCCATCTGCTCGCGGCGGCCAGTGAGAATCTTGTGCGGATAGGCCTGATGGCCAACGTCCCACAGCAGACGATCGTCCGGGGTGTGGTAGACGTAGTGCAGGGCGATGGTCAGCTCGATGACGCCCAGCCCGGCACCGAAGTGACCACCGGTCTGGCTGACGCTCCAGAGCAGGAATGAACGCAGCTCATCGGCCAGCTCGGGCAGCTGGCTTTCGTCCAGCGCACGCAGTGCTTCGGTGTCGTCAAGGCGGTCCAGCAGCGGCGTGCTAGGGCGATGGAGCGGAATTTCGTCGAAAGTGCTGGGCATCAAACAGAGCTCTGGGGGCCATCGTCTGTGGCGGGAAAACAAGCGCGCAGTTTAACCGATGCCGGGCAATAGCCCAACTGCGCGCAGGGGCATCTCAGAAGCGGCGCTGGACCGTGTAGTCAGCCAGCTGGCGCAGGCGCTTTGCGGTGGGGCCGAAGCCGGCCACCGCGGCCAGCGCCTGATCACGCAGCTCGGCGGCCAGTCGATGTGCACCGTCCAGCCCGAGCAGCGCGGGGTAGGTCGGTTTGTCGCGGGCCAGATCGGCGCCCTGCTGTTTGCCGAGCACACTGGTATCGCTCTCGATGTCGAGGATGTCGTCTTGCACCTGAAAGGCCAGCCCGACATGGTCGGCATAGCGCCCCAGCGCAGCAAGCTGCTCGGCGTCGACGCGTTCGCTGGCCAGCGCGCCGAGCTGCACGCTGGCGCGGATCAGCGCGCCAGTCTTGTGCCGATGCATGTTTTCCAGGGTGGCCTGGTCGAGTTTCTCGCCGACCGCGCCCAGATCAATCGCCTGGCCACCAACCATGCCCTGCGGCCCGGCGGCGCGGCCGAGCAACTGGACCATCTGCAGGCGGGTTTCGGCTTGCCACTGCGGTGCGGAGGCAAGCAGTTCAAAGGCCAGCGCCTGCAGGCCGTCGCCGGCGAGGATCGCCGTGGCCTCGTCAAAGGCGCGGTGACAGGTTGGCTGGCCGCGGCGCAGATCGTCGTTATCCATCGCCGGCAGGTCGTCGTGAATCAGTGAGTAGGCGTGAATCAGCTCGACCGCAGCCGCGGCGTGATCAGCCTGCGCCTGTTCGCCGCCGGCGGCCTCGCAGCTGGCATAGGCCAAGAGCGGGCGCATGCGCTTGCCGCCGATCACCACGCTGTAGCGCATGGCGCTGTAGAGGCGTTCAAGGCGGGGTTGCGGGGTATCCAGTTGACTGCGCAGAAAGGCGTTGATGCGTTGCTGGCACTGCTCAAGATAGTGGCCGAACGCGCTCATTCGTCGGTGCCGTCAAAGGGTTCGGTACGCAGTTCGCCGTTGCTTTCGATCAACTGTTGGACCTTTTGCTCTGCCTGCGCGAGCGCCTGCTGGCACTCACGGGTCAGGGCCACGCCTTGTTCAAAGGCGCTGAGAGACTCTTCCAGACTGAGGTCTGCGCTTTCCAGCCGCTCTACCAGTGCCTGCAGCGAGCCCAGTGACTGCTCGAAGTCTACGGCGGTTTTCTTCCGGGCCATGCGATACCTCATCCGGGGTGGTTCAAACGGCAGAACATTACCCAAGGGGCAGAGGCGGGTCAATTGGCGCAATCACTGCGCAGACGGGCAGCGGCATTGATTCAGATCAGCCAAAGTGGTGATAGTGGGTGTCGGTGGATTGGCTGTGGGCAGCGAAAGGTTACAATGTGCCATCAAATTTACATCGTCCTTTTTTGCCATGACCGACGCACCGAAAGTTGTTGTTGCTGCTGCGGCCGAGCAATGCGACCTCATTACCCGCGCCTTGGAGCAGGCTGGCGTTGACTGTGAGCTGATCTGCGAGCCACGCGACTGCAGTGACGCGCCGCTGTGCCGCTGGCTCGCACCCGAGCAGCTGAATGATCCGAGCCGCGTGCTACTTGCTTTGGAAGACGCGATTGCGACTTTGGAGCAGACCCGCCATGCGTTCCGTTCTCGCCAATTGGCTGCGCTGCGCTATCGCCTGAATGCGTTATTGCAAAGCTTGTCAGACCAGCCGCTCTAGGGTAGCTTGATCCCCTATTACAGAAGCGGCTTTGCCGGTCAGGACGCAAGGGCCTGAAAGACAAGGCGCCAACCTCTCGAGTTTCACCACTCGCGAGGTTGGCGCCTTTTTTGTTGCCTGGAAAAAGCTGAATTACAACAAACGACGGCCGTATCGCGAGCTGTCTTTCACGAACATGGACGTAATGCCTGTGCTTAAACCGGTATTCGACAAACTTGGCCTCGATGCAGACGGCTTGCAGCAACGTCTGCACTTTCTTGACTGGAGTGCCGCCGATGGTGAACGCCTGAGGCGCATTGCTCACTTTGGTGAGCAGGCCAGCAATGACTTCGTTGAGGCGCTTTACCAGCGTCTTGGGCAGTACCCGGAAACCCGCGCCATTCTGCGCGGCGAGGGTCTGGTAGACCGCCTGAAACACAGCCAGCGGGGCTACTACGGTCGCTTGTTCAGCGGCGAAATTGACCAGAGCTACCTCGAGGAGCGGGTGCGCATCGGCCACATTCACGAGAAGGTGGGTGTGGAGCTGAAATGGTATCTGGGCGCCTATCGCCTGTATCTGAGCCATATGCTGCGCGGCTGGTTTGATGGTCTGAGCGTTGAGCAGCAGTCGCGTCTGGCCGACTTCGACAGCCTGCTGAAAATCGTCTTCTTCGACATGAGCCTGGCCGCAGACGCCTACATCGACGCGGAACACCGGGCGCTGGAGGCCAGCGAAGCGCGTTATGCCCACGCCTTGCGTGGCGCCAATGACGGTATTTGGGACTGGGATCTGCAGCAGGATCAACTGTATGTCTCCGAGCGCTGGGCAAGCATGCTCGGGTTGACGCCGGCACAGGTCGGGCAGCGTTCGATGCACTGGTTTGAACGTGTGCATCCGGACGACCAGGCCGATCTGCAGGCGGCGATCCAGCAGCACCTGCATGGCGGCTCGCCGTGGATTCGTCACGAGTACCGGATGCGCCGTAGCGATGGTAGCTACCTCTGGGTGCTGACCCGCGGAGTGGTCGAGATGGACGTATCGGGCCGTCGCCGGCTGGCCGGCTCGCAGACCGATATCAGTGAACGGCAGCGCTTTCAGCGCGAGCTGGAACACGCGGCGCAGCACGATCCGCTGACCGGCCTGATCAACCGTCACCAGCTCGGCGTGCAGCTGCAGCGCACCGCCAGTCAATTGAGTCGCCCCGGCGCCCGCCACGCCGCCCTGCTGTTTATTGATCTGGACCGCTTCAAACTGATCAACGACAGCCTCGGCCATGCGGCCGGTGATCGCGTACTGCTGCAGGTCGCGGAGCGGTTGCGAGGATGCCTGCGCCCCGGCGATCAGTTGGCGCGCTTTGGGGGCGACGAGTTTGTCATGCTGCTGGACGACCTGGCCTGCGCCGAAGACGCCGAGGTGGTGGCGGCACGGGTGCTTGCCGCTCTGCGCGAGCCGCTGTGTTTTGGCGAACGGTGCCTGGTGGTCAGTGCCAGTATCGGTGTGGCGCCGTTGCTGCCCGGCCAGGGACTTGAGGAGGCGTTGCAGGCGGCGGATATGGCGCTATACAGCGCCAAGGACGCGGGCAAGGCGCGCTTCGAGCGCTACAACCAGTCGATGCAGGAGCGCGCCCGCCAGCGCCTCAAGCTGGAGAGCAATGTGCTGCAAGCGTTGCAGCGCGGTGAGTTCTCGCTCAATTACCAGCCGATATTCGACCTGACTGCGCCGCACAAAGCCCCGGTTGCGGTAGAGGTACTGCTGCGCTGGTCGCACGCTGGTGAGTCGGTCTCGCCAGCGGCGTTCATTCCGGTGCTCGAGGAGTCGGCCGAGATCATTCCGGTGGGTTACTGGGTGCTGGAACAGGCCTGTCGGCAGACGCTGGCCTGGCAGCGAGACGGGGCCCCGGGGCTGCATTGCTCGGTCAACTTGTCTGGCCGACAGCTGCAGGAGCCGAATTTTGTCAGCCGCCTGCGGCAGATCCTGCAGAGCGCGGGGCTGCCGGCGCAGAGTCTGGTGCTGGAAATTACCGAAAGCCTGCTGATTGATCACGATGCCGGGGTATTGGCCAGTCTGCGTGAGCTTGCCGAGCTCGGGGTGCGCATCGCACTTGATGACTTCGGCACGGGCTATTGCTCGCTGGGCTATCTCAACCGTTTTCCGCTGCACATCATCAAGCTGGATCGCAGCTTTCTGCACGAGGCTCATGAGAACCCGCGGCAGTTGACTATCTGCCGGGCGATTATCGCGCTCAGCAAAAGTCTGGGGCTGTCGGTCGTTGCCGAGGGGATTGAGCACCTGAATCAGGTCGAACTCATGCTGCAGGAGGGTTGCACTCTCGGGCAGGGCTTCAAGCTGGGTCGTCCGATGAGTGCTGCTGACCTGCAGCGCCAGCTGTTTCACTGAGAGGCTTTCATGAAGATCAACCTGCCCATTACCGACCGGGAAGTCTGTTTGCAGGACGGTGACAATCTGCTGACTACAACAGACCTCAAAGGCACCATCACCTACGCCAACCCGACCTTCGAGCGGATCAGTGGCTATGGCCAAGACGAACTGCTCGGGCGCAATCACAACCTGATCCGCCATCCGCACATGCCGCCCGAGGCGTTTCGCCAGCTTTGGGCGACGCTCAAGGCTGGTCGCAGCTGGATGGGATTGGTCAAGAATCGCAGCAAGAATGGTGACTACTACTGGGTCAGCGCCTATGCCACGCCAGTCCGTGAGAACGGCAAGGTAGTGGAGTATCAGTCGGTGCGCACGCGCCCGACGGCCGACAAGGTTGCTGCTGCCGAGGAATGTTATGCGGCCCTCCTCGCGGGTAAGGTGCCGCGGGTGCTGCGCCGGCCCGCGCTGTCGTTGTTTACCCGGCTGGCTCTGGGCTCCGTTGCCCTGATGGCCATGGTCACCGGAGTACTGTTGTGGCTGGGTGCGCCGTCAGTGCCCACGCTGCTGACCATGACGGTTGCCTGCCTGTTACTGCTGACAGGGCTCTGGCAGCAACTGGCGCCACTGCGCGCACTGGCGCAGCGGGCCCGGGAGGTTGGCAATAATCCGCTGAGCCAGGTGCTGTATACCGGGCGGCGTGACGAGTTTGGCCAGATTGCCTTCGCACTGGATATGCAGGAGGCCGAGGCCGCTGCGCTGGTCGGTCGCATGAGTGACGCAACCCGGCAGCTGGCCGACCAAAGCAGCGACATGGTCGGCGCGGTACGCCGTTGCAGTCAGGCCAGCTCGGAGCTGCAGGCGGAAACCGAACAGGTGGCCGCCGCAGTCGAGCAGATGGCGGTCAGTGTGCAGGAGGTCGCGCGTAACGCACAGCAGGCAGCGCAGGACGCGCAGGGCGTTGAGCGTACCGCCAGTGATGGACATCGGGTGGCAGCGATGACCAGCGAGCGGATGGCCAATCTGACCGCGGCAATCAGCGAGTCCGGCGAGCGATTGCAGTCACTGGCTAGCCAAAGCGATCAGATTTCGGCAGTGCTGGAGGTGATTAACGGCATTGCCGAGCAGACCAACCTGCTGGCGCTGAACGCGGCCATCGAGGCGGCGCGCGCTGGTGAGCAAGGGCGTGGGTTTGCTGTCGTGGCGGATGAGGTGCGGGCACTGGCCGCGCGGACCCAACAATCCACCGCGAGCATTCGCCAGTCGATCGAGGGGCTACAGCAAGGCAGTCAGGCGGCGGTCAGCGCGATGCGGGAGAGTCTGGAGCAGGTTGATCTTTGTGCGTCAGGTGTGGCCGAAGCCAGCGCGGCGTTGGATGGCATCGATGCGTTGGTCAGCGGGATCAGTCAGGCCAGTGTGCAGATCGCGGCGGCAGTGGAACAGCAGAGCAGCGTCAGTGACGAAATCAGCCGCAGTCTGCAGCGTATTCGCCTCGGCAGTGTGACCAACATCGAGGCCATGGCGGAGAACGACGAGCACGCCGCCGAGCTGATGGCGTTGGTGCAGCGGCTGGATGGGGTGGCAGGGGAATTCTGGCAGGCGCATCGCGCCCGCTCAGAAGTCTCCCCACAGGTGCTGCAGCATGCTCAGCGCCACCACCGGGGCAGTCTCAGTACGCAGCACCCGCGGACCGAAGCGGGCCGCGTGGAAGCCCGACCGCTCAGCCATCGCGATCTCGCTGGCGCTGAGCCCGCCCTCCGGGCCGATCAGCAGCGCTGCTGAAGTTGGTGTTGGCAGACTCGCCAGGTCCTGGTCGGTGCGATGGTGCAGCACCAGTTTGACCTCGGCCTGCAGGCTGGACATCCAGTCCTGCAGGGCCATCGGCGGGTGGATTTGCGGCACGCTGCTGCGACCACATTGCTCGCAGGCGCTGACCGCGATTTGCTGCCAGTGGCTCTGGCGCTTGTCGGCGCGTTCGCCCTGCAACTTGACCTCGCAGCGCTCGGTGAACAGCGGAGTGATCTCGCTGACGCCCAGCTCCACTGCCTTCTGAATTGCCCAATCCATCCGCTCGCCGCGTGATAACGCCTGCCCAAGGTGGGTGTGCAGCGGTGACTCGGGTGTACCCGCCACCGGTTGCTGCAGGGCTATCGTCACCTCGCGCTTGCTTACCGCGCTGACTTCCCCGGGCCATTCCTGACCGCTGCCGTTGAATATCTGCACGGGTGCACCCGGTGCCAGACGCAGCACGCGGCCGATGTAGTGGGCGACGTCGCCGTCCAGCACGACCTCGCCCGCCGCCAGTGGCTGATCCAGATAGAAGCGCGACACTCGCATGGGATCAGTCCCGGGTAGCCAGTTGGATACCTTCCCAGGCAACGCTGGCAAGGTGGTCGATCTGATCCGGCGTGATCACGTAGGGCGGCATGAAGTACACCACGCTGCCGAGCGGGCGCAGCATGGCCTGGTTTTTCAGTGCATGCTGGTAGACGCGAATGCCGCGGCGCTCTTGCCAGGGATAGGCTTCGCGGGTCGCCTTGTCCTTGACCATTTCGATAGCCAGCACCATGCCGGTCTGGCGCACTTCAGCCACGTGCGGGTGGTCGACGAAGTGCGCGGTTGCCTTGGCCATGTGCGCCGACAGCGCTTTGTTGGCCTCGATCACATTGCCCTGTTCCAGCAGATCCAGCGTCGCCAGTGCTGCGGCGCAGGCCAGCGGGTTGCCGGTGTAGCTGTGCGAGTGCAGGAAGGCGCGCATGCTTTCGTAGTCGTCGTAGAAGGCCTGATAGATGGTGTCGTTGGTCATGCACACGGCCATCGGCAGATAGCCGCCGGTCAACGCCTTGGACAAGCAGAGGAAATCCGGTGCGATATCGGCTTGCTCACAGGCGAACAGGCTGCCGGTGCGACCGAAACCGACCGCGATCTCGTCGTGGATCAGGTGCACACCGTAGCGATCGCAGGCCTCGCGCAGCAGCTTGAGGTAGACCGGGTGGTACATGCGCATGCCGCCGGCGCACTGGATCAGCGGCTCGACGATGACGGCCGCGACCTCGTCGTGGTGTTCGGCGAGGGTCTTCTCCATGTGCGTGAACATCTGCCGGCTGTGCTCTTCCCAGCTGACGCCTTCCTCGCGGTGGTAGCAGTCAGGGGAGGGGACGGTGATCACGTCCATCAGCAGCGGCTGGTAGGTTTCCTTGTACAGCGCGACATCGCCAACTGCGAGGGCGGCCAGGGTCTCGCCGTGGTAGCTGTTGGTCAGGGTGACGAAGCGCTTTTTCTGCGGTTTGCCGGTATTGAGCCAGTAATGAAAGCTCATCTTCAGCGCGACTTCGATGCAGGAAGAACCGTTGTCCGCGTAGAAGCAGCGGCTTAGCGGCGCCGGGGTCATCTTGACCAGACGCTCGGACAGCTCGATTACCGGAGTGTGACTGAAGCCGGCCAGAATCACGTGCTCAAGCGAGTCGAGCTGTTCTTTCACGCGCTGATTGATATAGGGGTTGGCGTGGCCAAAGATGTTGACCCACCACGAGCTGACGGCATCCATGTAGCGGTTGCCTTCGAAGTCGTGCAGCCAGATGCCTTCGCCCCGCTGAATCGGGATGACTGGCATGTGCTCGTGGTCTTTCATCTGGGTGCAGGGATGCCAGAGCACCGAAATGTCGCGTTGCATCCACTCGTTGTTCAAGCCCATGTTCACCTCTTGTTGGAATAGCCAGGTGAGCGATTGTACATGAGCGGATGGGGAGCTGCAGAGGCGGCCGGGAAGAGGGCTCCCGGCCGTTGTGTGGCGATCAGCGGGTGCCGAACACCACCATGGTCTTGCCTTTGACGTCGATCAGGCCTTGCTCTTCCAGGCTCTTGAGCACGCGGCCAACCATTTCACGGGAGCAGCCAACGATGCGGCCGATTTCCTGACGGGTGATCTTGATCTGCATGCCGTCCGGGTGAGTCATCGCATCCGGTTGCTTGCACAGGTCTAGCAGGGTGCCAGCCACACGGCCGGTTACGTCGAGGAATGCCAGGTCGCCGACCTTGCGCGTGGTCTTGCGCAGGCGCTCGGCCATTTGCCGGCCAACCGCGTAGAGCAGTTCGGGGTCGCGTTGAGTCAATTCGCGGAATTTGCTGTAGCTGACTTCGGCTACTTCACACTCGGTCTTGGCGCGCACCCAGGCGCTGCGGTCGTGCTGCGCCGGGGACAGGTCGAACAGCCCCATTTCACCGAAAAAGTCGCCCTGATTCAGGTAGGCGATGATCATTTCGCGGCCTTGCTCATCCTCGATCAGGATGGTGACCGAGCCCTTGACGATGTAGAACAGACTGTCTGATTGGTCGCCTGCGTGGATCAGCGTGCTACGAGCCGCAAAGCGACGTCGATGGCAGTGGGCAAGAAAAGCATCAATGTTTTTTATTTTAGGAGTTAGGTTGATTGAAACCATTAAAAGCGTGTCCTAGCCATAGTCGCGCGTACCCAAGATGCTGCGCATCCGTGTCAGCCTCAGCGTGAGACTGAACCGGATTATGTCCAGTTTTTATCCTCATGACCAGTGCGGACATCTGTCGCAGGTGGCTGTGGTATTCTCCCGGCCTCTGAGCGATTTTCCGGCGGGAGCAAGTGATGAAAGCAACGATCAAGTGGGTTGACGGGGTCATGTTTCTGGGTGAGTCCGGCAGCGGCCACACGGTAGTAATGGATGGGCCGCCGGAAGCAGGCGGGCGCAATATGGGTATCCGTCCAATGGAGACGGTGCTGGTTGGTCTGGGTGGTTGCGCCAGTTTTGATGTGGTCAGCATCCTCAAGAAGGCCCGCCAGGACATCCGCGATGTGCACACCGAGCTGGCGGCCGAGCGTGCCGATGTTGAGCCCAAGGTGTTTACCAAGATTCATCTGCACTTCGTCGTTACCGGCAAGAATCTCAAGGAAGCACACGTCAAGCGTGCGGTCGAGCTGTCTGCCGAGAAGTACTGCTCGGCGTCGATCCTGATGGGCCGCGCCGGTGTCGAAGTGACCCACGACTACGAGATCGTCGAAATCGACTGACCTCCTGCCTGCGGGCGCTGCGTTCAGCTCGCCCGCATTCGGCCTGGTACCCAGGGGTCACTCCGTTGGCGAACTGGGCCCTTTCATGCCACCCGCAGTGCGTTACCATCGAGCTCCCCAATAACAACAATCAGGAAGTAGTCATGCGTGCATTTATGTTGGTAGGCAAGTTGCTGATGTTGGCCTTCTGGCTGACCGTTATCCTCAGTCTGTTCAATCTCGTGCCCGTGCCCAATCCGCAGCGTCTGCAGATGATTGCGCTGATCGTGCTCGGGGTTCACGTGCTGGAGTGCCTGCTGATGTTCGGCAAGCTGAAGAAAATCGGCTCGCTGGGCCTGCACTTGCTGCAGGTCATGCTGTTCGGGGTGCTGCATCTGCGTCACCCCGATACCGTTCGGGCGATGAATCAGGCCTTGTAAGTGGCCTTGGTCATGACCTTGGAGAGCAACACCATGGCCTGTTTGATTGGCTCCGGGAAGACCGCACCGCCGGCTTCCAGCGCCTGGTGACCATGCTCGATCTCGTCTTCGCGCATCTGCTCAAGGATGGCGCGTGACTTGATGTCCTCCTCCGGCAGCTGGGTCAGATGGTCGTCCAGATGACGCTCCACCAGCTGCTCGGTCGCTGCCACGAAGCCGAGGCTGATGCGGTCGCTGATTAGCCCGGCTGTCGCGCCAATGCCGAATGACATGCCGTAGAACAGCGGGTTGAACACGCTGGTACGGCTGCCCAATTCTTTCAGGCGCTGTTCGCACCAAGCCAGATGGTCGACTTCCTCGGCCGCGGCGTGTTCCATCTTTTCGCGCACTTCCGGCAGCTTGGCTGTCAGCGCCTGGCCTTGATACAGGGCCTGGGCGCAGACCTCGCCGGTATGGTTGATGCGCATCAGCCCGGCGATGTGCTGGCGCTCTTCATCGTCCAGCGGCACGTTGGCCAGATGCTGGGCAGGCGAGGGGCGGTGCGCCTGGGCTGCGCCCGGTACCAGCGTGCGTAGCGACTGGTCGGCCTGATTCAGCAGGCGATCGATGAAACTGTAATGTCGAGTGCTCATGGTGGCTCCTCCTGCCCTGTGCGACTTAGCCCGGAGGCCAGGTCATCTGGCGCTTGCCAAGGACATGCAGGTGAATGTGGTAAACGGTCTGGCCGCCCTGTTCATTGCAGTTGAACACGGTACGGTAGCCGGCTTCGCATCCGAGTTCCTTCGCCAGCTTCTGCGCGGTGTAGACCATGTGGCCGACGACTGCGCGATCCTCTTCAGTGACATCGTCCAACGTGGCGATATGCTTCTTCGGGATCACCAGAAAGTGCACTGGTGCTTGCGGATTGATATCGTGAAAGGCGAAGACCTGATCATCTTCGTATATCTTCTTGGACGGAATCTTGCCGTCGATGATCTTGCAGAACAGACAATCCACGCTGCGCTCCTTGATTTGCTGAGGGCGCGGTCGGTGACCGCATCATCGGCAGTGTAACGCAGGCAAACGGATTGGCACTATCGGGAAGTGCGTGGCAGGGCTGCCGCGCAGCAAAGGAGGCGTTGGTTGAAAAACGATATTCATGATCTGGGCTTGGTGCTGGACTCGCGTGTTCGGTTGATTGTCATCGAGTCCTGGCAGGAGCCGCGGGTACTCGAGACCATCGGCTCGCTGGCGGTGCAGCGCGCGCAGACCTGGTACACCTGGAATCATCTCGATGGTTTGAGTCGCCTTGGTTTTGGCGCGGATCTGGACCCGGAGCGCGATACCCGCGATGCCGGTGTCGCGCTTGACGTGGTGCGCGAGTCGTCCGAGAACGCGCTCTATGTGTTTTGCGATCTGCATCCGTTCCTTGATTCGCCGCGTATCGTTCGTCAGTTGAAGACCCTCGCTATGAACCCCGGTGCGATTGGCCCGACGCTGATTCTGATCAGCCATGCGCTCACCCTGCCGCCGGAACTTGGTCGGCTGGCTGCCCGGCTGCAGTTGAGCATGCCGTCCGAAGAGGAGCTCACCGCGATTGTGCGTGAAGAGGCGATCCGTTGGAGCGAGGCTAACCGCGGCCAGCGGGTGCGCACCGACAACCGCACGTTGCAGCAGGTGGTGCGCAACCTGCGCGGTACGACGCATGAAGAGGCACGTCGGCTGGCGCGCAACCTGATTATTGACGACGGCGCGATCGATCAGAGTGACTTGCCGAACCTCAACAAGGCCAAGTTCGAGCTGCTCGGTATGGATGGGGTGCTCAGCTATGAGCAGGAGACTGCGCGCTTCGGTGAGGTCGGCGGCTTGCAGAAACTCAAGGCTTGGCTGGCTGACCGGCAGGCGGCGTTTGCCAATGCCGGCAGCGTTCAGGATATGCCGCGTGGTGTGTTACTGGTCGGCGTGCAGGGCGCGGGCAAGAGCCTTGCCGCAAAGGCCGTCGCGGGGCTTTGGGGCATGCCGCTGCTGCGTCTGGATATGGCTGGGCTGTATAACAAATACATTGGCGAAACCGAGAAGAATCTGCGTGATGCTTTGCAGCTCGCCGATGCGCTAGAGCCCTGCGTGCTTTGGATCGATGAGATAGAAAAGGGGGTTGCGGCAGACCAGAGTGACAGCGGCGTATCGCGCCGGATGTTGGGTAGTCTGCTGACCTGGATGGCCGAGCGGCAGTCGCGGGTGTTTCTGGTGGCCACCGCCAATGACGTGTCGCAGCTGCCGCCGGAGCTGATCCGCAAAGGGCGTATTGATGAGTTGTTCTTTGTCGATTTACCGGATGAGGCGGTGCGTGCCGAGATCTTTGCTATCCACCTGGCCAAGCGAGATCTCAAGCCGAGTCAGTTTGATCTGCAGCAGCTGGCGCAGGCCAGCGATGGATTTTCCGGAGCTGAAATCGAACAGGCGGTTGTGGCGGCGGTCTACGCTACTGCTGCCAGCGGCGAGCCGCTCGGTGGGCGTGACATCCTTGCCGCGATCGGCCGCACATCGCCGTTGTCGGTGGTGATGGCGGAGAAGTTGCAGGCCCTGCGCGCCTGGGCGCAGGACCGTGCGGTGACCGCGGATTGACTTAGAAAGGTTTCACTACCACCAGAATCACGATGCCAACCAGAGCCAGCACGGGTGCCTCGTTAAACCAGCGATAGAAGACGTGGGAGCGGGTGTTGGCATCGTCAGCAAAGCGTTTGCGAATGCGTCCGCACATGTGGTGGTAGATCACCAGCAGCGTAACCAGGGTCAACTTGGCGTGCATCCAGCCCTGGCTCAGCCAGCCCGGGTTGAGGTAGAGCATCCAGCCGCCGAGTAACAGCGTGAGGATCATCGATGGATTCATGATGCCGCGCAGCAGTTTGCGCTCCATGATTTTGAAGCGCTCGCGGCTGACCTCGTCTTCGGCTTGGGCGTGGTAGACAAACAGGCGGGGCAGATAGAACAGGCCGGCGAACCAGGTAATCACGGCCATGATGTGAAAGGCTTTAATCCAGAGGTACACGCATCTCTCCTGTGAGCTGACTGGCGCCGGGCCAGCGCTGGTAATTTCTGCCAGCGCTTTTATCATAGGGGACCGCTTTGCGGCACCTCCGCGCAGGCTGGCCGCAGGTTACCAATAATTCAAACGCAATTCAGGATGTGATGATGATCAAAGTAGGCATTGTAGGCGGAACCGGCTACACCGGTGTTGAGTTGCTGCGGCTGCTGGCCCAGCACCCCGAAGCGCATGTCGAGGTCATCACGTCGCGATCCGAGGAAGGTCTCTGCGTCGCTGATATGTATCCCAATCTGCGCGGCCACTACGACTACCTGCGTTTTTCCGTGCCGGATGTTGCTGCCCTGGGCGCCTGTGATGTCGTGTTTTTCGCCACCCCGCATGGCGTCGCTCACTCGCTCGCGGGCGAGCTGCTGGCGACTGGCGTCAAGGTGATCGATCTGTCCGCCGACTTCCGCCTGCGTGACGCCGACGAGTGGGCACAGTGGTATCACCAGCCGCATGGCGCACAGGACCTGTTGCCGGAGGCGGTGTACGGTCTTCCTGAAGTGAACCGCGACGCTATTCGCGGTGCGCGCCTGATCGCGGTTCCCGGCTGTTACCCAACTGCGACGCAGCTCGGCTTGATTCCGTTGCTGGAAGCCGGCCTGGCCGATCCGGCGACGCTTATCGCCGACTGCAAGTCCGGCGTCAGTGGTGCGGGTCGTGGCGCAAGCGTCGGCTCGCTGCTGTGTGAAGCAGGTGAGAGCATGAAGGCCTACGGCGTTGCCGGCCACCGTCATCTGCCGGAGATTCGTCAGGGGCTGCAGCAGGCTGCCGGTGGCCCGGTCGGTCT
Organism: Halopseudomonas sp.; assembly: GCF_038130085.1. Lineage (NCBI taxonomy): Bacteria > Pseudomonadati > Pseudomonadota > Gammaproteobacteria > Pseudomonadales > Pseudomonadaceae > Halopseudomonas > Halopseudomonas sp. The sequence goes on along the minus strand of NZ_JAYPMU010000026.1, from coordinate 5,975 downwards.
AACCTTTGTGCCCCATCTGACGCCGATGATTCGCGGCATCCACGCGACACTGTATGCGCGTGTGGCGGATACCAGTGTGGATCTGCAGGCGCTGTTCGAACAGCGTTACGCTAATGAGCCTTTCGTTGATGTGATGCCGGCAGGCAGCCATCCGGAGACGCGCAGCGTGCGTGGCGCCAACGTCTGCCGTATCGCCGTGCATCGGCCGCAGGGCGGTGACCTGGTGGTGGTACTGTCGGTAATCGACAACCTGACCAAGGGCGCCTCCGGTCAGGCCGTACAGAACATGAATATCCTGTTTGGCCTGGATGAGCGCGCAGGCCTGCAGCAGCCAGCGCTGCTGCCCTGATGCTCGGCTCAAAGCGCCCCGGCTCGCACTCCTTCAGGGATCATCATGTGACGCTGCAGCCGCGCGAAAGCCGGATGCAGCGGCGCTGGCGGCGAGGCATGGTGATTTTGCTGCTGATCTCGATCCCGGTCAGTGCGTGGCAGGGCTGGGAGGCGGCCATGCGGCAGCAGCAACCGCTTCGCCAGGAGCGTGAGGCGCTGATCGACCGCCAAGAGCAATTGATCAAGGAGCTGGAAGAGGCGCGCCAGCGCTACCATCAGCTGGAAGTCGATGTGCTTGTGGCGCGCGATGCGGTCGCAGAAGGGCAGCAAATTATTCATGAGCTGGAGGCGCAGCTGTTCAAGCAGCAGCAGAGTCTGGCCCAGTACCAAGGTGTGCTGGCGCCGAGTGCAGCGGCACCGGGGCTGCGAATCCAGGCTTTTGAGCTGCAGGCCACAGACTCTCCCGACGCTTTCCGCTATAAAGTGATGGTCAGTCGGGTAGGCGACGAAAGCGAAACGCTGCAGGCCAAACTGGCGGTCAGCGTCAGTGGCAAGCGTGGCGGCAAGGCAGAAACGTTGTCGCTCGCTCAGCTCTCCCCTGCGTTGGGAAGCGACAGCCTGGATCTAAACTTTCGCTATTTTCAGGTTGTGCCGGCGCGCAGTGAGCAGGCCCTGCTCACGCTGCCTGAGGGTTTTGTGCCGCAGCAGATCAAACTGGTCGCTACCCGTGACGACGACACCCTGGTTGAACAGGTTTTCGATTGGACGGTTACAGGAGCAGTACCCTGATGTGGGGATCCGACAAACACAAGAAGGCTGATATCGGCCAGTTCAGCGGCAAGACCACAATTATTGCTCAGCAGGCACAGATTCGCGGTGATATGCGCTTCGACGGTGCTCTGCAGGTAGACGGTCGCATCATTGGCAATATCGAGGCAGAACAGGGACTGGTTCGGGTCAGTGAGCATGGCTACGTCGAGGGCGTGATCAAGGCGCAGCACGTGGTCATTAACGGCCAGGTCGTAGGCGACGTGCACGCTTTGGAGCACTTGGAGCTGGATACCAAGGCGCGCATCAGTGGTGATCTTTACTACCGCTATATGGAAATGGTCATGGGCGCGCAGATCAGCGGCCAGCTTAACTATCTCGGCGACGAGGCTCAGGCGTTGCAGCTGGAATCAGTTCTCCAGCTGGAAACGGAGAATAGTTGACCAAAAACCTCGGGAAAACGGATAATGGCCGCCCTGTTGTGCTGCGGCCAAGGCCGCTGGAGGTTGTATGTCTGCTGAAGTCTTTATTCCTTCCCCGCTTATTTTCAGTGATAACGCGGTCAGTAAGGTGCGCTCGCTGATTGAAGAGGAAGGGAATGACAGCCTGAGTTTGCGCGTGTTTGTGACCGGTGGCGGCTGCTCGGGTTTTCAGTATGGATTCACCTTCGATGATGAACTGGCTGAAGATGACACCATCGTCGAGCGCGACGGTGTGCGGCTGGTGGTTGACCCGATGAGCTTCCAGTACCTGGCGGGTTCCGAGGTGGACTATCAGGAAGGGCTTGAGGGTTCGCGCTTCGTTATCAACAACCCCAATGCCAGCACCACCTGCGGCTGCGGGTCTTCCTTCTCTATTTGACTCAGGCGGGGTAGAGCGCGCCTAGAACGCGCTCGCCGCGGGCGCCGGTGACGCTCGGCAGGTTGCCCGCCAGGCGTTGACCAAAGCGCCATGCCAGCCACGCAAACGCCATTGCTTCCATCCAGTCCGGGCTGACGCCCAGCACTTCGGTTGATTGCACCTTCTGCTCTGGCAGCAAGCGTTGCAGTAATCCCATCAGGTGCGCATTGCGTGCGCCGCCCCCACAAATGAATAGCTCGCTCGTGTCCTTGGCTGCCCGTCGCAGACTGTCGGCGATGGTCGTCGCGGTCAGGGTGGCGAGGGTGGCTTGTACGTCTGCTGCAGGTACCTTTGGGGTGTGTTGAAGGTGCTCGGCTAGCCAGGCCTCGTGGAAATATTCGCGCCCGGTGCTCTTGGGGCCGCTACGTGCAAAGTAGGGGTCGCAGAGCATGCGTTCCAGTAGTTCCTGATGCGCTTCGCCTTGGGCTGCCCAACGTCCATCTGCGTCGTAGGGTGTGCCGATATGGCGTTGCGCCCAATTGTCCATCAGCGCATTGCCGGGGCCAGAATCAAAGCCGAATACGGGATGCTCGGGTCGCAGGATCGTCAGGTTGGCGAAGCCGCCAATGTTGACCAGGGTTCGAGTCGTCTCAGGGCTGCTCAGCAACCAATGGTGAAAAGCAGGCACCAGCGGCGCGCCTTCACCTCCCGCGGCTAGGTCGCGACTGCGAAAGTCTGCGATAACGTCGATGCCAGTAAGCTCCGCCAGCAGGGACGGAGCCCCAATCTGCAGGCTGAACCCGTGCTCTGGATGGTGCCGTACGGTTTGGCCATGGCTGCCAATGGCGCGGATCTCAGTCGGGCTTATATGGGAGCGCGCCAGAAGTTGAGCGACTCCATCGGCTGCCAGGCGAGCCCAGGCATTCCCTGCCACTCCTGCCTGAAAAAGTTCGTCGCTGCTGGGGCTGCAGAGATCCAGCAGTTGCTGGCGTAGTTCTGGGGGCATGGGGACGCAGAGTGCATCAAGGCACGCTGCCTGATGCGTCTCGTTAAAGCGGGAGAGGGCGATGTCGATACCATCCAGGCTGGTGCCCGACATGATACCGACATACAGGTCGGACATTACTGATCCAGTGCGGCGAGCTGAGTTGGGCGCGACTGATCCATCGCTGCCATCAACTGTTGGCTGGTGGCCAGGAACGCGGTGCGCTCGCTGCTTGGGATCGGGTCAGACGCCGGCAGCTGCACGCTTAGCGGGTCAACATGTCGGCCATCCACGCGGAACTCATAGTGCAGGTGCGGGCCGGTCGCCAGGCCGGTCATGCCGACATAGCCGATAATCTGGCCTTGAGTCACGTGGGTGCCAGCACTGATGCCTCTCGCGAAGCGGCTCATGTGGCCATACAGGGTCTGGTACTTGCGGCCGTGCTGAATGACAACTGCATTGCCATAACCGCCTTTGCGGCCCGCAGAGACCACACGACCGTCACCGGTTGCCTTGATCGGGGTGCCTGTGGCTGCCGCGTAGTCGACACCTTTGTGAGCACGAATGCGGTTCAGTACCGGGTGCAGGCGGCCGGGGTTGAATCGGGAGCTGATACGGGCGAAGTCGACCGGTGTGCGGATGAACGCCTTGCGCATGCTGGTGCCGTCCGCGCGGTAGTAGCTGGCGTAGCCATTGCGGTCGGTGTAGCGAACCGCAGTGTAGCTCTTCCCGCGATTGGTGAAGCGGGCTGCAAGAATGTTGTTGGTGCCGACAGTCTTGTCGCCGACGTGCAGTTCCTCAAACAAAACCTCGAAGCTGTCGCCTTGGCGGATGTCGCGAGCGAAGTCGACGTCATAGCCAAAGATGTTGGCCATTTGCATAGTGAGGTTGTGATTTAAACCGGCGTTCTGAGCGGCGAGGAACAGAGAGCTGGAGATGGTGGCTTGAACGTAGCGTTCACGGGTTTCGGGTTCGATAACTTGCTTGCTGAATTCGTAGCCGTCGGTCGTTCGGTCGATGCGGATGGTTTCCAAGTCATTCAGCTTGGAGCGCATGGCAATCAGTTGGCCTTCGGCGTCGGTTTGGTATTCCAGTACCTGGCCAACATTCAGGCGGGTAAAGCGTCGCGCATCCTGACTGCTGCTAATGACTGAGTGCAGTGTGCTGGCACCGAGGTTTGCCTGATCGAACAAGGTGGAAAGGGTATCGCCGCTGGCGACCGTGATTTGGTGCCAGGAGGGCTCTGCTTCTGTGGTCGTTTCCTGCTCTACCGTGACCATGGGCTCGCCATTCGCTGCGGCGGTAACTTGCCGGGCGATTTCCATTGGCTTGGGGATTGTGACCGCTTCGCTGACCAGTGCGTCCAGTTGTTCAGGAGACTGGGAGAGTGATTGGTCGGCGTTGGAATCCGGGTCCGGTAACTCAAGTTGAACCAAGGTTTTCTTCGCTTCGACGTCGGCGGTAGGAACAACGAGCAGGATGATGCTCAGCGCTGCGGCGATTCCACTGGCTGCCACGAGGTGGCTTTTGGGGTATCGCGGTGACTTTTTATCTGGAGATCCCATAAGCGCTCTTGTAGAAGTATTCTAATAAAAGTGGACTAACTTGCTAAATTATAATTGAAAAGCTGTTGTGGCAAGCTTTTGCCGTCCCCGCCTGTCAGATTTATACCGTCAAATTATGTCTTTCCCCGTGCCTGTGCTACCGACTGCCAGTGCCTATGCTGTTTGTAATTGGTAGGCAATGTTGTATGGTTTGTCCCCCTGAAATACCACCCATTGAAATACACAGGATACCTGTAGCTATGAAGCCGGTTGACGAGCAGTTGGCGCTGATCAAGCGCGGCGCCGATGAAATTCTGGTTGAGGGCGAACTGCGCGCCAAGTTGGAGCGGGGCAAGCCGCTGCGAATCAAGGCTGGCTTTGATCCGACTGCGCCCGATCTGCACTTGGGGCATACCGTTCTGATCAACAAGCTGCGTCAGTTTCAGGACCTCGGACACCAGGTGCTGTTTTTGATTGGCGATTTCACTGGAATGATCGGTGATCCGACCGGCAAGAACGTTACTCGTCAGCCGCTAACGCGCGAGCAGGTTGCGGCCAATGCCGAAACCTATAAAGAGCAGGTGTTCAAGATTCTCGATCCTGCAAAGACCGTCGTCATGTTCAATTCGACCTGGATGGACAAGATGACCTCGGCCGACATGATTCAGCTGGCAGGTAAATACACTGTGGCCCGGATGTTGGAGCGCGATGACTTCGACAAGCGCTATAAGGGTGGTCAGTCGATCGCGATCCATGAGTTCCTGTATCCGCTGGTTCAGGGCTACGACTCTGTTGCAATGGAGGCTGACGTCGAGCTCGGTGGCACGGATCAGAAGTTCAATCTGCTGATGGGGCGTGAGCTCCAGCGCCAGTATGGTCAGGAGCCTCAGGTTATTCTCACCATGCCGATCTTGGAAGGTCTGGATGGTGTGAAGAAGATGTCCAAGTCGCTGAATAACTATATAGGTATCAGTGACGCGCCTGGTGAGATGTATAACAAGCTGGTTTCGATGCCTGACAGCCTCATGTGGCGTTACTTCGAGCTGCTCAGCTTTCGCACCATGGACGAGATTGAGCAGTTCAAGGCGGATGTCGCTGCTGGTGCTAATCCGCGCGATATCAAGATCAAGCTCGCCGAAGAGCTGGTAGCCCGTTTCCATGGTGAAGAGGCGGCGGCTAACGCGCATCGATCAGCAGGTAATCGGCTTAAGGATGGCGAGCTGCCGGATGACATTCCGGAAGTGGTAATTGAGGCAGATGCTGATTTGCCAATTTCGGCGGTCATTAATCGTGCTGGAATGGTGAAGAACGCTGCTGCGGCGCGCGACTTGCTGGCTGCTGGCTCGGTAAAGGTCGACGGTGAGGTTGTTGACCATTCTTGCGTGCTGGCTCTGGGTGCAGAGTACGTCTGTCAGGCAGGCAAAAAGCGCTTTGCCAAAATTCTTCTGAAAAAGGCTTGACGCCAAATCTGATGGGCCTATAATTCGCGTCCTCGTCGGGCAGGATGC
>NZ_JAYPMU010000025.1:0-42726 GCF_038130085.1 Halopseudomonas sp. | reverse complement strand
AACGAGAAGGAGCTGCCGGACGCCTTCCTGCGCCGCTGCTTCTTCCACTACATCGCCTTCCCGGATCGCGAGACCATGAAGAAGATCGTGGAAGTCCACTTCCCGAAGATCGAGCAGGCTCTGTTGTCCGAAGCCATGGACATCTTCTTCGACGTGCGCAAGGTGCCGGGTATCAAGAAGAAGCCCTCTACCTCCGAGCTGGTTGACTGGCTGAAGCTGCTGATGGCTGACCAGATTCCTGAGGCTGTGCTGCGTGATCGTGATCCGACCAAGGCGATTCCGCCGCTGTATGGTGCGCTGGTCAAGAACGAGCAGGATGTCCAGTTGCTGGAGCGCCTCGCCTTTATGACGCGTCGTCAGAACCGTTAAGAGGGAGGTGCCCGATGTTACTGGGCCTGTTCAATGAAATGCGGGCAGCCAAGGTACCGGTGTCGGTACGTGAGCTGCTCGACCTGATCAACGCGCTGAAACACCATGTGGTGTTCGCCGATATGGACGAGTTCTACTATCTGGCGCGTACGGTCATGGTCAAGGACGAGCGGCACTTCGACAAGTTCGACCGTGCCTTCGGCGCCTATTTCAAGGGGCTGGAAAACCTCGACCAACTGATCGAGGCCATGATTCCGGACGATTGGCTGCGCAAGGAGTTCGAGCGCATGCTGACCGAGGAAGAAAAGGCCAAGATCCAGACCCTTGGTGGTCTCGACAAGCTGATCGAGGAGTTCAAGAAACGCCTCGAAGAGCAGAAAGAGCGCCACGAGGGCGGTAATAAGTGGGTCGGTACCGGTGGCACCAGTCCATTTGGCTCCGGCGGCTTCAACCCCGAGGGCATTCGTGTCGGCGACGCTGGCAAGCGCCAGGGTAAGGCGGTCAAGGTTTGGGATCAGCGCGAGTACAAGAACCTCGATGATCAGGTCGAACTGGGTACGCGTAATATCAAGGTCGCGCTGCGTCGCCTGCGCAAGTTTGCGCGCCAGGGTGCTGCTGACGAGCTGGATATCGACGGCACCATCGACCACACCGCCAAGGATGCGGGTCTGCTGAACATTCAGATGCGCCCGGAGCGGCGTAACGCGGTCAAGCTGCTGCTGTTGTTCGACATCGGTGGCTCGATGGATGCGCACATCAAAGTGTGCGAAGAGCTGTTCTCTGCTTGCCGTACCGAGTTCAAGCATCTGGAGTACTACTACTTCCACAACTGCGTTTACGAGTCGGTGTGGAAGAACAACATGCGTCGCACCAGTGAGCGCACCTCGACGCTGGATTTGCTGCACAAGTACGGCCCGGACTACAAGGTTGTGTTTGTCGGTGACGCGGCGATGGCGCCCTACGAGATTACTCAGCCGGGTGGCAGCGTAGAACACTGGAACGAAGAGGCGGGTTACGTCTGGATTCAGCGCTTCATGGAGAAGTACAAGAAGCTTATCTGGATTAATCCGTATCCCAAGGATGCATGGGAGTACACGTCTTCAACCAAGCTGATTCGCGAGCTGGTCGAGGACAAGATGTATCCGTTGACTCTGCAGGGTCTGGAAGACGGGATGAAGTATCTGAGCAAGTAGCCCGAGGTTGCTTTGCCAGAGCAGGAAAGCACAAGGCGGCAAACGAGCAATCGTTTGCCGCCTTGCTGTTTTCAGCCCAATTGTACTGCTGGGGCTTGCGGGCGCTCGATGCTGACCTTCTCGGTCGGCGCCATCACGGTGGCAACGCCGTCGACGACCTGCTTGCCATCCTGGTTGATCACCCGGGTGGCGATTTTTACGCGGTTCTTCGGCAGCTTTTCCAACACTTCCAGTTCGATAGTGATGTTGTCGCCCAGACGTACCGGACGCAGGAAGCTCAGTTCCTGGCCGATGTAGATGCTGCCTGGCCCCGGTAGCTCGCAGGCGATGGCCGCGGAGATTAGCGCGCCGGAGAACATGCCGTGGGCAATACGGCCTTTGAATGGGGTGGCCGCGGCAAATTCTTCATCGAGGTGAACGGGGTTCACGTCACCGGAAACCGCGGCAAACAGCAGCAGATCGCTTTCCTGTACCTGATGGGCCAGGCTGGCCTTGTCGCCAACATTGAGTTCGTCGTAGATGCGGTTTTCAAGCTTCTGCATGGCTGCTGCTCCGTTGCGGGGTGGTGGTCAGGCGCGCCTCCAGCCAGTCAAGCAGGTCAGCGACGACCTCATCCCGATTGGTTTCATTGAAGGCTTCGTGGCGAGCGCCCGGATAAAGCCGCAATTCTACCTGCGATAGTCCAGCTGAGCGCAAGCGTTGCTGCAGTTTCGGCAGGCCGTTGCCAGCGCTGACTGGATCACTGTCACCGCCGAGAATCAGCACCGGAAGGTCAGCGCGAATGCGGCGCAGCTGGCCCGCATCAGCAATCTTCGTCAACGCGCCGAACAGGCACTGCCAGTAATGCCCGCTGAGCACAAAGCCGCACAGCGGATCTTCGACATACAAGTCCACTTGCGCCGGATCGCGACTAAGCCAGTCGAACTCGGTGCGTGCCTCACCGAAGGCGCGATTGAAGCGGCCAAACGACAGGGTGTTCATGGTCAGGGCGGGCGCATCACGGCCGCGTAGCAGGCTTTCCAGTCGGGCGAGCTGGCGGCCGATCCGGCAGAGCGGGGCAGGGTTGGCGTTGCTGCCGCTGAGCACCGCGACGTCTACTGCATCTGAATGATCCAGCAGCAAGCTCAGGACCACAAAGGTCCCCATGCTGTGGCCAAGCAGGACTAACGGCAATTCAGGTGCGCTTTCGCGCGCGTGTTTGATGACCAGCAGCAGATCGGCAACCAGCGAGCTCCAGTCCGCGCCATTTGCGAGTTGGCCGCGAGGCAGCTCCGGAGTACTTGCACCGTGGCCCCGAAGATCCAGCGCCCAAACGTTAAGGCCTCTGGTATTCATCTGAGCTGCCAGTGGCTGGTAGCGAGCGCCGTGCTCGGCCATGCCGTGGCAGATGACGACGCTGGCGCGGGCAGGCAGGGCGCTCGGCCAGTGGTGGACTGCCAGGCGAGCATTGTCATTCGCGGCGAGGGTCAGGGTGGAGTAGGTCATGGATACGGCGTCCCTTTGTGTTTATTTTTATTGTTTCCGATAGCCATTGCGGCGCTGCGTCAGTCTGGGCTGGAGGCGCGATATTCACAAATCAAATGAAACACACCAGCATTTTGTATTTGCGCTCAGCCCTGTTAGGTTTGAGCCACTTTAGCAGCAGCATAGTGAGCTTCAATGCTCTCACGAGGCCAATGAATGGTCTCAGTCAATATAAGAAACTGCACCAACGGGGAATAGGAGAATAACAATGGATGCGTCCTTCTGGGCTGACAAACGGCCGGCTGGGATTCCCAACGATATCGATCTGACTCAGTACAGCTCGATCATTGATGTGTTTGATCAGGCCTGCGTCAAGCACGCTCAGCTTTCTGCGTTCAGCAACATGGGTGTCACGTTGAGCTACGCGGATCTGGATCGCCTGTCCGCGGCGTTTGCCAGTTATCTCCAGCAGCACACTGACCTGCAGCCAGGCGACCGCATTGCCGTGCAGATGCCTAACGTGCTGCAGTTCCCGGTGGCTGTATTCGGTGCGCTGCGCGCCGGCCTCGTAGTGGTCAACACCAACCCGCTTTATACCGCCCGGGAAATGCGCCACCAGTTCCAGGATTCCGGCGCCAAGGCGCTGATCTATATGAACATGTTTGGTCATCTGGTGCAGGAAGTGCTGCCTGACACCGAGATCAAGTACCTGTTTGAAGCGCGCATGGGTGACATGCTGCCCGGACTCAAGGGCACGCTGGTCAATGCCGCGGTCAAGCACGTCAAGAAGCTGATTCCGGATTACTCCCTGCCGCAGGCTGTCTCGTTCAAGGCGGCGCTCAAACGCAGCAAGGGGCAGCGTCCCAAGGCGGTGGTGCGTACTCTCGACGATGTAGCCGTTCTGCAGTACACCGGTGGCACCACTGGGGTAGCAAAAGGCGCGATGCTGACCCACGGCAACCTGGTGGCAAACATGCTGCAGGTGTACGCCAACATGCAGCAGCTCGACAGCAATGGCCAGAAGATCAACGGTGAGCCGGGCGAGGTGATCATTGCGCCGCTGCCGCTCTACCACATCTTCGCGTTTACCGTTAATTGCATGTGCATGATGATCGCCGGCCACCACAACGTGCTGATCACCAACCCGCGTGATATTCCCGGCTTTGTGGCCGAGTTGAAGAAGTGGCAGTTCTCCTCGATTGTCGGCCTCAACACCCTGTTTGTAGCGCTGATGGATCACCCCGATTTTGAAAATCTCGATTTCTCGCGCCTGAAAAGCACAGGCTCTGGCGGCACCGCACTGGTGAAGGCGACTGCCGAGCGCTGGCAGAAGAAAACCGGATGCGTGATTGGTGAGGGCTACGGCCTGACCGAATGCTCCCCGGTAGTCACGTCCAGCCCCGGTGACGGTCTGGCGCGTCTTGGCTCGGTAGGTCTGCCAGCGCCGGGTACAGCGCTTAAGGTCATCGATGAAGACGGTAACGAGCTGCCGATCGGCGAGCGCGGTGAGCTGTGCGTCAAGGGCCCGCAGGTGATGAAAGGCTACTGGAATCGCCCCGAAGCAACCGCTGAAGTGCTCGATGCAGAGGGTTGGTTCCGCACTGGTGACGTGGCCATCATCGACGAAGACGGATTTGTATCAATTGTTGATCGAATCAAGGATCTGATTATCGTCTCCGGCTTCAACGTCTACCCGAACGAGATCGAGGATGTGGTTGCAGCGCATCCGAAGGTTGCCAACGCAGCGGCGATCGGCGTCGAGGATGAAAAATCCGGCGAGGCAGTCAAGCTGTTTGTCGTGCCCAGCGACAAGAGCCTGACTATCGACGAGCTCAAGGCGTATTGCCGTGCCAACTTCACCGGCTACAAAGTGCCCAAACACTACGAGATCCGCGAGTCGCTGCCGATGTCGGCGGTAGGCAAGATTCTGCGTCGCGAGCTGCGCGACCAGTAATCTTTTGCCCTCCGGGGTGACTCGCGGGTCACCCCGGAGGGCTCGCAAAGCCAAGCCACACGCACTCTGGGCGCCCATTCCAGGGTGCTGGTCTGCCTGCTGAAAAGCTGCTAGTCTTCGGGCTCTTTGGCCCCTTGGGTGCGTCAAATCGACGCTTTTGAGGGCCAGATTGCGCGTCATTAAAAGAGTGCTGCAAGCACCATACGACGACCGAACACACTATAAGACAGCAGCGATACCAGTTCAGGAGCGGGCCTTCATGCTTGAAAATTTCTGGAAAGACAAATATCCAGCGGGTGTTTCCTCCGAGATCGATCCCGACCAGTACCCCAACGTACTTGCGGTCCTTAAAGACTCCTGCCAGCGCTTTGCCAACAAGCCTGCCTTCACCAATCTGGGCAAGACCCTGACCTACGGTGAGCTGTATACCCTGTCCGGCCAGTTTGCCGCCTACCTGCAAAAACACAGTGGCCTGCAAGCCGGTGACCGCATCGCTATCCAGATGCCCAACGTGCTGCAATACCCGATCGCTGTTTTCGGCGCGATGCGCGCTGGTTACGTGGTGGTCAACACCAACCCGCTGTACACCCCACGGGAAATGGAACACCAGTTCAATGACTCCGGTGCCAAGGCGCTGATCTGTCTGGCCAATATGGCGCACATGGCAGAAGAAGTTGTGCCGAAGACCGGCGTCAAGCACGTGATTGTGACCGAGCTGGGCGACATGCTGCCGCCGCTCAAGCGTCTGCTGATCAACGCTGCCGTGAAGTATTTGAAGAAGATGGTCCCGGCCTACAACATTCCGGGCATGGTCCGTTTCAACGACGCGATGGCCAAGGGCCGCAGCCTGACGCTGACCGAAGCCAATCCGGCCGGTGGCGACATCGCCGTGCTGCAGTACACCGGCGGCACTACTGGCGTTGCCAAGGGCGCGATGCTGACCCACCGCAACCTGGTTGCCAACATGCTGCAAGCCAAGGCGCTGATGGGCTCGAATATGGTTGATGGCGAAGAAGTCGTCATCTGCCCGCTGCCGCTGTATCACATCTATGCGTTTACCTTCCATTGCATGGCAATGATGGTCAGCGGTAACCACAACGTACTGATCACTAACCCGCGCGACGTTCCGTCGTTCGTGAAAGAGCTGTCCCAATACAAGTTCACCTGCTTTGTCGGCCTGAACACGCTGTTTGTAGCGCTGGCGAACGATGCCGCTTTCCGTTCACTGGATTTCAGCAAGTTCAAGGTCACCCTGTCTGGCGGCATGGCGCTACAGTTGGCTACCGCCGAGCGCTGGAAGCAGGTTACCGGTTGCGACATTTGCGAGGGCTTCGGTATGACTGAAACCAGCCCGGTTGCAACCGTAAACCCGATCAGCAACATCCAACTGGGTACCATTGGTATTCCGGTGCCTTCGACCCTGTGCAAGGTGATCGACGAAGACGGCAACGAGCTGCCGCTTGGCGAGCGTGGCGAGCTGTGCGTCAAGGGCCCGCAGGTCATGAAGGGTTACTGGCAGCGTCAGGAAGCGACCGATGAAATTCTGGACGCCGAAGGCTGGCTGAAAACCGGTGACATCGCGATCATCCAGGAAGACGGCTTCCTGCGTATCGTTGACCGCAAAAAGGACATGATTCTGGTCTCCGGCTTCAACGTCTATCCGAACGAGCTGGAAGACGTCATGGCGACCCTGCCAGGTGTGGTTCAGTGCGCGGCTATCGGCGTTCCGGACGAGAAGTCGGGTGAAGCGATCAAGGTCTTCCTGGTCAAGACAGCCGATTCGACGCTGACAGAGAAAGGCGTGATCACGCACATGCGCAGCAGCCTGACTGCCTACAAGGTGCCCAAGCACGTTGAGTTCCGCGATGCGCTGCCGACTACCAACGTTGGCAAGATTCTGCGTCGTGAGCTGCGTGACGAGGAACTGAAGAAACTCGCCAAGCAGTAAGCTGCACCGGTCGCCTCGATTTTGCGACAATAGAGCCCCGCCCGGCATTGCCGGGCGGGGTTTTTTAATGCCAAGGATCAACCATGTCAGCCAAGCACTCCAACGCGCCCGATTTCTCCCAGGTCATGGCCAGTGATCGCCATCGTCTGCAGCAGCAGTTTCACCGCTTGCCCAAGGATGATCAGGGCGCGGCCGCGGCCGCGGCAGCCTGGCTGGAGCGCTTCAATGCTTCCTGCGAGCGGGTGAGCGAACGCGAGCGGCTGATCCCGAAGATCATTTACCCGGACGCGCTGCCGATTGCCGATAAGCGCGAGCAGATCAAGGCGGCTATCGCCGACAACCAGGTGGTGGTGATTGCCGGTGAAACCGGCTCTGGCAAGACGACCCAGTTACCGAAAATTTGCCTGGAGCTGGGGCGCGGCACCCACGGTTTGATCGGTCACACCCAGCCGCGCCGATTGGCCGCGCGCAGTGTGGCATCGCGGATCGCCGAAGAGCTGAGCACGCCGCTGGGCGAGCTGGTCGGCTATCAGGTGCGCTTTACCGATCAGACCTCGGAGCGCTCGCTGATCAAGCTGATGACCGACGGTATTCTGTTGGCCGAAACCCAGAATGACCGTTACCTCAACCGCTACGACACCTTGATTATCGACGAGGCGCACGAGCGCAGCCTCAACATCGACTTCCTGCTCGGATACCTGAAAACCATTCTGGCCAAGCGCCCGGACCTGAAGGTAATCATTACCTCGGCGACCATTGATCTTGAGCGCTTCTCAGCGCACTTCAACAACGCGCCGGTGATTGAGGTGTCGGGGCGGACTTACCCGGTGGATGTCTGGTACCGCCCGCTCAGCGCCGAGCGGGATGAAGAGGGCAACACGGTCGAGGAAGACCTGAGTATTGATCAGGGCATCGTCGCGGCGCTGACCGAGATTCAGCAGTTTGAGCGCAGTCAGGGCAAGACACCGGGTGATGTGCTGGTGTTTTTGCCGGGTGAGCGGGAGATTCGCGATACCGCCGAATACCTGCGCAAGGCCAATCTCAAGCACACCGAGATTCTGCCGCTGTACGCGCGGCTGTCGGCCGCCGAGCAGCAGAAGATCTTTTCCTCCCATGCCGGGCGGCGCGTGGTACTGGCAACCAACGTCGCGGAGACCTCTTTGACGGTGCCTGGCATCGTTTACGTGATCGACCCGGGTGAGGCACGTATCAGCCGTTACAGTCCACGCTCGAAGGTCCAGCGTTTGCCGGTGGAGGCCATCTCCCAGGCCAGCGCGAACCAGCGCAAGGGGCGTTGTGGCCGGGTCGCCCCCGGTATTTGTGTACGACTGTTCAGCGAAGAGGATTTCATCGGTCGTCCGGAGTTTACCGACCCGGAGATTCGCCGCACCAACCTGGCATCGGTCATCCTGCAGATGTTGCATCTGCGCCTCGGCCGCATCGAAGACTTCCCGTTTATCGAGCCGCCGGATGGCCGTGCGATCAGCGACGGCTTCACCCTGTTGCAGGAGCTGAGTGCGGTTGACCGCAGTGGTGCAATGACGGACATCGGTCGTCAGCTCGCGCGCTTGCCGGTCGATCCTCGCATCGGCCGGATGCTGCTGGAAGGGGCTCGTCAGGGCTGTCTGGCAGAAATGGCGATTATCGCCAGCGCACTAGCCGTGCAGGACCCGCGTGAGCGGCCGCTGGAAAAGCAGCAGGCAGCGGATCAGGCCCATGCACAGTGGAACGAGGAGGGCTCCGATTTTGCCGCGTTCCTCAACCTGTGGAACGGGTTTGAGGCGCAGCGTCAGGCGCTGACCCAAAGCCAGCTGCGCAGCTGGTGCCGACGCAATTTCCTCAACTACCTGCGCCTGCGTGAGTGGCGCGAAACGCACCGGCAGATTCGCCTTACCTGCCGCGATATGGGGCTGGAAGAAAATAAGCAGCCTGCCTCCGGCGAACCGGTTCACAAGGCGCTGCTTGCAGGCTTGCTCAGCCATCTCGGCAACAAAACCGACGAGGGCGACTATATGGGCGCGCGGCAACGCCGCTTTCTGCTGCATCCGTCGTCCGGTCTGGCGAAGAAGAAGCCGGCCTGGGTGATGGTCGCCGAGTTGACCGAGACGCGCCGTCTGTATGGCCGGCTGGCCGCGAAGATTGACCCCGCCTGGGTTGAGCCTCTGGCCGCGCATCTGGTGAAGACCAGCCACAGTGAGCCGCATTGGGAGAAGAAACGTGGTCAGGTTGTGGCATTTGAGCAGGTGTCCTTATACGGCCTGATCATCGTGCCAAAGCGCAAAGTGCACTTCGGTCCGATCGATCCAGTGGTCTCGCGCGAACTGTTCATTCGTCAGGCGCTGGTGGCTGGTGAGTGGCACGGCCGCGCCGCGTTCAACAAGGCTAATCAGCAACTGCTCAGTCAGCTCGATGAGCTGGAAGCCAAGGCGCGGAAGCGCGACATCGTGGTCGACGAGGAGACGCTGTTCCGCTTCTTTGATCAGCGCATTCCGGAAAATATCTATCAGTTGGCCAGCTTCGAGCGCTGGCTCAAGCGCAGCAGCGAGACGGAGCCCAAACTGCTGCACATGACCCGCGATGATCTGCTGCAGCGCGAGGCCAATGATGTCAGTGCCGATTTGTACCCGGACCTGCTGCGTTGGGATAGCGTGGCGCTGCCGCTCAGTTATCAGTTTGAACCCGGGCATCCGGCAGACGGCGTCACTGTGCGCATTCCGGCCTCGCTGTTGCGCCGAATTGATCCGCAGCGGCTCGACTGGCTGGTGCCGGGGTTGTTGTTCGACAAGTGCGTGGCGTTGGTGCGCGGCCTGCCGAAGGCGATTCGCAAGAACTTCGTACCGGTACCCGATTTCGTCCGGGCTGCGCTGGAGCGTATGCCCTTTGCTGATGGCAGCCTGACCCAGGCGCTGGGCCGTGAGCTGACGCGCATGACAGGTGTGCGGTTGGACGATGATGCCTGGGCTGATGTTGAGCTGGAGGACCATCTGCGCATGCGTATCGAGGTCGTTGATGCGGCAGGTAAGCCAATTTGCTCCGGCCGCGATTACAGCGCGCTCTGCGCCGAAATTGATGGACTACCGCTGCAGGCCGAAGCACCGGTAGCGGAGCAGAAGTCGGCCGCACCCGCCCAAGCGCCGGGCAGCTACCCGTTGCCCGAAACGCTGGTGCGCAAGCAGGCCGGTATCGCTGTCAACTTCCATCCGGCGTGGGTGGAGCAGGGCGAGGAGGTGGTCGAGCAGCTGTTTGACGTGCCACAGGTTGCGCTGCGCGCACATCGCCTGGGGGTGCAGCGCCTACTGCTGCAGAGCCCGCAACTGAATGAACAGGCGCGTTACCTGCGGCAGAAGCTGACCACGCTCAAGGATGCGGCCATCTACTATCGTGATCTCGGCACGCAGAAGCAGCTGACCGATGACGTATTGCTCGGTGCGATAGACCGGGTATTTCTGCCAAGTGATGCGCCTCTACCGCGTGATGCAGAAACCCTGGCGGCGCTGATTGAGGCAGGCCGCGGCGATTGGGTGCCTGCCTGCGAGCAGTTGGCGCAACAGGTGTTGGCGGTGCTCAAGCAGTGGCATGGCTTGCGCAAACGCTTTAAAGGCAAGGTAGATTTGGCCCACGCTTTGGCCATGAACGATGTCCGTGAGCAACTGTCTGAACTGGTCTTCCCGGGCTTTGCTCGTCAGGTGTCGGGCGAGTGGCTGAGTCAGTACCCGCGTTACCTCAGCGCCATTGAGCAGCGACTCGACAAGCTACCGGGGCAGGTGCCCCGCGATCGCGCCTGGACCGATGAGCTGCAGGGTTTCTGGCAGCAATACAAGGCCCTGAGTGAACGCTTCCAGCGCGAGGGTCGTTGGGATACAAGGCTGGATGAGTGGCGCTGGATGCTGGAAGAGTACCGGGTGTCGCTGTTTGCCCAGCAACTGGGTACCCGTATGCCGGTGTCCAGTAAGCGACTGGCAAAGCTGTGGCGCGAGATCACTGCCTGACCGGCAGTTAACGGAGCAAAAGCGTGAGTGTAGTTACAGAGCAGATTCAGGTGGCTAGTGACGAGGGCGGGGTTCTGCAGATACAGAGGCTCGGCACCGACAGCGCGACCGCGCCGGTCATTCTGCTGCTGCACGGTGCGATGGCTGATAGCCGTCTGTATCTGGCTGCACAGTGCGGGCTTGCGGGCTTTCTGGCGGAGCAGGGCTACTGTGTTTACCTGGCTGATCTGCGCGGCCACGGTGCCAGTCAGCCGACGCTTGAGCAGCAGCCCTCGATCTGCAGCGGCGATCTGATTTTGCGTGATATCCCGGCGCTGCTGAATACGCTGGTTGAGCGCCACGCGCGTCAGCGCCTGTTTGTGCTGAGTCATGGTTGGGGAGGTGTCTGGCTGGCCAGTGCGCTGATCCGTCAGCCACAGCTGCTGCCTCGTATCAGCGGTCTGGTGCAGCTGGGGGTACGGCGCAGAGCGCTCGCAGGCGGGCGCTGGGTGCGGTTTGTTCGGCGCACTCTCTGGGGCTCGCTGGCGTCGTTATCCGGCCGTTTGAAGGGCCGAGTGCCGGCCCGCGCCTTGGGGCTGGGTAGCCAGGACGAAGCCCGTGCAATTCATGCCGCTAATCTGGCCTGGGAGCGTGGCGAATGGCGTGATCTTGAGGATGGATTCGACTATGCTAGCGCCTTGAATGGTCTGGCGTGGCCCCCCAGCCTGTATTTGGCTGGAGATCGTGATCGCGTATTGGGGCACATTGATGACGTCAGACGGTTTGCCCGCGAGCTGGGCAGACACGATGCACAGGTAATCTTGCTGGAAAAGGGTCGGGGCTGCTCGCGACATTACGGGCATTCCGATCTGCTCACCCACCCGCAGGCAGAGCAGGATCATTTCCCGCTGATTGCCGACTGGCTGGCCCAGCGTCGGCAGGATTCGCACACACAAGAGCTGTTTCCTTGCGGTAACGCATCGGACGTTAAGGAAGCAGCGTACATAACATGAGAAGAGGACCGACCGTGCACAAAGTCGTGATCAGCGGAACAGGTTTGTTTACCCCATCCGAGAGCATCAGCAACGAAGAGCTGGTTGCTAGCTACAATGCCTACGTAGAAAAGTTCAACGCCGAACATGCCGCCGAAATTGAAGCGGGAACTGTTGAGCCGCTGGCTGGCTCCAGTACCGAGTTCATTGAAAAGGCCTCTGGCATCAAGGCCCGCTACGTGATCAACAAGAGCGGCATTCTTGATGTTGATCGCATGGTTCCCTCCATTCCCGAGCGCAGTGATGACGAGCAGTCGCTGCTGTGCGAGATGGCCGTCAAAGCTGCTCATCAGGCGCTTGAGGCTGCCGGCCGCACACCTGCTGATATCGACGGTGTGATCGTTGCCTGCTCCAATCTGCCGCGCGGCTATCCGGCGCTGGCGGTTGAGGTTCAAGAGGCGCTGGGCATTGACGGTTTTGGCTTCGACATGAACGTTGCCTGTTCCTCTGCCACCTTCGGTATTCAGAACGCAGCCAACACCGTTGCGCTGGGTCAGGCCCGCGCAGTACTGATGGTCAACCCGGAAGTCTGTACCGGCCACATGAGCTTCCGCGATCGCGACAGCCACTTTATCTTCGGCGACGCCTGCACGGCCGTGGTCATCGAGCGCGCTGAAGACGCGGTATGTGAGCACCCTTACGAGATCCTCGGTACCAAGCTGCTGACCAAGTTCTCCAACAACATCCGCAACAACTTCGGTTTCCTCAACCGTTGTGACGAATCCGGTGTTGGCGCACGGGACAAGCTGTTCATGCAGAACGGCCGCAAAGTATTCCGTGACGTTTGCCCGATGGTGGCAGAGCTGATCGGCGAGCACCTGACCGAAACCGGTCTGGGCGTCGCTGACGTCAAGCGCTTCTGGCTGCACCAGGCCAACCTGAACATGAACATGCTGATCGCCCGCAAATTGCTGGGTCGTGACCCGAGCGTTGAAGAAGCGCCGGTGGTTCTCGACAAGTACGCCAACACCAGTTCCGCTGGTTCGATCATTGCCTTCCACCAGAACCAGGAAGACCTGCCGGTAGGCAGCCACGGCGTAATCTGCTCCTTCGGTGCCGGTTACTCCATCGGCAGCGTCATCGTCCGCAAGGGCTGATACGCGTGACCGACGAGCAGGAACTGATCCAGCGCCTGCTCGCCGGTGATCAAGCCGCCTACCGCCAATTGGTGACGACCTATCAAGGCGCCATGCGGGCGGTAGCGACGGCTATCGTTGGTATCTCCAATACCGATGAAGTTGTGCAGGAAAGCTGGCTTGCGGTCGTTCGCAACCTCGCAGGCTTTGCCGGGCGCTCCAGCCTCAAGACCTGGCTTCTGACTATTACCGCCAACACCGCCAAATCCCGGCTGCGCAAGCAGCGCCGCGAAGTGCTGCTGGAAGACATCGTCGGGCCGCACGGTACGGTTGATGACGGCCGCTTTGCCTCGGATGGCCATTGGACGCACGAACCTGCCCTGTGGCACAGCGATTCGCCTGAGGCGTTGCTCAGCGAGCAGGCGTTGCGTGATTGCCTTGAACACACCCTCAGCTCATTGTCGGAATTGCAACGCAGTGTGCTGACGCTGCGCGAGCGTCAGGGACTGGAGTTGACCGACATTTGTAATCTTCTGGACATCTCGCACTCCAATGTAAGGGTGCTGCTGCATCGTGCCCGACTGAGCGTGTTTGCGACCCTGGAGCATTTTGAGGTGACCGGCGAATGTTGAGCTGCAAGGGGCTGGTAGGGCTGTCCAGTGATCTGCTGGATGGTGAACTGAGCCTGAAACAACGGCTGGCCGTGCGAGCGCATCTGGCGATGTGTGTGCGCTGTCGCCGCTTTATCCGTCAGCTGCGGGTCAGTCAGCGGGTTATTCGCCAACTGCCAGATGCCGATGTGCCCGAACTGGAAGCGCTGCTGCACGCGATGCAAACCCAGCGTCAGCGGGACGACGACTGACTCCCCCTCTGTCCCGTTCTCAGGGACAAAATGCATTATTTCTTCTTGCCGCTGTAACAGGGCCGTTGCGCACTCGTCTAGTTTCCAGAGGGTGGCAATGTCGCTGCGCTCGCTTGACCAATAACGCAGGAGAGTACGCATGAACAAGATCAACACTGTCGTAATCACTCTGGGGGCAACTTTACTGGGTGCCAGTGTCGTCGCGCAGGCGACGGAGAACCCATTCGCGGTGCAGGAACTGCAGAGCGGCTACAGCCTTGCTGACAATCACGGCGCCGACGATATGGAAGGCAAGTGTGGTGAGGGCTCCTGCGGTGATGAGGAGGAGAAGAGTGAGCGCGAAGGCAAGTGTGGCGAAGGCACCTGCGGCAGCTGAGTCATGACGGTGCTCAGATCCGGCATTCCATCAGGAACAGGGCTCGGGCTGCGTCGCAGCCTGCTGCCCGAGTTGCTGGAAAGCGAGTCTGTTGTTGCTGACTTTCTAGAACTGGCACCTGAGAACTGGGTCGGCGTCGGCGGACGGTTGGGGCGCAGGTTGCGTGCCCTGACCGAACGCTACCCGCTGGTCTGCCATGGTTTGTCACTCAACCTCGCGGGCAGCGCCCCCTTGAGTCAGCGTCTGCTTGCGGATGTGCGGCGTTTTCTTGATGAGCACAATGTCGCCGCCTACAGCGAACACCTCAGCGCCTGTGGCGATCATGCGCAGCTATACGATCTGCTACCTGTGCCCTTTACTGATGAGAATGTCAGGCGCATCGCCGGGCGCATTCAACAGGTTGAGGATGCGTTGCAACGTCCTTTGATCATCGAGAATGTCTCGGCTTACCTGACGTTGCCTGGGCAGATGAGCGAAGCGGAGTTTGTCTGCGCAGTGTTGCAGGAGGCCGATTGTAAGCTGCTGCTCGACGTTAACAACGCCTACGTGAACAGCGTCAACCTTGGGGGCGACCCGCTGGAGTTCATTCAGGCGATGCCGTCGGAGCGCGTTGCCTATCTGCATATGGCAGGTCACTTTGACGCGGAGCCAGGCTTGAAAATCGATAGCCATGGCGCGGCTGTGGCTGATCCGGTCTGGGAGCTGCTTGAGGGAAGTTATCAATCGCATGGTGTACGCCCGACACTACTGGAGCGTGATTTCAACATTCCGGCGTTGAGCGAGCTGCTGCCGGAGCTGCAGCGGATACGTGTGATGCAAGCGAGCAGGACAGCAGCATGAGCAGCCTATTTGATGTCACGCAAAAGCGTTTTACCGAGCGGGTGCGGCATCGCGGCAATTTTCCACCACCTGACGCGTTGCCAGCGCAGCGCGTTGCGGTGTACGAGCGCCTGGTACACAACAACATCGCGGGTTTTCTGCGTGGCAGCTTCCCGGTGCTTCATCGCATCATCCCCGAGCAACGCTGGGCGCAGCTCGCTGCGCAGTTTGTCAGTGGTCATGCCTGCGAGTCGCCGTATTTCCATGAAATCGGCCTGCAGTTTATTCAATGGCTGCAGCAAGGCTACGTTCCTGAGCCTGATGATCCGAGTTTCTTGCTGGAACTGGCGCATTACGAATGGGTGGAATTGGCACTGGATATCGCCGAGCAGGAACCGCCGCCGGAGCCTGGTTCGACCATCGAGTTAGACACGCCGCTGATCTGGTCCGACGTAGCTTGGCCGCTGGCCTATCAATGGCCGGTGCAGTTGATAGGCGAGGGTTACAGCGAGACGGTGCCGCCAGCGCAGCCGACTGTGCTGATGGTCTGGCGTGATCGTGCTGATACGGTGCGCTTCATGCAACTGACACCGTTCGCCTGGCAGCTCGCCTGCGCCCTGAGCGAATTAGGCGGTAGCTTGGCTGAGCGCTTGCCGGCGGTCGCTGCGAGCTGCGGTTTGGTGGACGATGTCGCTCTGCGTGACGGCAGCCTCCGGCTGATTCGTGACTGGGCCGCTGTCGGCGTTCTCGGGGCTGCCGCCAGTGACGCTGATTCAGCTTAAGCCCGAAGCTGTTCTCGCAGCACTTCTTGAAATCGCAGCTATCTCTCTGATTTTCAAATAAAGCTTTTCCCGCCCGCTGAGACGATCAGATGGCTGAGGGAAAAGTTCCCCTGTCACCGAATGTTCATCTTCGCGCAACTGATCTGAAATATGGCACTGCCAGTATTCCCTCCAACACCGGGCGCCGCCCCATAGCGCGGGCCCAAAAGTGTGTTGTTTCACTGTCAACGCAAAATACTACTGAGGGAAGACTCAATGACTCTGCGCAAGCACATCGCTGGATTCGCTGTTACTGCACTGGCTGCTGCCATCCCGGCTGTCGCCATGGCCGACGTAAGCATCTACGGCCGCGCCCACGTATCCGTAGATTTCCTGGATGACGGTGCCGATTACTCCGAAACCAACCTGTCCAGCAACTCTTCCCGCCTGGGCTTCAAGGGTGACCACGAGATCAACCCGAACCTGACTGCTTTCTTCCAGATCGAGCAGCAGATCGACTTCGGTACCGACAACGGTAGCTCTTTCAACACTCGCGATACCTTCGTTGGCCTGAAAGGCGGCTTCGGTTCTGCGCGCATGGGTCGTTTCGACAGCCCCTTCAAAGCCGCTCGTGGCCCGGCTAACCTGTTCGGCGACCAAGTCGGCGACATGCGTAACCTGACCCGCGTTGGCAACGCCCGTTTCGACGAGCGTTATGACAACACGCTGGAATACACCACTCCGGACATGGGTGGCTTCTTCGCCAAGCTGGGCTACTCCGTTCAGGAAGGCACTGTTAACGAAGACGACACCGATGAAAGCGTAATCAGCGGCTCCCTGAACTACGCTGGCGACGCTCTGGAAGCAGCTCTGGCTTATGAGTCTGCTGACGAAGACACCGGCCGTGGCGAGCGTGACGGTATCCGCGCTGCTGCAGCGTTCAAGATCACCGACGGCTTCAAGCTGGTTGGTTTCTACCAGACTGTTGATTACACCAACCCGGCAGTTACCGAAGCAGTGCAGGACGCTCTGACTTCTGACACCTACGGCCTGGGTGGCGAATTGAAAGTCGGTTCTGCTACTGCTCTGAAAGCCATGTGGATGAGCCGCGATGCTGACGCCGACAACTTCGACAGCGACATGCTGGCTGTGGGCATCGAGCACAAGTTGGACAAGTCTGTCCGTGTATACGCCAACTACGCCATGGTTGATAACGACGACAACGTTGCTCTGACTCCCTGGAGCCAGGCTCGTACCGCCAACCCGGCTGGTGCTGCTGGCGAAGAAGCGACTGGCTTCTCCGTAGGCCTGCGTTACGACTTCTAATCCCGTCACCCGACAGGATTGAAGTACCCCAAAGCCGGACTGTTTTCATAAACAGTCCGGCTTTGTCATTAAAGTGAAACCCCACAGTCTTAATCTCGTCGCCAAGTGGTCATGAAGTGTGATCACGAACGGATCTCAATGTTCACTTGTGCCAGGAGTTCTATCCCATGCGTCAACTGCTCTGTCTCGCCGCCGCCGCGCTGCTGTCCGCTTGCGCCCAGCAGGCTCCCGTAAAACTGTACTCAGGCGCTGAACAGCCGGCTTCGCAGGTCCTGGTTGTTGAAATGCCCAACACCCTTGAGGTGTTGAATATCAATGGCCAGCCAGCGCCGGAAGCCAACCGTATGGTCGGCAACAACCTGCGCAAGCTCGAGCTGCAACCGGGCAAGTACCGTATCAACGCCTACTTTGAGAACGGCTACGACGTCGGTGGTGGTCTGAGCCACGAAATCGTCCGTACTCGCAGTGCTACCTTCACCGTTGACGGTCAGGCAGGTGATGTATGGCGTCTTGAGTTTGATGAGCCGAGCAACCTGAAACAGGCTCAGGAAATGGAAGACAACTTCGAAGGCTATGCGGTGAACACCCGTACCGGCGAGCGCGTCGCCAGCGAACCGGGCCCGCGTTATGTCTCGCTGCTGGGTGAAATGTTCGGTTCCGGCACCATGGTTGCTACTCAGGATCACGGTATCGCCCCGATCGGCGCCGCTCCTCAGGCCAGTGCCCAGATGCCGATGGCCGTGCCGTCACCGTCGCAGGCTGCCGCTCCGGCGCAGACTCTGCCGCACGATGCATCAACTCTGGCAACGCTGAAGCAGATTTACCTGATGCTCAGCCCGGAAAGCCGTGAAGCTTTCCTCGAATGGGCTGCGCAGTAATCGAGTAACACCCGTAGGCTTGTGTGCTGCACCTTATTCCCCGCTTCGGCGGGGATTTTTTTGGGGGGGTGCCATCCGGAAGGCCGCAGCGCCACCCATCTGTTTTGCGGGTTTCGGCGCTACTGGTGAAGGCGTCGCGGCTTTCACCACCCTGCAGGTCACTCGTTAAGCGCTGACCGCAGGGTGGTGAAGTGCTAGGCGTTCTTCGTGGTTATTGAGCCTCGGCATCAATGGCTTGCTGAACCTGACGGTAGAAGGCCAAACGTTCTTTGCCCTGGGTGCCGCCCTGATAGTCTGTTGCCTGTGGCCAGTTGCCGTTCGAGGCGATTACCAGTTGGCGTTTGGGGTCGATAAAGATGCCCTGGCCGAAGATGCCCTGCGCGATGTATGCGCCATCGTCCAGCGTCCACCATTGGTAACCGTAGCCACTGCCGGGGCGACCGATTTCAACCTGCTTGGTTGTGGCCTGCGCAATCCAGTCGTCGGGCACCACCTGCTCGCCGCCGGCGATTCCGCCGCCAAGCATGAACAGGCCGAAACGAGCAAAGTCGCGGGTCGCGGCTTGAACACAGCAGCCGCTGATTTCATGGCCGGTGGAGCCGAGCAGCCAGGTGGCGTCCTGCTGCATGCCAAACGGTTTCCAGATTTTCTCTGACAGGTACTCCGCCAGCGGTTTGTTGGCGGCTGAACTAGCCAGCACGCCGATCAGGTTGGTTTCACCGGTCTTGTACACCCATTTGGTACCGGGCTCGGCTTCAGCGGGCAGCTGGCGCATGTAGCTCACCGTTACGTCCACACCGGGCTCGGCGGTGTGCGAGTTGAAGCGTGCGACGTCAGACTGCGGGTCGGCATAGTCCTCGTTCCAGGCGACGCCCGAGGTCATGGTAAGCAGCTGTTGAATGGTCACGTTGTCGTACGCGGAGCCTTTGAGGTCAGGGATGTAGTCCGAGACCATGTCGTCGATGCTCTTGATGTAACCATCCTTAATAGCGGCACCGACCAGCGTAGAGGTGAACGACTTGGCTACCGAGAAACTGGTCCAGCGACCGTCCGGGCCAAAGTCCAGTCCGTACTGCTCCAGGCGTACGTTGCCGTTGTGCACAATGATCAGTGCCGCGGCGTGCTGTGAGGCCATGTACGCGTCGATATCCACACCGACATCCAGTGGCGTGCCTTCTGGCAGCGGGTAGACGGAATCGCCGGCCTCAATGACGCGTGACTTGCTCAGGATCGGCAGGCGGTCCAGCGCGCGAAAGCCGGCATCGCGCTGATCGCTGGTCCAGAACAGCACGTTGGTACTGGTCGGCAGGTTAAGCACCACTCGGCGCATTTCCTTGTCGGCCGTTGCCCAGAACACGCCGCAGGCTACCGCCAGCAGCAATATGATCGAGACGATCCCTTTCTTCATGCGTGTACTCCATCTTTTATTGTTGTGCGGCTAACTTACTGGAGTTGCCACCCCGAAAGGGGGCGGCAACAGAGATATAAGCAGGGGTGATCGCGTGGCAGTCGATTGCTAAATATGAGAGCGGGAGCTAGTGCTGTGGCGCCTGGGCCAACAGTTCACGTTGCACGCGCACGGCGGTGCTTTTGGGGATGACGTGCTTGCCCCGTGCTTCCAGGTGCGCTCGGGTAAAGGCAGCGCCAAACAGCAGAATCATTGAGGAGTAGTTTACCCACAGCAGCAAAATAGCCAAGGAGCCAGCTGCGCCGTAGGCTGAAGAGGTCGCCGAGTAGGTCAGGTAAAGCGCAATCAGGAACCGGCCCGCCGCAAACAGTACGGCGGTGATAAAGGCGCCAACCACAACGTCACGCCATGAAAGCACAACATCCGGCAGAATCTTGAACATCGCTGCAAACAGCAGGGTGGTCAGCGTCAGCGACAGGGCAAATTCCATGGCCAGCATGGCTTGGCCCGGTATCGGCAGCCAGCTGTCAGCAAACGCCATTACCGCGCCAAACGCTACGGACAGCATCAGCGACACCAGCAGAATAAAACCGATGGCCAGAATCAGGGTCAGCGATAGCAGACGACTTTTGATTAGCGCCCAGAGGTTGTTGCGAGCAGGGCGCGGCGCGACGCTCCAGATCTGATTAAGCGACTGCTGCATCTTGGCGAATACCGTGGTCGCACCAACAATAGTGGCAAAGATCCCGATCAACGCCGGCCAGATCCCGCTCTGATCAATCTGAGAATTGGCTACCGCCGTTTGAATTACACCCGCCGCTTCAGGTCCGATGGTGCCTTCCAGCTGGGCGAACAGCTGCCCCTCTACAGCGCTCTCACCCAGCACAAACCCTACCAGCGCCACCACCACAACCAGCACCGGCGCGATGGAAAACACCGTGAAAAATGCTAGAGCAGCGGCATAGATAAAGGCCTGACTTTCCAGCCAGTTCTGCACCGCAGCGCGGAAAATGTCGAACCAGTGCTTGATCATAGGGCGCTACCGCCGTGGAAACCGAAAGCCATTTCAAGAAAGCCTTGTATCGCTGTTATTGTATGGGGCAGGGGCATTGTAGACATGCGCGGCGGGGGGAGGCCAGTACCTTCGGGTCGCGCGGCGGCTAATGCGCGTTGCTTAACTCTTTGTCTTTATTGCGTGTTTCTCGGTGACGGGAGATTGCCACGTCTCTCGGAGTCCACTAACCCTTGTGCGTTGAAGAAGCGCAGTTCGCCGCAGCGCAGCGCTGTATTAGAGGCGCAGGGGGCATAGTGAAAGTCTGCAAGTTTATACCTCTCGTACATGCCTAGCTCTTCGGTGATCAGGCCACCCAGGTCTTCCTCGCTGTCCAGAAAGTACGCCGTGCCCTCGTCTTGAAAAATGCTAAAAGGAAGGGCTTTGTAATAGGCGTAAAAGAAAATCGCGTTTTCCTTTTGGTACGCCAGCTTTTTTCCGTTTGGCCAGTCGACGCGAAGGTGCGCTGTGACTGCATTTCTGATTGCCTGCTTGAGCGCCTCTTGATTGTCTTCCGGGTATTTCACCAGATAGAGGTTTGGGTACACCGCAGACTGTATGAGTTGCATATGTCGGAAGAGCGTGTGATCTATGACTATGGCAAGGACGCATACCGCCAAGAACCCGCTAACCAGTTGGGTTCGCCTTTTGCTGCGCAGAATCCACTTGATAAGCCTCAGTGAAAAAAACAGTGCTGAGCCCAGTAACAGGGTCAGACAGAGGATGAGGATGACTTCCATAGAGGCTCTCTACTGGCTGACAAGGCTGTAGGTGCTGTTCAGACGGCGTGCAATGGAGACGCTGCGTGCGCGTTCGAGCAGCCCCCGGATGACGTCGCGCCTGTTTTATGGGGCTGGATGTTGATCTCACTTTCAATGGTGATTCTGTAGCGTGCAGTCGATTACGAGAATGTGGTGGTCCGTGCTGACCTGTCGTTTGGACTGATTTTTGTCAGGGCTGGTTCCAGCATCGCTGGTTTTTAATCAATATCTCGATTAGTCGGCCGCGGGCCGTCGTTTTCTGGGTCAATAGTCCTTTGCTGGTGTGTCTGCAGGCATTGCCCACAAGTGTGCCGCAACCAATGCTTTCCACTCGCCGAACCGAGCTAGCCACTGTTCAGTAAAGGGCTGATCTGGCGCTTCTGGCAGATTGAGCAGGGTGCCGAGGCGTTTGCGGACTACCACGTCGCCGTGCATGGAACCATCGAGCATGCCGTAGCCGCGCAGCAGAATATAGCCCTGAGTCCAGGGGCCAATGCCTTTGATCTGGGCGAGGCCTGCGGCTATCGCTGCGGCGGGTGGCGGGATGGTAGCGGCCCAAGCGTCCAATGGCAGCAGGTCGCTGTCTACGGCGTCGGCCAGGCGTTTCAGGGTGGCGGCTTTGCTGGCGGACAGGCCGCAGCTGCGCAGTTCGTCTGCTGAAGCACCCAACAGCGCAGCGGGTTCGGGATGGCAGACCATGCCGTTTGGCAGGGGCGTGCCGAGTGTGCGGATAACGCGGCGACGGACAGAGATAGCAGCTTCGACGCTGATCATCTGGCCGATGACGGCCCAGCACGCCGCTTCAAACGGGCTCGCTCTTTGGGGCATGCGCAGGCCGGGCGTTTGCTTGAGCAGTCGGGCAATCTCGGGATGCTCGCCGTGGGCGATGCGCAGGCCGTCGATATCCTGATTGAGGCCTAGCAGGTTGCGCAGGTAATGCAGGAGCGCAGACGTGTTGGGTGCTTCGGCCGACAGTTGGGCCACCACGCTGCCGGGCTTGCTGAAATCCAGCTGCAGCAGGGCGGGTTGGCCTTGCCAGTGCAGGGCCTTTTCGATGCATTGGCCTGCTGTGCGTTCGGACACCTGCTCGCGGTCTCTGGCATAGAAACGCAGCACATCCGCATGACGAAAGTCGGCGGGTAGCGGGAGTGTGAGTACCGCGCCGGGGTTATTCATCTGGCGGATCCTGTGCCTCGCGCTGCAATAACGCGCGTTTACGTTCGACACCCCAGCGGTAACCGGACAGGCTGCCATCGCTACGCACGATGCGGTGGCAGGGTACCGCGATGGCTAACGGGTTCGCAGCACAGGCACCGGCGACCGCGCGCGCGGCGCTGGGTGACCCCATGGCCTCGGCCAGCTCGGCGTAGCTGCGAGTCTGGCCTGGGGGGATGGCGCGCAGTGCCTGCCAGACGCGGCGCTGGAAGGCGGTGCCGCGAATGTCCAGCGGCAGCTGCTGCGTGGTGTGTGGGGACTCGATCAATGCGACCACCGCGTTAAGCTGCTGGCCGAGGCCGCTATCTGGCGTGCATTGGGCCTTTGGAAAGCGCGTGCGCAGGTCAGCCTCCAGCAATTGGTCGTCATCGCCCAACAGGATCGAGCAGATACCCAGCTCGCTGCGGGCGACCAGCACGCGCCCGAGTGGGCAGGGGCCGATGGCAAAACCGATCTGCTGTTTGTTCCCACCCTGGCGAAAGTCTGCCGCGGGCATGCCGAGTTCGCTGGCCACCTCTGCATAGAAGTGGCTGGTTGAGCCGAAGCCCGCGGCAAACGCGGCGTTTGTTGCGGTGCTGGCTTGGCTGAGTTGTTGCTGCAGGCGCTGCTGCCGCACGGCGCGGGCGTATTCTCGCGGGGTCAGGCCGGTTTCGCGCTGGAACTCGCGCTGAAGGTGCCAGCGGCTCAGCCCTGAGATATCAGCGAGTTGCTGCAGGGTTGGCGTCTGCTCGGCCTGTTCAATCAGGCGACAGAGTCGGGTGATGCGCGCCTGCCGTGCGGCGTGCGGATGTTCATCGGGTTTGCAGCGCAGGCAGGGACGAAACCCGGCGGCGCGTGCGTCTGAGGCGTTGTCGAAGAAACGCAGGTTTTCGGCTTTTGCGTGACGAGACGGACAGCTGGGGCGGCAATACACGCCGGTGGTGATAACGGCATAAATAAAGCTGCCGTCCGCCGTTGCATCGCGTTGCTGGACCTGTTGCCAGCGCTGCTGGTTCAGGCGGTCAGTTGTCGTCTGGGTCATTGCCGTGTCTCGCCGAGGTGTCTGCTATCGATAGTGCCTGCGGTAGATCGGGGCTGCATCCGGTATCTTGCTACTGAATCGGCAGCCGGTCATCATCGGCTGCTGACGTGTCATTTTCCGGATGGGTTTTGCTCCATGGTGCCGAAACAGCTCAGTTCCATCAATGATGTCGACGCCGCCAGTTGGGATGGACTGCTCGCGGCGGATTATCCCTTCCTGCGTCACGGCTTTCTGCGCGCGCTGGAAGACAGCGGCGCGGTGTGCACCGAGTCCGGCTGGTTGCCCGCGCATCGGGTGGTGGAACAGGATGGCGAGCTGCTGGCCTTGATGCCGCTGTATCAAAAAAGCCATTCCTGGGGTGAGTACGTATTTGATTGGCAGTGGGCCGACGCCTGGGAACGGGCAGGGCAGCGTTACTACCCCAAATACCTCAGCGCGGCGCCGTTTTCTCCTGTGCAAGGACCGCGTTTGATCGCGCGTGACGGAGCCTCTGCCCGGGTGTTGCTTGCTGGATTGGATGCGGAGTTGCAGCTGGGCGCCGTATCCGGCCTGCATCTGCTGTTTAACGTCGGGGCAGAGAATGACTGGCTGCTTGAGCACGGCTGGGTGCAGCGCCTTGGATGCCAGTTTCACTGGCACAACCGTGACTATCAGTGCTTTGACGATTTTCTGGCCGCCTGCAGCTCGCGCAAACGCAAGAACTTCCGTAAGGAGCGGCAGGTTATTCGTGATCAGGGGATTGAGTTCCGCTGGCTGACTGGTGAGCAGTTGGATGATGCGGCCTGGCAGCAGTTCTATCCCTTCTATGCAGCGACCTACTACAAGCGCGGGCAGGAGCCCTACCTTCCGCCTGCGTTCTTTACTCTGCTGAACCGTTATTGCCGGGCGAATGTTCGGCTGCTGTTTGCCGTGCAGGGCGAGCGGCCGGTGGCGGGCGCGCTGTTTCTGGTCGGCGGCGATACGTTATACGGCCGTTACTGGGGCTGTCTGGAAGAGTACGACCGCCTGCACTTCGAGACCTGTTTCTATCAGGGCATGGAGCGCTGCATCGCTGAAGGGTTACAGCGTTTTGATGCCGGGGCGCAGGGCGAACACAAGTTGGTACGCGGGTTTGAGCCGGTGCTGACGCAGTCATGGCACAAGTTGCAGCCGGGTTTGCATGAGGCTGTAGCGGATTTTTTGCAGCGTGAAAGGGTGGGGGTAGAGGCGTACCGGCAGGATGCGATCAGCTACCTGCCATTTCGGCAGGTAGCTGAGTAGGGCTTACTCCGCGGCTTCTTCCAGGCGGCTGGCGCTGATGATGGTGACCGGGTTGACCGGCACGTTCTGATGGCCGGCGCGGCTGGTGGTCTGCACCTTGCCGATGGTCTCCACAACGTTTTCACCACTGACGACCTTACCGAATACCGCGTAACCAAAGTCGCGTGAGCCATGGTCGAGGAAGTCGTTGTTATCCAGGTTGATGAAGAACTGGCTGGTGGCGCTGTCGACTACACCCGTGCGCGCCATGGCGATGGTGTAACGCAGATTACGCAGACCGTTGTCGGCTTCGTTCTTGATCGGGCGGCCAGTTTCGCGCTGACGCATGTTGCTGTCGAAACCGCCGGTTTGGATCATGAAGCCCGGGATGACGCGGTGGAAGATCACGCCGTCGTAGTGTCCAGCCTCAACGTAGCGCAGAAAGTTGGCTGCGCTGATGGGTGCCTGTTCTTCGTTCAGCTCGATGACGATGTCACCCAGGTTGGTGGTCAGTTGAACACGTGGGTTTTCGGCCAGCGCGGCAGTGCTGAGCAGAGCAAGGGTGGCGGCACCAATCAGGTGTTTCAGCATGGTTGACTCCGTGGTCAGTGGGTAGAAAGTCCTGCTTCTGCAGGCTCTATTGTTGGTATGGCGCGGTTGCTGTCGACCTGCGCCAGAAAGCCCAGCAGCACGTCGTTGAATGCCTCGGGCTGATCGACTGGCGTAGCGTGCCGGGAATCCTCGATGACCTCAAGTCGCGCGTCACCCATGCGACTGACATATTCGCGTTTGAGTTCCACCGGGGTGTAGTCGCGGTCGGCGCTGACGACAAGGACCGGGCAACTGATGCGGTCCAGATGGTTGCTCACGCCCCAGCCGACAATGGCCCTCAGTGACGCGAGGTAGCTCTTGCGGTCGTTGGCGCACCAGCGTTCGGTGAAGGTCTGGCGATGTTGCTCCTGCTCTGGCTTCGGAAACAGCAGCTTGGAGAGGCCCTTGGCAATGGTCGGCATCGGCAGGATGTGGGCGAAAAACAGCCGCTTGCCAGCCATCCAGTACTCGGCCGGGCGACGGGGAATAACCTCGGGCGCACTGTTGACGATGGTCAGGCTGGCTGGCACGTCGGGGGCGTCGGTAGCCAGTTGAAAGGCGATCATGCCGCCCATCGACAGCCCGACGATATGAGGTTTGTGCAGGTCCATGGCTTCGATGAACGCCAGGCAATCCTTGGCGAACAGGGCGATGGAGTAACCTTTGCCGGTTTTGTCTGTGCCGCCGTGGCCGCGCATATCCAGACAGAGGACGCGGTAGTGTTCGGTCAGTGCGGGGATCTGGTACTCCCAGTCCTGTTCACTTGAGCCCAGGCCGTGCAGCAGCAGCAGCGGTGGGCCTTCGCCCTGATCGGTGTAATGGAACTGGCAGTCGTTGAGTCGAATCTGCGGCATGGACGGCGTCCCTGGCGAGTAAAGACAGCATTCTATGCACGGACTTCCCGGCAATTGAAGCCCTGAGTCACTCTGTCATTGAATGTTCAATGATCAGATCGGCCAGAATGCGGGTGGCCGGGCCCACTGGCCGGTCCTTGTTGGCGTACAGAAATAGCGGTACGGAGCGGTTGGCGCCTTTCTCCAGTGGCAACGGTTTCAGGCTGCCTTCACTGATCAGGTGGCGGATCTCGTGGCAGGGCAGCCACGCAAAGCCCAGTCCGCTGGCGATCATGCGGGCTGCGGTACCGAGACTGGCGACTGTCCAGCGCTGTTCCGCACCCAGCCAGCCTGAGTCCCGCGGCTTGTGTTGCCCAGAGTCGCGGATAACGATCTGTAGATGGCTCTGAAGGTCGTCATGGGTCAGGCTGCGTTGCAGCTGGTGTAGCGGATGCTCCGGATGGGCCACGGCGATAAAGTCGACCGAGTTGAGCTGTTGTGGCAGAAAGCCAGCGATGCTCAGGCCGGAAACGGCAAGGTCGGCTGACCCATCGAGCAACCGGTCCTCTACGCCAGACAGCACCTCTTCGCGCAGCTGCACCCGGCAGCCACGGCTTTGCGGCATAAAGGCGCGCAGTGCCTTGGCCAGGCGTTCGGTCGGGTAGGCGGCATCAACCACTAGGCGTACCTCCGGCTCCCATCCCAACTCCATCTCGGTAGCCAGCATTTCGAGCTGGCTGGCCTGTGAGAGCAGTTGGCGCGAGCGTCTGAGCAGCACGGCGCCGGCGTCAGTCAGCACCGCCTTGCGGCCTTCGATCTCCAGCAGCGGCACGCCCAGCTGTTCCTGCATGCGCGCTACCGTGTAGCTGACCGAGGATTGTGAGCGGTGCAGGGCTTCTGCCGCCTGAGCAAATCCGCCGTGATCGATCACCGCCTGCAGCGTCCGCCACTGCTCGAGGGTTACACGTGGTGCTTTCATCTTGCCATCCTCTGCCGTATCGTTATTGGTGCGTCGCCCCTGACGGCGACGTCCGACGTTTTCACTTGTCGTGAATTTGTTTGCCGCAAGGAGTCTTCGATGCGTGCTTTCGCCTCCGCCAGCGCACTGACCTGTCTGTTACTGCCCGCCGTTACGCAGGCCTTTCCGATTGATCTTGAAGCTCATCTCGATGGCGTCTCCATCGAAACCCAGACTACTGACATCAGCAACATCGCGACGGTGACGCTGCGCAATACGGGGGCGAACGCCGCGCTGTGCGAGGCGACGTTCGTCAATGGCCCAGAGCGCCCAGCGCCGCGGCGTGTGCGGCTTGCCGCGGGTGAGCGCACGGTGGTCAGTCAGTCATTTCTGCGCGAGATCACTAGAGTAAGGGTCGATATCAGTTGCAGTGCGAGCTAAATATATCAATTTAATCGATAGGTATTAGCGTATTTTTGCGCTTTTTTATCTTTTTATTGGTTCTATTATGGCTCCATCCTTTACCGAGAGATGGAGATGAATCATGAAAAAGATCCTCGTAGTGCAGTCCAGTGCTCGCCAGGAAGGTTCGCTCACCCGTGAGTACACCGCGCAGCTGGTAAACCAGATTCAAGCCACCAACCCTGGATCCTGGGTTGTTACCCGTGACCTCGGTGCCGAACCGGTGCCGCACCTGGACGGCAGCCTGCTGGGTGGCTGGATGAAGCCGGCTGAAGAGCAGTCTGACGCAGAAAAGGCCGCGGCTGCACGCTCTGATGTCTTGATTGATGAGCTGCTGGCAAGTGACATCGTGGTAATCGGTTCCTCGATGTATAACTTCGGCATTACTTCGACGCTGAAGAGCTGGTTTGATCACGTGCTGCGCGCCGGCCGTACCTTCAAGTACACCGAAAATGGCCCGGTTGGTCTGGCGGGTGAGCGCAAGGTATATGTGGTCACTGCACGCGGTGGTCGTTACTCGGGTACCCCTCTGGACTTCCAGGAGCCCTACGTGCGTCAGTTGCTTGGCTTTATCGGTATCAAAGACGTTGAGTTCATCAACGTTGAAGGTCAGGCGCTAGGCGAGGACGAGGCGGCCAAAGGGCGCGCTGAAGCAGACGAGGTATTGGCCGCGATTGCGTGATAAATCGCAGGCAATAAAAAACCCGGCAATAGCCGGGTTTTTTAATTTGGCTCCGCGACCTGGACTCGAACCAGGGACCCAATGATTAACAGTCATTTGCTCTACCGACTGAGCTATCGCGGAATGGACGCTGCGCACTTTACCAAAAAAATGATGAAAGTCAACGCCTTGAAACCAATTGATCAATCAGGCGTGAAAGTCACGCCTTCATGACCGCGGCCATTGCCTGGGCAACGGCGTCGATGTTGCTGTTGTTCAGCGCGGCGACGCAGATACGGCCGCTGCCGACGGCATAAATGCCAAATTCATCGGCCAGGCGGGCAACCTGTTCCTTGCTCAAACCAGAGAAGGAGAACATGCCGCGCTGGCGCTGGATGAAGGTAACATCCTGCTCGACGCCGGCTTCTTGCAGCTTCTGCACAAGTGCCGCGCGCATGTCGCGGATGCGGTCGCGCATTTCGGCCAGTTCTTCTTCCCAGAGGGCGTACAGCTCGGGGTTGGTCAGGACCGCAGCAACCACCTTGGCGCCGTGAGTCGGCGGGTTGGAGTAGTTGGTGCGGATGACGCGCTTGAGCTGCGACAGAACCGGAGCTGTTTCTTCCTTGTCGGCGGTAACCATGGTCAGTGCGCCAACGCGCTCGCCATACAGGGAGAAGGATTTGGAGAAGGAGCTGGCAACCAGGAACGGCAAGCCGGACTCGGCGAACAGGCGCACGGCAACGGCGTCGTCTTCCAGGTTCTCACCAAAGCCTTGATAGGCGATATCGAGGAATGGCACGAGCTGGCGACGGCCAACGACGTCGATGACTTTGGCCCAGTCGGCCAGGCTCAGATCAACGCCAGTCGGGTTGTGGCAGCAGGCGTGCAGAATGACCACGCTGCCTTCCGGCAGGGCTTCCAGGTCGGCGAGCATGCCGTCCAGGTTCAGGCCGTTGGTTGCCGGGTCGAAGTAGGCGTAGTTGACGACGTCGTAACCGGCCGCTTCGAAAAGAGCGCGGTGGTTTTCCCAGCTCGGGTTGCTGATTGCAACGGTGCGCTTGTCGGTCAGACGATAGAGGAAGTCGGCGCCGAGTTTCAGGGCGCCGGTGCCGCCAAGTGCCTGTGCGGTGATGATGCGGCCAGAGCTCAGCAGCGGGGAATCGGCGCCGAACAGCAGTTTCTGAACTGCCTGATCATAAGGAGCTAGACCATCAATCGGCAGGTAAGCGCGGGCGGCGTGCTCAGCAACGCGGGCCTCTTCGGCGGCCTGAACTGCGCGCAGCAGCGGCACCTTGCCAGCTTCGTTACTGTACACCCCAACACCCAGGTTCACTTTGTTCGCACGGGTATCGGCGTTGAACGCTTCGTTCAAGCCAAGGATAGGATCACGCGGGGCCAGTTCTACCGGGGAAAACAAACTCATGATATGGGCAAACTCGATACAGGTGAATGTAGGGTGTCGGGCTATGCCAGGGGACTGCACTGAAGGGACGGGTTGGCGAGGAGAGGTTGCTATGCTCCGCCAACAGGTTCGATCAGTGCCATCTTAGCGGCCGTTCATTATAAGGAACTGATCGCATAACTCCAATCCGGTTCCGGGTGTGCTGCGCGTCTTTTTGCCGCGCGATCCTTGCGTGTTTGCTCTGCAGCTGCACTGCTGACGTTCGCAATGGCACTGGCGTCACCGCTGGCAGCCAAGCCGGGGCAGGGCATCACGTGGACGGGTCGGGTATGATGATCGATTGTCGTAAACGTGTGAGGTCGGGATCGATGGATCAGTTCAATCTGCAAACCCGCTTTCAGCCTGCAGGTGATCAGCCGGTGGCGATCGCTCAGCTGGTTGAGGGGCTTGAGGCGGGCCTTTCGCATCAGACACTGCTGGGTGTGACCGGGTCGGGTAAGACCTTCACGATAGCCAACGTAATTCAGAAAGTGCAGCGGCCGGCCATCATCATGGCGCCGAACAAGACCCTCGCCGCGCAGCTGTATGGCGAATTCAAGGAGTTCTTTCCGAACAACTCCGTCGAGTATTTCGTTTCCTATTACGACTATTACCAGCCGGAAGCGTATGTGCCGTCGTCCGATACCTATATCGAGAAGGACGCATCGATTAATGACCATATCGAGCAGATGCGCTTGTCGGCAACCAAGGCGCTGATGGAGCGGCCAGATGCGATCATTGTGGCAACGGTTTCCGCTATTTACGGTCTGGGCGATCCCGAGTCCTATCTGCGTATGGTACTGCACGTCGATCGTGGCGATAGGGTAGACCAGCGCACCTTGCTGCGGCGGCTTGCCGAGTTGCAATACACC
Source organism: Halopseudomonas sp. (assembly GCF_038130085.1). Taxonomy (NCBI): domain Bacteria; kingdom Pseudomonadati; phylum Pseudomonadota; class Gammaproteobacteria; order Pseudomonadales; family Pseudomonadaceae; genus Halopseudomonas; species Halopseudomonas sp. The sequence continues at coordinate 12,167 of NZ_JAYPMU010000025.1, read as the reverse complement.
CGCAACGACATGGAGCTGGCGCGTGCGACCTACCGGGTGCGTGGCGATGTAATTGACATCTTTCCCGCCGAATCCGACCTCGAGGCGATTCGTATCGAACTCTTCGATGATGAGGTTGAAACCATCAGCTTCTTCGATCCACTTACGGGTGAGGTTTTACGTAAGGTTCCGCGCGTAACTATTTATCCTAAAAGCCATTATGTAACACCTCGTGAGAAGTTGCTTGAGGCTGTGGAACATATCAAGGTGGAGTTGGATGCGCGTCTGGAGCTGCTGAAAGAACAGAATAAGCTGGTTGAAATGCAGCGGCTCGAGCAGCGGACCCGCTTTGATCTGGAGATGATTCTGGAGCTTGGCTACTGCAACGGCATCGAAAACTATTCGCGCTATCTGTCCGGTCGCGAACCGGGTGCGCCGCCGCCAACGCTGTTTGATTACCTGCCGCAGAATGCGTTGCTGATCATTGATGAGTCTCACGTGTCAGTGCCGCAGGTCGGGGCGATGTACAAGGGTGACCGGTCGCGCAAGGAAACCCTGGTCGAGTACGGCTTCCGTCTTCCATCAGCGCTTGATAACCGACCGATGCGTTTTGACGAGTGGGAGGCGATTTCGCCACAGACCATCTTCGTGTCGGCGACTCCTGGTCCTTATGAAGAGGCGCACGCCGGTCGCGTGGTGGAGCAGGTGGTCCGGCCGACAGGATTGGTTGATCCGCTGATTGAGGTGCGCCCGGCGACTACTCAGGTTGATGACCTGCTATCCGAGATTCGCTTGCGCGTAGAAAAGGAAGAGCGGGTGTTGGTCACCACGCTTACCAAGCGCATGGCTGAGGATCTGACGGACTACCTGGGTGATCACGGCGTGCGGGTGCGCTATCTGCACTCGGATATCGATACCGTTGAGCGGGTGGAGATTATTCGTGACTTGCGTACGGGGGCCTTTGACGTGCTGGTGGGTATCAACTTGCTGCGTGAGGGCCTGGATATGCCGGAGGTATCGCTGGTCGCCATTCTGGATGCAGATAAAGAAGGCTTCTTGCGCTCTGAGCGCTCGCTGATCCAGACCATTGGTCGTGCGGCACGTAACCTTAATGGCAAGGCGATTCTCTACGCTGACCGTATTACCGGGTCGATGGAGCGCGCTATTGGCGAAACCGAGCGGCGTCGGGAGAAGCAGCTTACCTTCAATAAGGAGCATGGCATTATTCCCCGAGGCGTCACCAAGAGCGTCGCTGATATCCTTGAGGGCGCAGTGGTTCCGGGCAGTCGCAGCGGACGTCGGCGTCAACAGAAGGTGGCAGAAGAGGGGGCCGGGTATTCCGCGCCGCGGACGCCGGGCGAGATCACTAAGCGGATTGCGGAGCTGGAAGAGAAAATGTTCCAGCATGCACGTGACTTGGAGTTTGAATCGGCTGCCCAATTGCGCGATCAGATCCAGAAGCTGCGCGATCAGTTGATGCAGGTCTGACCCGTTCAGATGGAGGGTTTTGGTTATTATCTGAGCGCTTTGTATAAAGAGTAATCAGCTTCTGGTTGTTTGTTGATCGCCCTGCCGGTCTCTCAAGCTTTTTTCAGGTTTTCAGTAACTTAGTGCTTGACAGTGTCCGGAGCGATGCGTAAAGTTCGCCTCCATCGCAGGCACGTAGCTCAGTTGGTTAGAGCACCACCTTGACATGGTGGGGGTCGTTGGTTCGAATCCAATCGTGCCTACCAAATTAGAAACCCGGTCCCTGTGGCCGGGTTTTTTTCTTTCTGCACCGCTTCAGGTGCTTCTGCAGTAGTCCGAGAGGGCTGCCGGCAATCGTGATGCCGGTCTGACTGCAGCGAGTCGCTGGGGCGGTTCATCCATCACGTGGCCTTGCGTACGGGTCACCACTGAGAAGGAGAGGCACATGCCCGTAATTACTCTTCCTGACGGCAGTCAGCGCGTTTTTGAAAACTCCGTTTCCGTAGCAGAGGTCGCGCAGTCCATTGGCGCCGGTCTTGCCAAGGCGACTATCGCCGGTAAGGTTAACGGCCGCCTGGTAGACGCCTGTGATCTGATCGAGCAAGACGCGACGCTGCAAATTATTACTGCCAAAGATGAGGACGGGGTCGAGATCATTCGCCACTCCTGTGCTCACCTGGTGGGTCATGCGGTCAAGCAGCTCTACCCGAGCGCCAAGATGGTCATCGGCCCGGTTATTGATGACGGCTTCTACTACGACATCTCCTTCGAGCGCCCGTTTACGCCGGAAGATATGGCTTCCATCGAAAAGCGCATGGCTGAGCTGATCGACACCCACTACGACGTCATCAAGAAAGTGACCCCGCGTGACGAGGTCATTAAGGTATTCGAGTCCCGTGGTGAGGAGTACAAGCTGCGTCTGGTTGAAGATATGCCGGACGAAAAGGCGATGGGCCTTTACTACCACGAAGAGTATGTCGACATGTGCCGTGGTCCGCACGTGCCGAATACCCGTTTCCTGAAAGCCTTCAAGCTGACGCGCATTTCCGGTGCCTACTGGCGTGGCGATGCCAAGAATGAGCAGCTGCAGCGTATCTACGGTACTGCCTGGGCGGATAAGAAGCAGCTGGCTGCCTATATCCAGCGTATGGAAGAGGCCGAAAAGCGCGATCACCGTAAGATCGGCAAGCGCCTGGATCTGTTCCACACCCAGGAAGAAGCGCCAGGCATGGTGTTCTGGCATCCGAATGGCTGGTCCATCTATCAGGTGCTTGAGCAGTACATGCGCAAGGTGCAGCTGGATGCCGGTTACAAAGAGATCAAGACGCCTCAGGTGGTTGATCGCGTGCTGTGGGAGCGCTCCGGTCACTGGGAACATTACGCGGCGAATATGTTTACCACCGAGTCGGAAAGTCGCGATTACGCAGTCAAGCCGATGAACTGCCCGTGTCACATTCAGGTGTTCAATCAGGGGCTGAAGAGCTACCGCGAGCTGCCGCTGCGCCTGGCTGAGTTCGGCTCCTGTCACCGTAACGAGCCGTCCGGTTCGCTGCACGGCCTGATGCGCGTGCGCGGCTTTACCCAGGACGATGCGCACATTTTCTGTACTGATGAGCAGGTCAAGAAAGAAGCCAGTGATTTCATTGCGCTGACCTTGCAGGTTTACAAGGATTTCGGCTTTGATGATGTCGAGCTGAAGCTGTCCACTCGTCCGGAAAGTCGCGTTGGTGACGATGCGCTGTGGGATCGAGCAGAGAAAGGCCTGGAAGACGCGCTGAACGAGGCAGGCCTGAAATGGGATCTGCAACCGGGCGAGGGTGCTTTCTACGGTCCTAAGATCGAATTCTCCCTGCGTGACTGTATTGGTCGCGTCTGGCAGTGCGGCACTCTGCAGCTGGACTTCATGCTGCCAGGCCGCCTCGGTGCCCAGTACGTTGCCGAAGATGGTGCGCGCAAGACGCCGGTCATGCTGCACCGCGCAATCCTTGGTTCGTTCGAGCGCTTCATCGGTATTCTGATCGAACATTACGCCGGTGACTTCCCGGCATGGCTAGCGCCAACGCAGGCTGCGGTTCTGAATATCACCGATAATCAGGCCGAATTCTGCAGTGAAGTTGAGAAATCCCTGAAGGATATGGGGTATAGAGTCGTTGCGGACTTGAGAAACGAGAAGATCGGCTTTAAAATCCGCGAGCATACTTTGCACAAGACTCCCTACCTGCTGGTTGTAGGTGATCGGGAAGTCGAGTCGCACACCGTGGCCGTGCGCACGCGAGAGGGTAAAGATCTGGGTTCAATGACTGTAACCGAGTTCGCTGAATTCCTATCTCGCGCTGTGGCACAACGAGGCCGCCCGAATTCGGAGCAATAAAGATTAAACGCGAGATGAGACAAGACAAAAGAGCCGCACAACGCCCGCCGATTAACGAAAACATCACGGCGCGCGAAGTGCGCCTGATTGGCGCCGATGGCGAGCAAATCGGTATCGTGTCCATTCAGGAAGCGCTGACCGCAGCTGAAGAGGTCAAGCTGGACCTGGTTGAAATCTCTCCCGATGCGGCACCGCCTGTGTGCCGTATCATGGACTACGGCAAGCACATCTTCGAAAAGAAGAAACAGCAAGCCGCAGCGCGCAAGAATCAGAAACAGATTCAAATCAAAGAAATCAAGTTTCGTCCAGGGACGGAAGAGGGAGACTATCAGGTCAAGCTTCGCAACCTGATTCGTTTCCTCTCTGACGGGGACAAGGCCAAGGTATCTCTGCGATTCCGTGGTCGCGAAATGGCCCATCAGGAGCTGGGCATGGAGCTGTTGAAGCGGGTCGAAAACGACCTGATTGAATACGGCACCGTGGAACAGCACCCGAAGATGGAAGGTCGTCAGCTGATGATGGTCATCGCCCCCAAAAAGAAAAAGTAATCTCCAGGGCAACGCCAGGCCTTGCGATTATTTGATGCACTTCAATTTGGAGTAACTGAACATGGCAAAAATGAAGACCAAAAGTGGCGCTGCCAAGCGCTTCAAGAAAACCGGGAACGGCATCAAGCACAAGCATGCTTTCAAAAGCCACATCCTGACCAAGATGAGCACAAAGCGTAAGCGTCAACTTCGCGGCACTTCGCAGCTGAACGCTGCTGACGTCCAAAAAGTCGAGCGCATGCTGCGTCTGCGTTAATCATCAAGGTTACAGGTTAGAGGAAGAAAGCAATGGCTCGTGTAAAACGTGGTGTCATGGCGCGCAAGCGTCACAAGAAAGTTCTCAAGCTGGCTAAAGGTTACTACGGCGCGCGCTCACGCGTGTTCCGCGTTGCCAAGCAAGCGGTTATCAAAGCTGGTCAGTACGCATATCGTGACCGCAAGCAGCGCAAGCGTCAGTTCCGCGCGCTGTGGATCGCTCGTATCAACGCTGGTGCTCGTCAGAACGGCATGTCCTACAGCCGCCTGATCGCTGGTCTGAAGAAAGCGTCCGTCGAGATCGATCGTAAGGTTCTGGCTGATCTGGCCGTGAACGAAAAAGCGGCGTTTACCGCGATTGTCGAAAAAGCAAAGGCTAGCCTGGCTTAAGCCCTCGTTACGACAATCACCGCGCCCTTGGGCGCGGCTGGCAACGTCAATGATAGGGGAAGAGCCTCAAAGCTCTTCCCCTATTTTTGTTTCTGGAGTACGTGTTGATGGAAAACCTCGACGCCCTGGTCGCACAAGCACTTGAGGCAATCAAACAGGCTGCAGATGTGGCTGCGCTGGAGAATATCCGCGTTCAGTACCTTGGTAAGAAGGGCGAGCTGACTCAGGTGATGAAGACCCTGGGCAACATCCCGGCTGAGGAGCGCCCAAAGGTTGGCGCACTGGTCAACCTGGCCAAAGAGCAGGTTCAAAGCGTGCTCAACGGACGCAAGTCCGAGATGGAAAATGCGGCGATGAACGCCCGTCTGGCTGCCGAGCGTGTTGATGTCACGCTGCCCGGCCGTGGTCAGACTACCGGCGGCCTGCATCCGGTCACTCGTACCATGGAGCGGATCGAATCCTTTTTTACCCGCGTTGGTTATGCCGTCGCGGAAGGCCCTGAAGTTGAGGACGACTACCACAACTTCGAGGCGCTCAATATCCCGGGTCACCACCCGGCGCGTGCGATGCACGACACCTTCTACTTCAACGCCAATACGCTGCTGCGTACCCACACCTCACCGGTCCAGGTGCGCACCATGGAGAGTCAGGAGCCGCCGATTCGTATCGTCTGCCCAGGCCGCGTATACCGTTGCGACTCCGACCTGACCCACTCACCGATGTTCCATCAGGTCGAGGGGTTGCTGGTCGATCGCGAGGTCAGCTTTGCCGACCTCAAGGGCACCATCGAAGAGTTTCTGCGCGTGTTCTTCGAGAAGGAACTGGCAGTACGCTTCCGTCCGTCGTTCTTTCCGTTCACTGAGCCGTCCGCGGAAGTGGATATCCAGTGCGTGATGTGCAGCGGCAGTGGCTGCCGCGTTTGCAAGCAGACAGGCTGGCTGGAAGTGATGGGTTGCGGCATGGTGCACCCGAATGTATTCCGCGCCTCCGGTATCGACCCGGAGAAGTATCAGGGCTTCGCCTTCGGTATGGGTGTCGAGCGTCTTGCCATGTTGCGTTATGGCGTAAATGACCTGCGGCTGTTCTTCGACAACGATCTGCGCTTTCTTGCGCAGTTCCGCTGAACGCCTCCATACAGCCTCGGATAGCAGGAATAGATAATGAAATTCAGTGAACAGTGGCTGCGGAGCTGGGTCAATCCGCAGGTTACCCGTGATGAGCTGGTTGCTCGTCTGTCCATGACCGGTCTGGAAGTCGATAGCGTTGCAGCTGCGGCGGGCGACTTTAGCGGTGTTGTCGTCGGCGAGATTCTCGCGGCCGAGCAGCACCCTGACGCCGACAAACTGCGCGTGTGCCGGGTCAGCAACGGTAGCGAGGAGTTTCAGGTGGTCTGCGGTGCGCCTAATGCGCGAGCCGGTATCAAGATCCCCTTTGCAATGGTCGGCGCCGTGCTCGGCGAAGACTTCAAAATCAAGAAGGCCAAGCTGCGCGGTGTCGAGTCCTTCGGTATGCTGTGCTCTGCTGCCGAACTGCAGATCTCGGAAGATCACGACGGTCTGTTTGAGCTGCCCGCTGATGCGCCTGTAGGGCAGTGCGTACGTGAGTACCTTGGCCTGGATGACGCCATTATTGAGGTCGACCTGACACCCAATCGCGGCGACTGTCTGTCCATCGCGGGCTTGGCTCGCGAAGTCGGAGCCAATTACGCTGCAGAAGTCGTACGTCCTCAGGTTGCTCCGGTTGCGCCCGCCAACGACGACGTGCGCCCGGTCGAGCTGCTGGCTGCTAAGGCGTGCCCGCGTTATCTGGGCCGCGTTGTGCGCAATGTTGATCTGTCTCGCCCCACACCGCTGTGGATGGTTGAGCGTCTGCGTCGCAGCGATATCCGCAGTATCGATCCGGTTGTTGATATCACCAACTATGTGATGCTCGAACTTGGTCAGCCGATGCATGCGTTTGACCTTGCCGAGATCAAGGGCGGCATTCGCGTGCGCATGGCAGAAGAGGGTGAGAAGCTCGTTCTGCTGGACGGTCAGGAAATCACCCTGAAGTCCGACACGCTGGTGATTGCCGACCACGAGCGTCCACTGGCCATGGCCGGCATCATGGGTGGCGAGCACAGTGGCGTTAGCGACAAGACGACCGATCTGTTCCTGGAAAGTGCTTTCTTCGACACCATTGCGATCGCCGGCAAGGCGCGTAACTACGGCCTGCACACCGACTCTTCGCACCGCTTTGAGCGCGGCGTTGATTGGCAGTTGCAGCGCGAAGCGATGGAGCGGGCCACCGCTCTGGTGCTGGAGATCGTCGGCGGTGAGGCTGGTCCGGTCGTCGAGCAGGCTGACGATGCAGCGTTGCCATCGCTGGAAAAGGTCACTCTGCGTGCTGATCGCATTACTCAGATGCTGGGTATGGCGATGGAGGCAGCAGAGGTCGAAGCGTATCTGCGCGGTCTTGGCATGATTGTAACTGCAGTCGGCGAAGGGCAGTGGCTGGTTGATGTGCCGAGTCACCGCTTTGACATCAAGCTGGAAATTGACCTAATCGAGGAGTTGGCTCGCCTGTATGGCTACAACCGCTTGCCGGTCAGTGCGCCCAAGGCTGAACTTAATCTGACCCAGCGTCCAGAAGCGCAAGGTGAACTGCCGCAGTTGCGTCGCTTGTTGGTGGCTCGTGGATATCAGGAAGCGATTACCTACAGTTTTGTTGAGCCCGGCTTGAATAAACTGTTCGACCCGGCCGCTGAGCCGCTGGCATTGGCCAATCCGATCTCTGCCGACATGGCGGTCATGCGTACCACTCTGTGGGCCGGTTTGAGCAAGGCCGTGCAGTACAACCAGAATCGTCAGCAGGCTCGTGTTCGCCTGTTCGAAAGTGGTCAGCGTTTCATCCCGTCCGCTGATGGGTTGCAGCAGGAAGTCATGCTGTCTGGTATTGCTGCAGGTAGTCGCTTGCCGGAAGGCTGGGCCAACGCGGCTGATAAAATTGACTTCTTCGACGTGAAGGCTGATGTGGAAGCGATTCTGGCGCAGAGTGGCGCCGGCACTACGTTCCGCTTCGCTCCGGTTGAGCACCCGGCACTGCATCCGGGCCAGTCAGCTCGCATTCTTAATGGCGATGAAGAAGTCGGTTTGATGGGCGCGCTGCACCCGCAGCTTGTAGCCGATCTGGATCTCAATGGCCCGGTTTTTGTGTTCGAGTTGGCAGTCGCGAAAATCTGCCAGGGTGAACTGCCGCGCTTCGCGGAATTGTCCCGCTACCCTGAGGTCAGACGCGATATTGCCCTGGTCGTAGACCGGGAGGTATTGGCGCAGGATCTGCTCTCCGCCATCCGCGATGCGGCAGGTGAACACCTCAAAAACCTCAGGTTGTTTGACGTGTATGAGGGCAAAGGTATTGATCCTCATAGAAAAAGTATGGCAATCGGCTTGACGTTACAGGATTCGTCGCGCACTCTTACTGATGACGAGGTGAATGCTGTCATGGACAGAGTGCTGCAGTCCTTGGAGCAAGGGTTCAACGCCACACTAAGGAAATAGGTGAAATGGGGGCTCTGACAAAAGCGGAAATGGCTGAGCGGCTGTACGAAGAGTTAGGGTTCAATAAGCGCGAAGCCAAAGAGTTGGTCGAACTGTTTTTCGAAGAAATTCGTAATGCACTCGAGACCAATGAGCAGGTCAAGCTGTCGGGATTCGGCAACTTCGACCTTCGCGACAAACGTCAGCGCCCCGGCCGTAATCCCAAGACAGGTGAAGAAATACCTATCACCGCCAGGCGAGTAGTGACCTTTCGCCCGGGACAAAAACTCAAGGCACGAGTAGAAGCGTATGCTGGAACCCAGCCATAACGACGAGCTACCGGCGATTCCCGGTAAACGCTACTTCACTATTGGTGAAGTCAGCGAGTTGTGCGCAGTAAAACCCCATGTTCTGCGTTATTGGGAGCAGGAGTTTCCTCAGCTGTCGCCGGTCAAGCGTCGTGGTAACCGACGCTACTACCAGCGGCAGGACGTGCTGATGATCCGTCAGATTCGGGCGCTTTTGTACGATCAGGGGTTCACAATTGGTGGTGCGCGTCAGCGCCTGTCTGGTGAAGAAGCCCGTGAAGATCTTACTCAGTACAAGCAGCTGATTCGTCAGACTATCGCCGAGCTGGAGGAAGTGCTCAACGTTCTTCGGGTTCGCTGATACGGAAAAAAAACTTTCTCATTTCAGGGAGTTAATGTATCATGCGACCCGCTTCGGCAGACAAACCGAAGCATCGTCGGGGCGTAGCGCAGCCTGGTAGCGCACTTGCATGGGGTGCAAGGGGTCGAGTGTTCGAATCACTCCGTCCCGACCAAAAAAACCTAGAAAATCCAGCCACTTAACGGTGACTGGATTTTTTTATGCCTGTAGGTTTTTGATGCTAGTGCTATTTTTATCTTTCTGGTTGCCAATTGGTTGCCAATTGAGATTGGCTAGGCTGTGAGGGCTTCCGGCAACCTGACGTGCTTGGCGCTACTGGAGCGGGGGACGCCATCCGAGCATTGGTTTGGCTTGGCGAGGCAAGCGCGGGGGATGCAGTTTCCAAACTTCATGAGCTGCTACCCGAGAGCGAATGGGGTGCTCTTGTGTCAGCTCACCGCTCGTTACCTATCTGGATGGCGAATGCAATCTGCGCTCAGTCGAGTTGCACCTGCACCCACCCTGTCAAGTTGGGCTAGCGGTTAGCTGTAGCCTACTTACCGCCAGACCGGCATTATCTGGGATGGGGCAATTCGATGTGAAAGCCCGTGAGGCTAGCCGCTGAGGTGCACCAGATGCGGCCTTTGTGAGCCTCAATGATGGATCGGGTGATTGCAAGCCCGAGCCCGGCGTTGCTCGGGCTGCCCTCTCGCCGAGCGGGGTCAACCCGGTAAAAGCGGTCGAAGAGCTTCTCTAGATGCTCTGAGCTGATTGTGTCCCCTGGGTTCTCGATACTGAAGGTAGTGGAGTCCTCTGTCTCGCGGATCAGAACCGAAATTGTCTGTCCCGCCGGCGTGTAGCGCAGCGCATTGGACAGCAAGTTGGATAGCGCGCGATCAAGCATCAGCCGATCTCCCAGCACTTGGCCTTTGCCTGTGAGCGATAGCTCAATGCCGCGCTCTTCGGCCAGAAGGTGGTAGTAGTCAAACAGCTTGAAGACTACGTCAGCCAGTTCGATCCTGGCCTGCTCGGGGATGATCAGGCCATTATCAGCCTTGGCCAAGAACAGCATGTCATCAATCATCCGAGACATGCGCTTCAAGTCCTCCAGGTTGGAGTACAGATTCTCCTCATAGGCATTGATATCGCGTTTTTTACTCAGCACGACCTCGGTGTGGGTCATCAGATTGCTGACTGGAGTTCGTAGCTCGTGGGCAATGTCGGCCGAAAAATTGGAGAGCCTAACGAAGGCATCCTCTAGCCGAGCCAACATCGCATTGAAGGAGAGAACCAGTTGCTGAAGTTCCCGCGGCACTGGTTCGAGAGGGATTCGCTCCTGTAACGAGCGAGCGGACATCCCGGAGGCCACATGAGTGACTTGCCGCAGAGGCCTAAGGCCGCTGCGAGCAACCACCCAGCCGAGTGCGGCACTGAACAGGGCGCTGATGACCAATCCAATCCAAAACCATCGTTGCAGCGTGTCGAAAAAGTGTGTGTGATTGGTGACGTCAAGAATCAGCAACGCAGTGAGCGGCTCAGCCTGATCGGCTACCGAGATTTGCTCCGTCATGCCACGGTACATGTGTTGGCCGTTCTGCCACTCCCACATGCTCTGCTCATTTGCACGTCTGAAACGCTCAGGTACTTCGACTGCTCTGGGGTCGGAAAACAGTACAGAACCGTCACTGGCCAGGATAGTGGCGGCCAGATCCTGATGGGCTCCCAGCAAAGCTCGCAACTGCGGTAATTCTTCCGAAAGGCTCGCTTCACCGCGAGCATTGTTGAGGATATGTTTGGCGGATTCGAGTTTCTCCACCAGGGCCTGCCGATCCAGCATCTTGAAGTGGTGCTGGCTGAGCATATTGAAACTCAGCCCTGCTACCGTCAGGACTGCAATTACCGCGGACATGAACATCAGGCTCATGCGTGCGGTCAGCGAAAGGTGCTTCATATTCACTCCGGAGCATCCATCATGTATCCCATGCCGCGGGCGGTATGAATCAGCTTGAGATCGAAATCGTCATCGATTTTTGCGCGTAGCCGGCGTACCGCAACCTCAATGACATTGGTGTCGCTGTCGAAATTCATGTCCCAAACCTGAGAGGCAATCAGCGACTTCGGGAGCACCTCGCCGCGCCGGCGCAGTAGCAGTTCCAGCAGTAAAAACTCCTTCGCGGTCAGGTCAATTCGTTTACCGCCGCGGATGGCGCGACGCTTCATCAGATCGACTTCCAAATCGGCAATTTTCATCGTTGTTTGCGTGGGTGAGTCATTGCCTCTACGCAGCAGCGTTCTGACCCTGGCCAGAAGCTCTGAGAAAGCAAATGGCTTGATCAGGTAGTCGTCCGCACCCAGCTCCAACCCTTTAACGCGGTCTTCCACACCATCGCGTGCCGTCAAGAACAGTACGGGGACGTCTTTTCCTGCTGCGCGCAACATGCGCAGCACTTCCCAACCGTCCAGCCCAGGCATCATTACATCCAGAATTAGCAGGTCATAGGCTTCGCTAAGTGCATGCTGAAGGGCATCTGTACCGGTCATAACCCGGTCGACATTGAACCCAGCCTCGGTGAGACCTTGCTGGAGGTACGTACCGGTTTTGGGTTCGTCTTCAGCTACCAGTAGTTTCATGTGTGCAGACTCCAAAAGTCGGGTGGCCTGAGTTTGCAGGCAAACCGCGGCCCCAACCAGAAGCTTACGAAAATGTAATTCTGACTTCAGCTCACTGACAGGGTGGCTTGTCTAGGGTGCAAGCATGAGTACTAGGTTGTGCTCTCGGCCCTCGACAGACCAAAAGCAAAGCAGAGGTGCCGGCCATAGTTTGCACTGATGGAGACTGCCCATGAAATCGCTGAAACCTTTGCTTCTGGTTGGTTCGCTACTGCTGTCTTCCATGGCTTGGGCCGAAGGGGGCAGCGACCGTGTATTCTAGCGCATCCAGCAGATGCGCGACAAAGCAGAAGCCGTGCTGATCCAGGCGGAGAAGGCCCC
>NZ_JAYPMU010000024.1:0-51581 GCF_038130085.1 Halopseudomonas sp. | reverse complement strand
CGCAGAAGGGGTTCATCGACATCTTGACGTTGGCCAGGTCAACACCGGAGTTGTCCGCCTTGACGCGAACCTTGACGTTGTAATCAACGACTCGCTTAACCGCTACAAGTACCTTCATGATTGCCTCATTCAATGTGTAGCCAAAACTGGGCCGGCCAGAATCGTGACTATAAAAAGAAGATCGTTCACGTTCAGACCAAGTGGGGCCCGCCGTTCAAAAGCTCTCTATCATGACTTTCCAAGCACAGGCGGTCAATAGGAGCAATTCGACGAAAGGTCCAATAAACGACCAAAACGCCATCTTTGCGTTGGAGCGGAAAACTCGGGCTGTTATACTCCGCCGCTTAATCGATCATGGCAGATCAACAAAGAATCGATACATGTGACGGGCCTAGAGTTTAGGAGAGAGATTGTGGAACGCGAATTCATGGAGTTTGACGTTGTCATCGTAGGTGCCGGCCCCTCTGGCCTGGCAGCTGCATGTCGAATCAAGAAGCAGGCTGCTGAAGCCGGTCAGGAAATCAGCGTCTGTGTCGTAGAGAAAGGTTCCGAAGTCGGTGCCCACATTCTCTCTGGTGCGGTATTCGAGCCGCGCGCTCTGGAAGAGCTGTTCCCTGACTGGAAAGAGCTGGGTGCCCCGCTGAACACACCGGTGGTTCGCGACGACATCTATATGCTCACCAGCGAAGCGAAGGCAACCAAGCTGCCTGACCTGCTCGTTCCCAAGACCATGCACAACCATGGCAACTACATCATCTCCCTCGGCAACCTGTGCCGCTGGCTGGCCGAACAGGCCGAAGGTCTGGGCGTAGAGGTGTATCCGGGCTTCGCCGCTCAGGAAGCACTGATCGACGAAAACGGCGTTGTGCGCGGCATCCTCACCGGTGACCTGGGCGTTGACCGTGAAGGCAACCCGAAAGACGGCTTCTACACCCCGGGTATGGAACTGCGCGCCAAGTACACCCTGTTCGCAGAAGGCTGCCGTGGCCACATTGGCAAGCAGCTGATCAACCGCTTCAACCTGGACTCCGAAGCAGATGCCCAGCACTACGGCATCGGCATCAAGGAAATCTGGGACATCGATCCGGCCAAGCATCAGCAAGGTCTGGTTGTGCACACTGCCGGCTGGCCGCTGGACATCGTTGGCACTGAAAACACCGGCGGTTCCTTCCTGTACCACCTGGAGAACAACCAGGTTGTCGTTGGCCTGATCATCGATCTGTCCTACTCCAACCCGCACCTGTCTCCGTTTGACGAGTTCCAACGCTACAAGCATCACCCGGTCGTCAAGCAGTACCTGGAAGGCGGCAAGCGCGTTGCTTACGGCGCTCGCGCCATCTGCAAAGGCGGCCTGAACTCCCTGCCGAAGATGGTCTTCCCGGGCGGCGCGCTGATTGGCTGCGACCTCGGCACCCTGAACTTCGCCAAGATCAAGGGCAGCCACACCGCGATGAAATCCGGCATGCTGGCCGCTGACGCTATCGTCGAAGCCCTGCAGGCTGGCCGCGAAGGCGGCGACGAGCTGACCAACTACGTTGAAAGCTTCAAGTCCAGCTGGCTGTACGAAGAGCTGTTCGCAGCGCGTAACTTCGGCCCGGCGATCCACAAGTTTGGTCCGCTGCTGGGTGGCGCGTTCAACTACATCGACCAGAACTGGTTCGGCGGCAAGATCCCGGTCACTCTGCACGACACCAAGCCGGATTACGCTTGCCTGAAGAAAGCCTCCGAAGCGGCCAAGATCGATTATCCGAAGCCGGATGGCGTACTGAGCTTCGACAAGCTGTCTTCGGTCTTCATGTCCAACACCAACCATGAAGAAGATCAGCCGATCCACCTGACACTGAAAGATCCGAGCATTCCGCTGGAGAAGAACCTGCCCCTGTACGACGAGCCGGCACAGCGTTACTGCCCGGCTGGCGTATACGAAGTTGTCGCCAACGACGACGGCAGCAAGCGCTTCCAGATCAATGCGCAGAACTGCGTACACTGCAAAACCTGCGACATCAAGGATCCGTCCCAGAACATCAACTGGATCGCGCCGGAAGGCACGGGTGGCCCGAACTACCCGAACATGTAAGCCATTCGGCGAACAACAAAAAACCGGCCTTATGGCCGGTTTTTTGTTGCCTTCCCGGCTCCGGAAAAGAGCCGAGATCAATCAAACCAGAGTGCGCGCCATCGGCTCATCCGCTTGCGGCAGTACGTCGACCGCAACACTGAGACTGTGATCCCCTCCCCCGGTCATAACCCCCTTGAGCGGCGTCACATCAGCAAAATCACGGCCCCAGCCAAGGATAATGTAGCGTTCATCCGGCACGCAGCCGTTGGTAGGATCCAGCTCCAGCCACCCCCACCCCGGCACAAATACCGCGAGCCATGCATGCGTCGCATCAGCACCCAGCAGCTTTTGCTGACCGGGCGGCGGCAAGGTCTCCATGTAGCCGCTGACGTACCGGGCTGCGAGCCCCATTGAACGCAAGCAACCAATACCCAGGTGAGCAAAGTCCTGACAGACGCCCCGTTTGCTGGCGAGCACGTCATGCAATGGGGTTGCCAGCGTGGTGAATTCCGGATCATAGGTGAACTCGGAAAAAATCCGCCGGTTCAGCTCCAGCACCGCATCCACCAGGTTGCGTCCCGGCGTAAAACTGCTTCGCGCATATTCAGCCAATCCGGGGCTCTGAAAAATGAACGGCGAGTCGAGGGCATACAATCGCGCATCCAGCGTATCGCGATTGGTCTGCCGCGGATCGTAGCGCAGCTCTTCTACCGCTTGCTCCCAACTGATATTGGAGAAGATATCGGCGCTGGCCCGAGGGCGAGTGACGATCTCACTGGTCACCGTCACATCCAGGCTCTCATGCAGCGACTCGATCGAGAAATACACCACCCGGTTACCGAAAAAATCGATGCGCTCACGCATACGATCCGGCATGGGCGTGATCACCAGCTGGGTATTGTTGCAGTCCTGCCACGGCAGCACTCGCGGCAGGATGCGCGCTTCGTTATGACTCAGGGTCACAGCGCCGCTGTACTGGTAGTGCGTGGTGTGACGCAAAAGGTATCTCAACGTGGAGACCTCGATTCAGGGCTGGCCAGTGTAGTGCATGCTGACCAGCTGACGGGGAGCTTCAACATGGCTGAAGTGACTGTGCGACAGCGCGTTGGACAACTCGGACATGGGTTCGATCAGTTGATCCAGCAGATTACTCAGGGCCTCCCGTGCCTCGGGCGAACCCTCCAGATCGGTCAGGGTTTCAATATCGACCAGATGCAGGCAACTGGTTGCCTGAATGATCAGGCGCTGCTCGAGATTACGGTAGGGCGAGCTACCCGGTGATGGAAGCTTGGCGATCTGTCGACCGAGACGCTTGAGCATGTAGCCTACCGAACGTGGATTGGTCTCGTCGAACAACAGCAGGTCGAGAATCGCCAGCGGGTGCAACTGTGAGCGATAGCGGCGGCGGTACACCGTGAGGTTGTCGGTGGTCGCCAACACCACCTCCCAGAGCGGTATGCCCGGCTCGTCCGCGTCCAAAAGCGCCAGCTTCAGCAACTCCAGCGAGCCGAGCGCGCGCTCGATAAAGCGCCCAATATCGAGGAAACGCCAGCCGTAGTGATGCGGCATGGTTTCGTTGCAAAGGCCAAAGAAGGCTGCCAGATCGAGCACCATGGCCTCGAGGTGGCGCTGGCCGACGACTACACCGCGCGCACGCGACATACTGTTGAAATGCTGACGCAGACTATTGATCGCCCGCCAGGTGTCATCCCCGAGATGGTCGCGCACCGCTCGGCTGTTGCGCACGAAATGGCCAAAGATGACCGGTAACCCCTCAGGCAGGTCGTCCGCAAATAGCTGCAACAACCTGTCCCGGGTGACGATATATTCGCGCGGAAAGCGGCTATTGGTCGGCACACTGTCATCCGCAAAGGCGTCCGGATCGAGCGCAATATCCAGCGCTCGCAACAGGTCCGGCATCAGTTGCGAACCGGACTCCTGACGATCGTCCTGCAGCAGTCGGGCTAACGCCTCGCGCAATAGACGCCCGCGGGTATCCAGACGTTCACCATAGCGGCCCATCCAGAACAGGCTTTCTGCCACCCGGCACGGCAAATCCTTACCATCACGGGTGACCACGATCGGGCCAAGCGCCTGACGTAGCAGACTGATATGTGGCTGCGGTACCGGCGCGGTAACCCAGACGTCCTTCACCAGGCGGCTTTTCATCAAGGGAGCACCGGGCTCGCCGACCCAGGCGAGCCCGCCCGGCATTACCCGGTAATTGCGTTCGTTCACCGGCTTGGTCAGGTCATCGGGCTCAACCAGACTGAAGAATCTCAGCGTTGCACTCTGGCGTTCAAAGGTTTTGCTTTGCGGATTGAAACCTGGCGCCACAGCCGGAGAGATATGCCGTTGCGCGGTAAACAGGTACGGATGGCGGTCCATGCTGATACGCAGGTCACGTAGCGCCTCGAGGCCCATCTGATCCGCGCGATAGATGCGGCCCGGCTTGCTGATATCGCGCAGCACCCACCCATCCAGCTCTGCTCGCACCTTGGCCATGGTCTGCGGCTCGCCACACCAGAGCGTTTCTCGGCACGGCAGCAGCAACTCTTCGCCCAACAGTTCACGGCATAGCGTCGGCAGGAACGCGAGCAAGCCCGGGTGCTCAAGCACGCCGGAGCCCAGAGCGTTTGCAATATGCACGTTGCCGCAGCGGGCGGCCTGCAACAGCCCGGGCACGCCCAGCAGCGAGTCGGGGCGCAGTTCAAGCGGATCACACCAGGGATCGTTAATCTGCCGGAGAATAACGTCAACCTGCTTCAAACCACCCAGCGTACGCATGGCAACCTGGCCATCTCGCACCACCAAATCATCGCCTTCAACCAACGAGAAGTTCATGTAATTGGCGAGCCAGGCGTGCTCGAAGTAACCGGGGCTACCTGGGCCCGGCGACAGCAAGACAATATTCGGCTGCTCTCGTTGGGTGCTGGCCAAACTGGCCAGACAGCGATGCTGGGCCTGCAGGAAGCCCGCAAGACGCTTGATCGGCGCATCGCGGTACAGGCTTGGGAGCGCGCGGGCGAGCGTGATGCGGTTCTCCAGGGCATAACCGGCGCCGGATGGAGACTGAGTCCAGTCAGCCAGAACCTGCCATCCCCCCTGACTGTCACGAATGATATCGGTGCCGTGGAAAATCAGCAGCGGCCGCTCTACCTGCGGCGGATCATCGGCTGCGGAGAACAGGAAACCCGGATGGGTATAGATCAGCTCGGGTGGCAAGAGGCCTTCACTGATGATTCGCCGCGCCCCATAGAGATCATCAAGAATGTGCTCCAACAGCCGGCTGCGCTGACGCAGGCCCGCCTCCAGAACGTCCCATTCATCGGTGGGAATGACCCAGGGAACGCAATCAAGCTGCCAGGACCGCAGCTGGCCCGGATCATCTTCATACGGATTAAAGGTGACGCCATTTTCGTGCAGCAGGTTCTGCGCCTCTTCCGAGCGCGCCGCCAAGACGTCCGGGCCAAGCTGGGCGATATCATCCAGCACCCCCTGCCAATGGGCACGCGGAAGGCGATCGTCACCGATCAACTCGTCATGTCCGACGTGCCCTGGATAGTCCCCAAGCAAGGCAGTTACTGCGGGGTCCAGATTGGCGAGGTGTTGCATGGAGCGGTTCCCGGTGCAGGCTGGCGATCAGCCACGATTGCTGGATGGCGTCGATTATAAACCAGTGCTGCCAACTACCGCGCGCCGTAAATCCAGCGTGTGCGGATACTCCTGCCCCGGCGCCTGCCGAACCTCTCCTGCCTTGCCCTGACTATGACCATAGTCCCAGAACCGCGCCATGCGCCGAGCCTCAGCCTCATTGGCGTTAACGGGGAAATGCTCGTAGTTGCGGCCAGCCGGATGCACGACATGGTAAGTACAGCCACCAACCGAGCGACCATTCCAGTTATCGACCAAGTCAAATACCAGCGGTGCCTGCACAGTGATCATCGGGTGCAGCGCCGACGGCGGCTGCCAGGCGCGGTAGCGGACCGCGGCAACCAACTCACCCGGTACTCCGGTCGTCTGCAGAGGTACCTTGAAGCCATTACAGGTCAGCTGATAACGGGCCGGATTGAAGTCATGGACCTTGACCTCCAAGCGCTCGACCGAAGAGTCAACGTAACGGGCGGTGCCGCCACCGGCGACCTCCTCACCCAATACGTGCCAGGGTTCGATCGCCTGGCGCAGCTCGATACGGGTATCGCCGTACTGCACCTCCCCCGCATGCGGAAACCTAAACTCCAGAAACGGCGCGAACCACTCATCACGGAAGTCAAAGCCGTGAGCACGCAGGTCGCTCAGCACATCGCAGAGATCGCGCCAGAGATAATGCGGCATCATCCACTTGTCGTGCAGCGCCGTACCCCAGCGGGCCAGCGGTTGACGATAAGGCTCAGCGTAGAAGCGCGCCACCAACGCACGAATCAGCAATTGCTGCATCAAGCTCATGCGCGCATGCGGCGGCATCTCGAAGCCACGCAGCTCAAGCAAACCAAGTCGCCCTGTCGCGCTGTCAGGTGAATACAGTTTGTCGACACAGAACTCCGCGCGATGGGTGTTGCCAGTGATATCGGTCAGCAGGTTGCGCACCAGGCGGTCGACCAGCCAAGGCTGTGGTACCTCGCCAGACGGCATTTGCGCCAACGCGATCTCCAGTTCATACAGCGCCTCATACCGGGCTTCGTCGACCCGCGGCGCCTGACTGGTCGGACCAATGAACATGCCGGAAAACAGGTAAGACAGGCTCGGATGGTGCTGCCAAAACGTCAGCATGCTGACGAGCAGGTCCGGCCGGCGCAAGAAGGGCGACTCGGACGGCGTGCGACCTCCGAGGGTGACATGGTTGCCGCCACCGGTTCCGGTGTGGCGGCCGTCTAGCATGAATTTCTCGGTCCCGAGCCGCGTCAAGCGAGCCTCTTCGTAGAGAATCTCGGTATTGCGTACCAGCTCAGGCCAACTGGCCGCCGGCATGATATTCACCTCAATCACCCCCGGGTCCGGTGTGATCATGAACTTTTCGATGCGGTTATCCGACGGTGGCGCGTAGCCCTCGATACAGACCGGCAAATTCAGCTCCGCAGCGGTATGTTCGATACAGGCCAGCAGCTCGAGATAGGACTCCAGCTTGGCCAGCGGCGGCATGAACACAAACAGCTTGCCGTCACGCGGCTCAATGCACAGCGCCGTGCCGACCACACCGCTGTCAATCAGATCAGGGCGCTGCTCCTGCCAGTCCTGCCCGGCCGAAATATGGTGCAGTGAGCCTTCACCACTGGCGTAAAGGGCACTGTAGCGGCTAGCTACCTCGCCATGCAGGTCGGACAAGGGAGTCTGCTCTTCGAACAGCGACGTCGGCTGCGGCTCCTCACGGCGGGCGATCGGTAGCGCAGACAGCGGCAGGCGCAACCCCATCGGCGAATCACCCGGTACCAGATAGAGCTGCTCCCGGCGCAACGGCCAGCTGCCACTAAGCCACCCGCCCTGCTCCGCAGCCGCCAACGGCAGCGTGTAACCGACCGTTGCGTCCAGTCCGCGCTCGAGCAAGCGCGCCAGGCGCAGGCGGTTGTCGTCATCCTTGAGGTCTTCGCCACGCAGATCAACGTCTATCGGCTGGGTGCGCTCCAGCCAGAGGTAGTAGTAAGCATCTTCAAAACAGGGAATCAGATGCTTGGCCGACACGCCAAGGCGACGCGTCAGCGCCTGCGCGAACGCCAGCGCCCTGGCATCGTCCGCACCGTAGTTGCGGTCCATATCGGCCAACCAACGGTCGTCCTGCCACATGGGTTTGCCATCGCGCCGCCAGTAACAGGCCAACGCCCAGCGCGGCAGCGGCTCTCCCGGATACCATTTACCCTGCTGATAGTGAATCAGCGAGTGTGGCGCAAAATGCGGGCGCAGGCGCCGCAGCAAGGTCTCGGAAAGCCCTCTTTTGGTCGGACCCTGCGCGGCAATGGTCCATTCTGGTGCATCCATGTCATCGATGGAGACGAAGGTTGGCTCGCCGCCCATGGTCAAACGCACATCCAGTACCTGTAACTGAGCGTCGACCTGCTCACCCAGTGCGAGAATTTCTGCCCATTGATCTTCGCTGTAGGGTTTGGTTACGCGGGGGTCTTCGTGCACCCTGGTGAGGCTCATATCGAAGGAAAAACTCACTTCGCAGGGTTCAGTTGCACCGGTGATGGGCGCTGCACTGGCTGGCTCGGCCGTCGCTGCCAGTGGCAGATGCCCCTCGCCCGCCAGCAAGCCGGAGGTCGGATCCAGTCCGATCCAGCCGGCACCCGGAACGAACACTTCGGTCCAGGCGTGCAGGTCAGTGAAGTCGGTTTCTGTACCGGAGGGGCCGTCAAGTGCCTTTACATCCGCCGTCAGCTGAATCAGGTAACCAGACACGAAGCGCGCAGCCAGCCCGAGATGGCGACAGATATGTACCAGCAACCAGGCCGAGTCACGACACGAGCCGCTGCCCAGCGTCAGCGTCTGTTCCGGGCTCTGCACACCCGGCTCCATGCGGATCATGTACTGAATATCGTCCGCCAGCCGCTGATTCAGGCCGACCAGAAAGTCGGTAATTGAGCGCTCGCCCTGATCCACCGCAGCCAGCCATTTCGCCAATTTCGGCCCCGGCTTTGCGGTTTCCAGATACGGCGCCAACTCCTTTTTCAACTCATCCTTGTAGCCGAATGGGAACTGCTCGGCGTAATCCTCAACAAAGAAATCAAAGGGATTGATCACCGTCATCGGGGCAATCAACTCAACCTCGATACCGAGGCTGGTCATCTTCTCGGGGAACACCAGGCGCGCCACGTGGTTGCCGAACGGATCCTGCTGCCAGTTGATGAAGTACTCACCTCCGCTAACCTTGAGACTGTAGGCATCGACTGGAGTACGGCAATGTGGCGCTGGCCGCAGGCGAATCAGATGGGGTGCAACCGAAACCGGCTTGTCGAACGAGTAGGTCGTTTCATGCCTGAGTGCAACGCGGATGGTCATGGTCCGTTATCCCGTCAGAGTGTGCGATCAATCCTTCCAGCCGGTCAGCGAAGCAATGCCTGTGCCAATCGGTGGGCGTCCTATTTTGTTAACACGGCTGAGTGACAATTGTTCGAAGGCACCCTTCACCGCGTGCCCCGATCCGGTGCATCTGGTATGGCAATTGCAAGTTGCTAAGCATCCCTCCCCTGGCGGACAGAGTAGCTGAATGAGCAAAGTAAACTGGGACGATTACACATCCAAAGGCTTCTACGACGAACTGATAAAGGCACCGGGGCAGCCGCGACCGGAGGCGGAACTGCTGTGCCAATACCTCGCCAACCTCGACGCCCGTGAGTTGAGCGAACACAAGACAGCGGCTGAAGTCGCTATCCAGTTGATGGGCATCACCTTCACCGTTTATACCGAAGGCAACATGATCGACCGGGCCTGGCCCTTCGATATTGTGCCGCGCATCATCCCCCTCGCTGAATGGCAAAAGACCGACGCGGGTCTCAAGCAGCGGGTGCAGGCGCTTAACATGTTTATCGACGATTTGTACCACGATCAGAAGATCGTCAAGGATGGCGTCGTACCGCGCGAAGTACTGGCCCAGTCGGTCAACTTCCGTCCGCAGTGCGTCGGCATTTCCACGCCACACAATGTGTGGGCGCACATCTGCGGCTCAGATCTCGTGCGTGACAAGGACGGCACACTTTATGTGCTGGAAGACAATCTGCGGGTACCGTCCGGTGTGTCCTACATGCTGGAAAACCGCAACGTCACCAAGCGCGTGATGCCCGACCTGTTCGCCACCGGCCAGATCCAGCCGGTCGACGACTACACCGCGCAGCTCTACGACATGCTTGCCTCACTCTCGCCCCGTCCCGGCGACGACCCATGCATCGTCATTCTGACTCCCGGCATCTACAACTCCGCCTACTACGAGCATTCCTATCTGGCCCAACAAATGGGCGTTCAGCTGGTAGAGGGCACGGACCTGGTGGTGGGCGACGACGACTGCGTATACATGCGCCGCATCGACGGGCTGGCCCGCGTCGACGTCATCTACCGTCGGGTGGACGACATGTTTATCGACCCCGAAGTGTTCAACCCGGAGTCCATGCTCGGCGTGCATGGCCTGATGCGCGCCTGGCGCAAGGGTAACGTGGCGCTGGCCAACGCGCCGGGCGCCGGTGTCGCCGACGACAAGGTGATCTACGCCTTTGTGCCGAAGATCATCGAGTACTACCTCGGCGAGCAGCCGCTGCTGCCCAACGTGCCCAGTTACCTGTGCATGTTCGAGGACGATCGCAAATACGTGCTCGACAACCTCGACAAGCTGGTGGTGAAGCCGGCCAACGAGTCCGGTGGCTACGGCATGCTGATCGGCCCGCACTCGACTAAAAAGGAACGCGAGACCTTTGCCGAACTGATCAAGGCGAACCCGCGCAATTACATGGCCCAGCCAACCCTGAGCCTGTCTACCTCGCCAACCCTGTGCGGCAACAACCAGATGGAGCCACGCCACGTCGACCTGCGGCCGTTCATTCTTTCCGGGGAATCTACCTGGGTTACCACTGGCGGCCTGACCCGGGTCGCACTCACCAAGGGATCGCTGGTCGTCAACTCCTCGCAGGGCGGCGGCAGCAAGGACACCTGGATCGTAGACCTGGCGGGGAACTGACCAATGCTTTCACGAGTTGCTGAAAACGTTTACTGGATGGCCCGCTACCTCGAGCGCGCCGAAGACACCGCTCGCCTGCTGAGCGTAAACAGTCATCTATTACTGGATCTGCCACGGGCGACCAAGCTCGGCTGGGCGGAGATCATCGCGATCACCGGCAATGACGAGTTGTTCGACGAGTTCTATCCCACCCGCGACGAAGCCAGCGTGCTGTCGTTCATGTGCGGTGACCGCCGCTACCCCGGCTCGATCCTCAGTTCGCTGGCGGCCGCACGGGAGAACCTGCGCACCACCCGCGACGTCATCCCCCGGGAAATCTGGGAAGAGGTCAACCAGCTGTATCTGAGCGTCAAGGAGCAGGTTGGCTCCGGTATCACCCCGCGCCGGCGCGATGCGTTTTTGGGTCGGGTAATCCGCAGCTGCCAGACCGTTAACGGCCTGATCGAAGGCTCATTGAGTTTCACTCCGGTGCGCTCATTCCTGATGCTGGGCCGTCAACTGGAACGGGCGGACATGACCACGCGAATCATCGACGTGCGCTCGGCCAACCTGCTGCCGCGCAGTGGCGAAGACCTCAAACCCTTCGAGACCCTGCAGTGGATGAGCGTGCTCAAGTCGCTGACCGGTTATCAGATGTACCGTCAGCACGTGCGGCTACGCATTCGGGGGCCGGATGTGCTGAGCTTTCTGCTCCAGGATCGGCTGTTCCCGCGCAGCGTTGCCTGCTGCATGGAGCGCGTGGCCGAAGCCCTGCACACATTGCCCCGGCACGAACTGGCACTGCAGGAAGTGGAAACCTGCAGGCAAAACCTCGGCAAGCCGGACGTCGCCCTGCTGGCTGCCGAACCCGATGAGCTGCACGCTTTTGTTGATGAGATTCAGATCGACTTTGATGAACTGCATGCTGCCATCAGTCAAACCTACTTCGCTCAGCCCGAGCAGGTACAGACGCAGGCGCAAAGCGCCGGCTGAGCGCGCAGCCAACCAGCCGGCACAGCGGGCTGATTGGCATGCGATACGCGGTCAGGCAGCGACGATCGGTATCAGACCCGGGCGGGTCGGATTGGATGGCAGCGGGGGCAAGCCGTGGACGGCTCTGGCGCGCTGACAGTCGGGACTGTCGAGCCCATTTTCGCCGTGATACGGAAAGTCACGGCAGGGGCTTGGGCGCTTCTCGTAGATGCTGCAGCGAACGCCCTCACCGACCGTTCCCATCAGGCCCACGCAACGCGGCTGAGGCTGATTGGTGCCCTGCATGCAGGCACGGTACGGTGTTATTTGTTCAGTTAACTGGGTGGGTACGTCACCCCCTGGGGCGCTATCGGTTTCTCCCCAGTAAAAAGACACCCTGAATGTGGCGCAACACGCACCGCAGTTCAGACAGGGCGAATGGTCGCTCATTTCATCGCAATCCTCATGCTGCTCCGGTGCGCGCTTTTTACTCCGCGCCGCGGCGCCGCACAAGAGGGTCAAGGCGGTGCGATCGACTTTATTTTGTAACCGCCATCACGGCGCTGCATGGCAGGTCATTTGGGCGCCCATGCGCCTTCTGCCCAGCGCCTCGACAGGCTACTATCGAGCGTTCACGAACAAGACGGATAGATCCATGGCAAACAGCAACTGCATCGCCGGCGTTGACCTGGAGCGGCTCTCGCGCATTGGCACTCACCTGCAATCGGCCTATATCGACACCGGTAAGCTGCCGGGCGCCCTGACCCTGATCGCCCGCCGTGGCCAGGTGGTCTATTGCGAGGCCCAAGGTCTGCGCGACGTTGAGCGCGGCCTGCCGATTGAGCGCGATACCCTGTTCCGCATCTACTCGATGACCAAGCCGATCACTTCGATTGCGCTGATGCAGCTGTATGAGCAAGGCCGTTTCCTGCTCGACGACCCGGTCCACAAGTACATCCCCAGCTGGAGCAACCTGCGGGTCTACAAAACCGGCGTGCACCCGCAGATTCTGACCACGCCCTGCGAGCGGCCGATGACCATCCGCGACCTGCTGACTCACCAGTCCGGTCTGACCTACGGCTTCATGAACCGCACCAACGTGGATGCGGCCTACCGCAGCCTGAAGCTCGACGGCGGCCCCGGCCTGACGCTCGACCGCCTGATTGATGAGCTGTCACGTCTGCCACTGGAATTCTCACCGGGCACGGCGTGGAATTACTCGGTGTCGACCGACGTCTGCGGCTATCTGGTTCAGGTGCTGTCCGGCATGAGCCTGGATGACTACTTCCAGCGCCATATTTTCGCCCCGCTGGGCATGACCGATACCTTCTTCACCGTCCCGGCCGACCGCATCCCGCGCTTCGCCGCCTGCTATCAGTTCCAGCCCGGCGGCAGCTTCAGCCTGCAGGACGACCCGCAGGATTCCAGCTTCACCAAGGCCCACGGCTTCCTCTCCGGCGGCGGCGGTCTGGTCTCTACCATCGACGACTACTACCGCTTTGCCCAAGCGCTGGCCAATGGCGGCGAGCTGAACGGCGCCCGTATCATCGGCCGCAAAACGCTCGAATTCATGCGCATGAACCACCTGCCCAACAATCAAGACCTGCCTGGTGTCTCCGTCGGCTCGTTCAGCGAAACACCCTACGAAGGCAGCGGCTTCGGCCTCGGCTTCTCCGTCAAGATCAACGTCGCCAAGTCCCAAACCAACGGCTCGGTCGGCGAATACGGCTGGGGCGGCATGGCCAGCACCAACTTCTTCGTCGACCCGGTTGAAGATTTGCTGATGGTGTTTATGACGCAGCTGATTCCTTCGTCGAGTTATCCGGTGCGGCAGGAGTTGCGGGCGATTGTAAATGGGGCGTTGGTGGATTGAGGTTTGCGGGCTGCGCTGCTGTTAATACTGCTGGACGGCGCCAACCTGTCGTAATAGGGCCTTAAGACTAGCTCCCGAGCCGAGATCTGATGCATTTTTCGCCTTTACGGCGAGTCAGGGGAAATGCTTGCCCATTTCCCCTAACGACCCCTAGGGCACCCCGGCCGCGCGGCCCTTCGGGTCCGCTGCGTTGCTCGGGCCAGCGGGGGCCGGCAGAACTCGGCTCTTCGAGCCTCAAACAGGCTGCCGTCCTCTTTCCCGCCGGCCCTGCGCTACTCGCCCGCGCAAACGGGGACTGCTAGTCCGCGCTGCGGCATATGTTTGCGTAGGGGCACGGCATGCCGTGCCCGCCTCACTCGAACCCCAATCCGTCACCCAATCGTCACACTCCCCTGCCACCATCAGGCTTCCCCACGCCCGAGTGCATCATGAGCGACGCGCAACACCTGATCCAACGTCATCTCCCCGAGCACGCCCAGCTCGAAGCCTTGCTGCATCAGGCCGCACGCCATCTGCGCGTTACCACCCCACTCAGGGTGCCGGTCAACGGTCTGGATATTCCAATCCGGGTGATTGAACTCGGCAGCCGCTCGCCGCAGGCACCGGTGATTGGGTTCTTTGGTGGCGTGCATGGGGTTGAGCGGATCGGCACGCAGGTGCTGATTTCCTGGCTGCACAGCCTGGTCAACAGGCTGGACTGGGACGATCAGCTGCGCGAGCAGCTGGAGCGTGTGCGTTTGTTGTTTATGCCAATGATCAACCCCGGCGGGATTTGGCATCACCGGCGCAGCAATCTCAACGGCGTGGATCTGATGCGCAATGCGCCGGTGGACGCGATGGGGCCGGTGCCCTGGCTGGTCAGCGGGCATCGCATCAGTCGGCGCCTGCCGTGGTATCGCGGTAAGTTGGGAGCGCCCATGGAGGCCGAAGCAGCAGCCGTTGTCAGCACTGTGCAGCAACGCCTGCTCTCAGCCCCCTTCTCCATGAGTGTGGATTGTCACAGTGGCTTTGGCCGGCGTGACCGTCTCTGGTGCAGCTATGCGCGCAGCCACAAACCCATCGAGCACATCGCCGAGGTGCTGAGCCTCAAGCAGCTGTTCGAGCAGACCTATCCGCACCACCATCCCTACATCATCGAGCCTCAATCGATCAACTACACCACCCACGGCGACCTCTGGGACTATCTGTACGACCATGGTCTGGAACATCAACCGAACAACCTGTTCCTGCCCTTCACGCTGGAGATGGGCTCCTGGCTGTGGGTGCGCAAGAATCCGCGACAGATGTTCGACTACTTTGGCTACTTCAACCCGGTTATCAGCCACCGCAAGCGCCGGGTTCTGCGCCAGCATCTGCCGCTCTTCGAGTTTCTTACCCATGCCACCCGCTGCTGGCAGAACTGGATTCCCACTCCGCAAAACCGCGACGCCCTGACCCGGCAGGCGATTGACCTGTGGTTTGTCGACAAGCCGTAACCGTCCCGTCGTCACCCTGTCATACCGCGCTGCCACCCTTCTGCCCCAGCCTAAACATCATCAGGAGCAGGTAATGAGCGGACTCAATCGGCGGGACTTTCTTCGTGCTTCGGCACTGGCATTCGGCACCGTAGTGATTTCCAGCGGTCTGCAGGGCTGCCTGTCGAGCAGCTCATCGGGCGATGCCGCGCGTGAGCTGGCGTTCAATCACGGCGTTGCCAGCGGCGATCCGCTGACCGACCGCATCATCATCTGGACCCGCGTCACGCCGGTGGACGGCCGCAGCGCAGATATCCGCGTCGGCTGGGAAATTGCCACCGACGCCGCCTTTACCGATCTGATCCGCAGCGGTACCGCGACAACCAGCGTCGCGCGCGACTACACGCTCAAGGTCGATGCGCAGAATCTGCTGCCCGGCACTACCTACTACTACCGGTTCAAGGCGGCCGACGCGACCTCACCAATCGGCCAGATGAAGACGCTACCCGCTGGCAGCGTGGATCAGGTGCGCTTTGCGGTACTGTCCTGCTCCAACTACCCGGCTGGCTACTTCCATGTCTACGCCGCTGCAGCCGCGGAGGCCGAACTGGACGCTGTGATTCACCTCGGCGACTACATCTACGAATACGGCAACGGCGGTTACGCCACCGAAGACGCTGCAGCCCTTGGCCGCTTACTACCCGACAACAATGCCAGCGAAATCCTCTCGCTGACCGACTACCGTCGCCGCTACGCACAGTACCGCACCGACGCAGACCTGCAGGCGCTGCACGCAGCAGCACCTTTCATCGCGGTATGGGATGACCACGAGGTCGCTAACGATACCTGGCGCGAGGGCGCCGAGAACCATAACGACGGCGAAGGCGACTTCAGCGCGCGCAAACTGGCCGCGCTGCAGGCCTACTTCGAGTGGATGCCGGTGCGCCCATTTGCCGAGAACGATGAAGAAACCATCTACCGCCGCTTCGACTTCGGCGATTTGGTCAGCCTGCACATGCTCGACACCCGCATCATCGGCCGCGATGAGCAGCTGGACTACGCCAACTACATCGGCGCTGGTGGGTTTGATGCAACCGCCTTTGCTGCCGACGTCAGCGACAGCAATCGCACCCTGCTCGGTCAGACGCAGCTGGACTGGCTGCAAACCCAGCTCGCAACGTCTACCGCAATTTGGCAAGTGCTGGGCCAGCAAATTCTGATGGGCCGCATGCTGCTGCCGGCTGAGATGCTGACGGCGCTGCAGAACCCTGGGGCGGGCGACCTGACTACAACACTCACCGAACTGGTAACGATCAAACTGCGCCAGCAGGCAGGTGATCCTACCCTGACCTCAGCGGAAATCGCGCGTATCGAGACCGTTATCCCGTACAACCTCGATGCCTGGGATGGCTACGCCTACGAACGCGAAGTGTTGCTGGGCACCGCCCGGGGGCTGAACAAGAACCTGGTGGTGCTGGCTGGCGACACCCACAACGCCTGGGCTAACAACCTGGCCACCCTGAGCGGTGACGCCGTAGGCGTGGAGTTCGCCACCGCATCGGTCAGCTCACCCGGGCTGGAGGAGTATCTGGGGCTTTCTGCGGCCGAGGTGCCGAGCGCCGAACAGGCGATCACCACACTGGTTGACGGCCTTGAGTACCTGAACGCCAATCAACGCGGCTATCTGGTAGTGACCTTCACCGCCAACGATGCGATCGCCGACTGGCGCTTCGTGGATACCGTGAAGTCGACGACCTGGAGTCTGGATACCAACCGCGCCAAAAGTCTGCGCACCCTGCCCGGCGCGGCTAACCGGGTGCTGATGCCTACCCTTGCCTGAGGGTCAGAGGTCGACCTTACCGCGCAACTGCTTGGTCTGACCACGCTTGACCTTGCCTTCCACCCGTTTGACCTGCGAACTGCGAGTCGGACGGGTCGGTCGGCGCTTCTTCTGCACCACACCGGCCGCCAGAATCATCTCACGCAGGCGGTTGATGGCGTCCTCACGGTTCATTTCCTGGGTACGGAACTGCTGCGCCTTGATGATGATCACGCCGTCGCTGGTAATGCGCGAGTCACGCAGCGCCAGCAAGCGTTCCTTGTAGAACAGCGGCAGGCTTGAACTGTTGATATCAAAGCGCAGATGGATAGCGCTTGAGACTTTGTTGACGTTCTGACCGCCGGCGCCTTGCGCACGCACGGCCGTCATCTCGACTTCCCAGTCGCCGAGCTGAACCTGATTGGAGATAAAGATCATTGCGGTACCCTGCTTTGAAGGCTGAAACACCGGCGCTCCCGCGCAGATGTCCACCCGCGCAGCATACGCCGATGCCGCGCGGCAGGCAAAACCCGATCAGCCGCGGGCTTGCTGGACGAAGTTGATGATCCAGTCGAACATCAGGTCGCTATCGACAGCGGCGTGCAACGAGACCTTGCCAGCGCGGACCCTGGCGGGAGGAATGGTCAGACTGCGCATATCCATCAGCGCCTCGGAGTAGCCCTTCTCGAACTCAGGGTGACCTTGGACACTGAGAAAATGATCGCCGTACTGCAGTAGGTAGTTCGGGCAGAAATCACTTCCGGCAATCACTTGTGCCTGCGGCGGCAACTCAACCACCTGATCCTGATGACTGACGATCAAGTCGATCTTGTCCTGTGCCGGCTGCATCCAGGGTTTAGGCTCAAGAATCTGGTTGAAGGACACGCCAACGCCCCAGCCGCGGTCAGACTTTCGCACCTCACCGCCCATTGCTGTGGCCATTACCTGATGCCCGAAACAGACCCCGATCAGCGGTTTACGCTCGTTCCAAAGTCTGGCAATAAACCCTTCCAGCGCACGGATCCAGGTCAGCTCCTCGTAAACACCGTGCTTGCTGCCAGTAATCACGAACAGATCGCACTCGTGCGGATCGCCGGGCAACTCACCCTTGTGCGCCGGGTAGATACGGTAGTCCATCTGCGGCAGACGCTTGCGCAGTGCCAGTTCAAACATGTCCGGATAGTTACCGTGCGCGGGCAGCAGGCGCTCGTTCACGTCATCACACTGCAACAGACCTACTTTCATGCGTATTCCTTCCATCAAAACGGCGCTGTAACGCCAGCAGCTTGATCATGGCGTCCTGCCTGGTGCTCGTCCCCGCAGCCCGGCACGCCCTTGCGGATGCAGGCTGAAAAATCCTCGTCGTCTTTCACTGCCCGGGCCCGTTCGGTAATTCGCCCGAGCCGCTTCAGTTCGGCCAGTGAATAACCGGGCTGCAACCCGCCCTGGCGGTAGACGTAGCTATCCAGAAACCCGCTGAGCAACAAGCGGATATCAGAGCGCAGATCAGGACGAATGCGCTGCATCAGACGAAACACCACGTTGGTGCAGTTGGCGTGCAGCGTGTGATAGAAGCGTGGCGACACCGCCAACCGGTTGGCCACCTCAACATAGCCCAACAGCAATGCGCGGCCGGCGGCAGGCGTCAATCGGGTGCGATACAGATACATATCCTCATCCCGGTGGTTGGTGCGCACCTTGACGATGTCCTGTTCTTCACTGGCAACGATATTGAGTTCGAAGTGCTTGAAGAATCCGGCAATGGCCGAATAGTCGCCACCACGGGCGCGGCGAATCTCGACCGACCAGGTCGAATAGCGACCATCGGCAAAACCGAAGGAAACCAGCATGTGCGCAATCGAGCGATGGCCCCAGAACGATAGAAACATGTCTACCGATTGCAGCGTCGAGAGCGCGTACTCTCGACTCTGCCAGCGTATGTCGTAATCGTCGGCGCTGCGCCAGTCGAAACAGCGCACCCGCTGCAGGCGCAGGATGTCACCGTCAACCGTCCCGGTGGTGGTATAGGCCATATCGTCGGCCCAGTCGCAGTTGCCCTTGGGCAGCACGCCGCGCCACCACAGCAGCAAGGGACCCAAGGCAGCCAGGAAGCACAACAGTGCGTCAAGCGACTCACCACGCGAGGTCAGACTGAGCACCACCGTCATGACCAGCAGCCAGCAACCCAGCGGCAGATAACGTAACCACAGACGGTGTGGACGATGGAACCACAGCGCTGGGATCGCCCAAAGCGATACCAGCACCACCATCAAAGCCTGCACAGTCTCCAGCATGACGCCTCCCCAACGGATCGCCGTTGAATACAGCGCCCTACAGGATCGAAGTCTACACCGTTGGCGCGCCGGTGCCATCTGCCAGAGCGGCTATACTCTGTCGTGGGGAAAGGAGAAACAGCATGAGCAAATACGTCTTTGCATTGATGTTGCTGTTAACCGCTGGCGCAACCTGCGCCGACGAAACCGGCGATTCCGATCTAGCCCCTTGGGCGATCGATACCATCACCCCGATCCACGACAGCGTTACGCGCTGGGTCGACAACACCGCCCGCAATATCGACGGATTTTTCGGCACCATCGACAGCGACAGCGTCGACAACGAGTCCTACCTGCGCCTGAGTACCGACTTCGACTGGGCCGAATCTGAAGAGTTTGATATTGACCCGGGGATCCGCTTCAAACTGGATGTACCTACTACTAAAGAACGTCTGCGTCTGATTATTGAGAGTGACCCGGAAGAAAGCCGCGGCACCCTTGAGGAGCAAGGCGCTGAACGCCTGCGCAACGACACCGACGGCCTTGGCGATACCGTGGCGGGCCTGAGCAGGCATGGCAGCCGCGACAAGCGTGAGGGCTGGCAGACCAAAATCGGCGCTGGGGTAAAACTGCACTGGCCGGTCAATCCGTACCTGCGCTACAGCGCCGAACGGCTCTGGCAGCTGGGCGACGGGCCATGGCAGCTGTCGAGCTACAACCGCGCCTCCTGGTTTGAACACGACGGCTACTCTGCACGTTCACGCTGGGACGTCGGACGACCGCTGGACAGCACCCGCCATATGCGCTTCATCAGTCAGCTGCAGTGGCAGGAAGACTACGACACGCTGGAGTTCTCGCAGAGCGCACAACTCAACAAAGTGCTCGGAAAACGCAGTGCCATTCGCTATTCGGCGGTGATGGTTGGCAACAGCGGCTCCAACCCGCGCATCAACAACTACTACCTGCAAGCTGACTATCGCCGCGACATTCATCGCCAGTACGTTTACTGGGACATCGTGCCCGAACTGCACTTTCCACGTGACGCCGACTTCAAGCCCCGCTGGGCGATAAGCGTGCGCCTGGAAATGCTGTTCCGCGCCCAGCTATCCCGGGACTGAGCGGCAAATTCGGTGGCAGTGCCTATACTGCTGCCATTAGACATAGTCGCCGCCACCCCGTGCCATGGATGACACCCCGATGCAAAAACGCTCCAGCCAGCGCGGGAAGGTTATTCAGTACTTCCTACTAATCTGGATACCCCTGACGCTGCTGACCATCGCCGTCACCGCCCTCCTGATCCACAATCAGCGCCTTGGGCTGCGTGAGAACGCTGCCATCGAGCAAAAGGCGCAACTCGACGCTGCCCGCAGCCAGCTTACCAGCCGCCTGAGCGGCATCCAGGCTGACATCCTTTACCTGGCAGGCCAGATCAGTCTCCTCGACTCGCGACAGCAGATTGCCTCAACGTTCGAAACCTTTCAGCGCTTCCACCCGCACTACTACCAGATTCGGTTGCTCGACGAGACTGGCCGCGAACAAATCCGCAATGAAATGCTCGACGGCGAGCCGAGGCAGCTTCCTGCCCCACTCCTGCAAGATAAAAGTCACCGCTACTACGTTCAGCTAGGCCTGCAGCAACCGATCGGCAGTGTCTATCTGTCACGGTTTGACTTAAACATCGAACACGGCGAGGTTCAGCGACCGTTCCAGCCGACTATTCGCGTAGCAACACCGATTGGTGACGATACCGGGCAGGTCACCGGGCTGCTGGTCATCAACTACCACGGGCAACGCATCCTCGAAGCGCTGGCCGAGCTGGACCAGCCCAACGGTGCGACCCTGTGGCTGGTCAACTCCAATGGCTATTGGCTAAAAGCAGATGACCCCGAGCTATCCTGGGGCTTCATGCTGCCGGAACGCAGTAACGCCAACCTGTCGCAACGCAACGTCACCTTATGGAGCCAGATGATTCGCCCGGACAGCGAGGGCAGCGCAACCATTGAAGGCTCAATGTACCGGTTTACCAGCGTCGATTTCGACCCGCATAACGGTATCCCCTTAAGCGAGTCGCTCGGCCGCCTGCACTTGGTTTCTCAGCTCAGCAACGCCCAGATTTATATGACTAACGCTACGGTCAGGCGCTTTTTCTGGCAGGCAGCAAGTTTCATTGTTCTGCTTTTCGCTCTGCTCTCGCTGCTGCTGGCCCGCTCGATTGCCCAGCGCCGCGCCAGCGAGTCGAGCTTGGTCAGCAGCGAATCGCTATTTCGCGCGATGATTGAAGCTGCACCGGATGCGATCATCATCACCGACTCCCAGGGCAGTATCACCCTGCTGAACGAGCAGGCAGAGATCATGTTCGACTACAGCCAGCAAGAGCTGCTCGGTCAGAAGGTTGAGGTTTTGATTCCAACCGCTGCCGCTGAGCGGCACGTTCAGCATCGCGAAGGCTACGTCCGCGAGGCCCAGCCCCGCCCGATGGGCATGGGATTAAGCCTCAGCGCCCAGCGTAAAGACGGCAGCCAGCTGCCGGTAGAGATAAGCCTGAGCCCAATTCACTCACCTGCTGGCCAACTGGTGTTCTGTGCCATACGCGATGCCACCGAGCGCCGTGCTGCCGAGCGTAAGATTCGCCAGTTGAATGATGGTCTGGCCCGCCAGAATACCGAGTTGCAAACGGTCAACCGTGAGCTGGAAGCCTTCAGCTACTCCGTTTCCCATGACCTGCGGGCGCCACTACGGGCAATTGACGGGTTCAGCAAGATTCTACAGGTCAATCTGGAGGGAAAACTGGGCGCCCAGGATGCGGACTACTTCAACCGCATCCGCAAGGCTGCGCAAAACATGAGCAAGCTGATTGACGACCTGCTGATGCTTGCACGCGTCACCCGCGCGGACGTCAAACTTGCCAGTCTAAACCTCAGTCGAATTGCTAATGCTGCTGCCGAACGTCTGCGCGAAGTTCAGCCCGAACGCAAGGTTGATCTCAGCATTGCCGATGACATCCGCGTTCTCGCCGACCCTGCTCTACTGCAAGTCGCGATGGAAAACTTGCTCAGCAACGCCTGGAAATTTACCAGTACGGTGGATAACCCCAAGATTGAAATCGGCTGCTTTCCGGATCAGCAGCAGGACGTGGTATTCGTGCGCGACAACGGCGTGGGATTCGACATGAGCTATGCTGACAAGCTGTTCACGCCGTTCCAGCGCTTGCACAGTGCGCGTGATTTCCCGGGTACCGGCATTGGCCTGGCCACCATTGAGCGCATCATGAGCAAGCTCGGAGGGCGAGTCTGGGCCGAGTCAGCTGTCGGAGAGGGAGCGACCTTCTATCTCCAGTTCAAGCGTTCAGGGAGCGAACAATGACCGACAGACCAATTTGGCTGGTCGAAGACAATCCGGACGATATCGCGCTGATGCTGCATGCGCTGAAGAGCAATAACACCCCTAACCCGGTGGTCATTGCCGAGGACGGCGAGCAGGCGTTGCAACATCTGCAACGGGCAGAGATTGACCCGCACTGCATGCCCCCGTCGCTTATTTTGCTGGATCTGAACCTGCCCAAGCGCAGTGGCCTGGAGGTCCTGCGGCAGATTCGCCGCAACGAACGCACACGGCTGGTCCCGGTGGTCATCCTGACGTCATCTCTCGAACGACAGGATCGCCTGAGTGCCTACGAATGCGGGGCCAATAGTTACATTCGCAAACCGGTGGACTTTGAAGAGTTTGTCCAGGTTACCGGGGAACTCAGCCGCTATTGGCTCAGTCTTAATCAACCTGCCCTGGACGCCTGAGCGGAGTCGTGAGATGAGCGAAGCGAGCCAACCCAACCACTGGAAAGTCCTCATGCTTGAGGACAACGAAGACGACGCCCTGCTGATCGTCAACCATCTCGAAACCCATGGCTGCGAGATCAGTTGGGAGCGCATAGAGACCGAGCATGATCTGCGCGCCATGCTGCGTGACCAGCAGTGGGACGTGGTGCTGTCGGATTACACCATGCCGGTATTCGACGGCGCCCAGGCCCTGCGCGTGGTCCGCGAACTCACCCCCGACCTGCCCTTCGTATTCGTCTCCGGCACCCTTGGCGAAAAGGCCGCGGTCGCTGCGATAAAAGGCGGTGCGCAGGACTTTGTCGTCAAGCACGACCTCAGCCGCCTGACGCCAACCGTGGAACGCGCTATCGCGGATCAGGCACTGCAGAAAAAACACCGGTTAGCGCAGGATGTACTGCGCAAACTATCTCAGGCCGTCGAGCAAGCCGCGGACAGCATTTTCATTACCAACCGCGACGGCGAGTTTGAGTACGTTAATCCGGCGTTCGAGCAAATGACCGGCTATCAGGCTGATTCTACCCAAGGGCACACGCCGTCCCTGCTCAAATCGCCAGAACAAGACCCTTCAGCCTACTCCGAGCTATGGCACACCGTATTGAGCAAACAGGTGTACCGCGGCACCCTGCGCAACCGTAAACAGAACGGCGAGACCTTCTTCGAAGAAAAGGTCATCACGCCACTGGTTAACCCTGCCGGCCAGATCACCCATTTTGTGTCTACCGGACGCGACATTACCGAACGCGTGCAAGCCGAAGATGATCGCACTCGCCTGAATGCCATTCTGGAAGCGACCACCGATGTCGTTGCCATTGCCGACGCCAAGGGCAAAGTGATCTACCTGAACAAGGCAGGCCATAGCCTGCTTGCCAACGCCCGCTGTGAGACCGCTGTCGAAACCGCGTCGCCGAACGCCAGCAACGCCCTGGATGCAGCGCACGAACTGATTCGCGGCGCGCTGGCACAAGCCGAGAAGCACGGTGTTTGGGAACGCGAGTCCATGCTCGAAGACGCGTCAGGCCAGGGCATCTATCTGGATCAGGTGGTCATGGCTCATCGCGACCAGAGCGGACGCATCGCCTACTACTCGACCATTGCCCGCAACATCAGCGAACGCAAACAGTTCGAGGCTGAACTGCAGCACCAAGCAACCCACGATCTGCTTACCGGGCTGGCCAATCGCGTGCTGCTGGCCGAACAACTGCAAACCGAGATGAACCGCTCCAAACGCCTCAACTGCCTGACAGCGGTCATCTTCCTTGATATGGACAATTTCAAGCGGGTTAACGACAGCCTGGGTCACAGCATCGGCGATCAGCTGTTGCAGCAAGTCAGCGTGCGGCTGGGCCGACATATACGCCCGAACGACATCCTCGCTCGCTATGGCGGCGACGAGTTCGTCATCGTCGCCAGCGACCTGCAAGAGCCCGACGCTATTCCCGCGATTCTGGACAAGGTCAAGCGAGCGTTCGAGCAACCAGTAAGGATTGCTCGCCAAGACGTATTCGTCAGCTTCAGTGCCGGTGTTGCGGTTTACCCGGACGACGGCGACAGCGTCGAAACCCTGCTACGCAACGCCGATTCAGCCATGTACCAGAGCAAGGCTAATGGCGGACGCTCATTTCATTTTTACGCCCCGGCGATGAACGCGCGCCAGCAGCGGCTACTGGCGCTGGAATCCGAGTTGCACTGGGCGCTGGAACGTGAGGAGTTTTTGATTCATTACCAGCCGCAGGCCGAGCTGGAAAGCGGTAAAGTCACCGGCGTCGAAGCGCTGATACGCTGGAATCACCCAGAACAGGGCTTGGTAGCGCCCAATGACTTTATTCCCCTGCTGGAAGAAACCGGCTTAATCGTAGAGGTCGGTCTATGGGTGCTGCGCCAAGCCTGCCAGGACATGCTCGAGCTCTCGCGCTTGCAAGGTTGGACTCCACGGGTATCGGTAAACCTGTCAGCGCGCCAGTTTGCCTCCGGGCTACTGGCCGAACACGTGCAACAGGTGCTGCAGGAAACAGGGTTGGCACCGCAACAGCTTGAGCTTGAGATCACCGAACAGATGTTGATCAACGATCTGGATGCCTCACGCAAGACGCTGGAAGCGCTGCACGCGCTGGGCGTGACCGTTGCGATCGACGACTTCGGCACAGGCTACTGCTCATTGGCCTATCTCAAGCGCCTGCCGCTGCATGTACTGAAGATTGATCGCACCTTTGTCTCCGAACTCCCTGCCGACAGTAGCGACATGGCGATCGTCGAAGCGACTATCTTGCTGGCCCATAAGCTTGATCTGCTGGTCGTTGCCGAAGGCGTAGAAACGCCCCAACAGCTCGACACCCTGCGCGCACTGGGCTGCGACCTGATTCAGGGTTACTACCTAAGCAAACCCGTGACACTCGACGCCTTGCCGGCTGCTACAGCGCTGACGCTGTAGCAACGGCCCCGGCGTTCAGTCTTCTTCGTGCAGCATGCGGTAGACCTCTCCCGCATCCAGCTCGTTAAGCTCCTCGCTTTCCAGTGGCCCCTCCCAGTGACTATGGGGTGGATCCAGCTCTGGCAAGGGCAAATGCGGCAGGTTGTTTTCGCCTGGATGGTGCTGATCAAAGGACATAGGTACCTCCTGACTGAATGACTAGGGTTCTGTCATTCAGTCAAGCAGACCTCGCTCAGGGTTCCAGTCAACAGGATGAGCGGTAGCCCCGCTCATGCTCTGCCCTTACAGCCAGTTCCAGGACAGTCCGGTGTAAACGCCAAAACCTTCGCCGGGTGTCAGGCGTGCCGCTTCGGCACCGTTGTCGTTGTACCCAGGCGTCACGGTAGCGGCGTAGTGCTCATCGGTCAGGTTGCGCAGTTCCAACCATGCCTGCCAATCCTGCTTCGGCGCGTCATAACCAACGATGGCACCAAAGATGGTGTAGGAATCAGCATTCCAGGAGTTGGCATAATCAACCGGCACCTTGGACGCATACTGGGTATTCAGACCGACATAGACGCCTGCCGGGTGCTGATAGCGCAGTTCGCCCTGATAGTAGTGGCGCGGCAGGCCCGGCAAGGCATTGCTGCCAAACGCATCGTCGTCGCGGTAATGAAAATCGCTGAACGTATAGGCCTGACGAAGCGCCAATGCGCCGTTCTCGTTGCCCTGCCACAGGGTGCTGGTGAGGCCCGCTTCGATGCCCTGATGCACAGTCGCGCTGGCATTGGACTCGGCAAAGATGTTTGGCTCAATCTCGATGGTGAGCAGTTCGTGGTTGACCCGCGAGTAGTACCAGGCCAAGTCCCACAACCCGAGCACCGAATCACCACGACCGCCCAGTTCGAAGGTGGTCGCGGCCTGGTTATCGAGACTGACAGGCGTGCTCTGGCGGTTGCTCCAGGGTTGATTGCTGACCGGGAAGCGGGTCGGCGAGCCCCAGATCATCGACCACGGGTGCGGCGGCTCTACTGAACGCGACAGGTTACCGTATACCTCGGTACCGGACTCCAGCTGATAACGCAGGCCTAGCCGCGGCGCATAGTCCCAGGTGCCTTCATTGAGTTTTTCATCCGTGTTGGGCCAAGTCACCTCGACCTCACGCTCGGTGTAAATCAGCGCGAGTCCGCTGCTCAGCCACAGTTTGGGCGCCAGCTCCAGCTCGTTGCTGACGTGCAATACATTGTCAGAGCCCTGATGGGTGTATTCGCGCATCAGCGTACCGACCGGGTAGACCGTGCCGCTTGCGTTCAACGGCTGGTAGGCGTTTTCCTTCGCATCGCTGCTGGGCAAGTTGGTTGTCGTGCGCCAGCCAACGGTGGTGTTCGCGTTCAGACCAAACAGTTCATGCTCACGCGTGTAGTTCAGGGTTGCGCTGACGTCGCTGTAATCCACCCGAATACGATACGGGCTTTCCATCAGGTCCATTGGGTAATGGTGATAGACCAGGCCCATTTCCAGCGTGCTTACGTCGTCGAGGCGCAGGGTGGTCTTGTTCGCTAGCCAAGTGCTGCCCGGCTGCTCACGCTTGGCGTCACGGCCAATATTGAAAGGGTTCGCCTGGGTTGGATCATCGTCGATTTGCGACTGGGTCAGGCGGCCCGGTGTCTGGTGTTCAGTCTCGCGATAACGCAGGAAGAAGCGGGTCTCCAGGTCTGGCGTCAGCTGCAGGCCGACGTTGGCAACCACGCCTTTGCCGCTGCCCGCGGCGTGATCCTGCCGGCCGTCATAGTGCAGGTCGGTCAGACCTACGTAGTAATCGAGGTTATCGATCACCTGACCGGAAGCGATATGGCGCTTGAGATAACCGTCGCTGCCCGCCTCTACCCGCAATTGCAGGCGCGGCGCATCAAAGCCGCTGCGGGTGATGTAGTCCACCGCCCCACCCAGCGCCAGCGCGCCTCGCTCGAAGCCGTTGGCACCGCGCAGCACTTCAGCGCGGTTGAGCCAGAGCGGCTCAAGCAATTCGTAGGGTGTACCACCCGAACCGGTCAGCGGCAGGCCATCGAGCAGGATGTGGTTGC
Source organism: Halopseudomonas sp. (assembly GCF_038130085.1). Taxonomy (NCBI): domain Bacteria; kingdom Pseudomonadati; phylum Pseudomonadota; class Gammaproteobacteria; order Pseudomonadales; family Pseudomonadaceae; genus Halopseudomonas; species Halopseudomonas sp. The sequence goes on along the minus strand of NZ_JAYPMU010000024.1, from coordinate 24,172 downwards.
CCGAGGCATGCGCCCCGGGACCGCGGTTGATACCTGAGCCACGGATGCTGATCTTGACCCCTTCGTTACCCGGTGACTGGGCATACACACCGGGCTGATACGCCAGCACATCGGCCACGCCGGCGACCCGGCCCTGCTCGACCTGTTGCATATCAACGACGTTAGTGCCGCCCGGCACCTCGCTCAGCGCTTCACGCGCTCTGGCAACCTCGTCGAACGTCTCACCAGTTACCGTCACGGCCTCCAGTTCGGTAACAGCTTGTGCCTGCGCAAACGCAGGCGAGCCCAGCAGGCAGGCCAAACACAGCGGCGCAAAGCGCGCCGGCGGGGTTAACAACGTGGACATGCGGCAACTCCGGCAACAGACAAGGAAAATGCGAACGGCGCATTTTACTGGTTTCCCCTGCGCGAACAACCGAGCCCTAAGCCCGCGCACCGCCAGGCTGACAAGGATTAGTGCGCCAGCTGACAAGAGTGATTTCTGCTGCAGGCACATAATCCGGACAGAGGCCGCACGCCAGAGCGGTCGTCACCTGAACAGGGAGTGGGAAACCAACATGACTGATCACATCTGCACGCCGGGCTGTACCCATGGTATTACCGAAGAAAACCGCAAAGACGTGCTGGAAGAGTTCGATACCGCACGCCGTTCCTTCTTGCGCAACACCCTGGTTGGCGGTGGCGCCATTGGGCTTGGCGCCATGGGTATTGGCATGACGCCGATGGCCCACGCCGCCAGCGGCGTCGCCGGCAGCGACCCGGATGCACCGGGGCCGCGGCACTATTACATTCCCGCCACCCCGGACACCGTGCTTTGGGGCTACTTCAGCAAGGTTGCCAAGCCGGTACTGGAAATCGAATCCGGCGACTATGTCACCATGGAAACCCTCACCCACCACGCCAACGACGACGCCGAGCGCATGGTCAAGGGCGACCCGGGTGCCGAAGCGGTGTTTTACTGGGATTCCAAACGCAAAGGTGTAGACCGTCGCGGCGCCGGCCCGATGGACGCTGCCATTGGCGCTGGTGGTGGCGCAGGCGTGCACATCTGTACCGGCCCGGTGCGCATCAAGGGCGCGCAGCCCGGCGATATTCTGGAAGTGCGCATTGCCGACGTGGTTCCACGTCCAAGTGGCAACCCCAGTTTCAGGGGCAAGTCTTTCGGCAGCAACGCGGCCGCCAACTGGGGCTTTCAGTACGGAGACTTGCTCAGCGAGCCGAAAAAGCGCGAAGTGGTCACCATCTATGAGGTCGACGCCACCGGCGAGCGCAACTGGGCGCAAGCGGTCTACAACTTCCGCTGGACGCCACAGACCGATCCGTTCGGCGTGGTGCATCCGACCATCGACTACCCGGGCATCCCGGTTAACCACGCCACCGTGACCCACAACGAGAACATCCTGCGCGACATCCGCATCCCGATCCGCCCGCACTTCGGCACCATCGGCGTAGCGCCAGCAGAGGTCGACATGGTCAGCTCGATTCCGCCGAACCACACCGGCGGCAACATCGACAACTGGCGCATCGGCAAGGGTGCAAAAATCTACTTCCCGGTCGCGGTGGAAGGCGCCAACTTCTCGGTCGGCGACCCCCATGCCTCCCAGGGCGACTCCGAGATGTGCGGCACCGCCATCGAGTGTTCGCTGACCGGCACCTTCCAGTTCATTCTGCACAAGAAGGCCGACTTGCCCGGCACAGCGCTGGCAGAGCTGAACTACCCGCTGCTGGAAACCCAGGACGATTGGGTGCTGCACGGTTTCAGCTACGCCAACTACCTCGCCGAACTGGGGCCGAACGCGCAGAACGACATCTACAGCAAATCCTCGGTCGATCTGGCCATGCGCGACGCCTTCCACAAGATGCGCCACTTCCTGATGACCACCCAGAATCTGGGCGAGGACGAAGCCATATCGTTAATGTCGGTTGCGGTCGACTTCGGCATCACCCAGGTAGTGGACGGCAACTGGGGCGTACATGCGGTGCTGAAAAAGTCGATGTTCCCTGCCCGCAAGGGCTGATTCGTATGGCACAACACTTGCTGCATCATGGAGACACACCTGACCTGCAACGGACACCACTGTGACCGACATCAAGCGTTTCTCCGCCAACAGTGTGCCAGCGGCGCTGCGTCAACCAGCCTGGAATGACATGCTCACCCAGGTTGGTCTGGCGAGCCGCGTCGCAGCGCCGGCACCGCGGGATAACAAAGATCATGTAGCGCTTTGCGCATCGGCGCACAGCTCGGTGTTCGTTCATATGAACGCTGCACCACAAAGCTTCACTCCGCTGCCAGCAAGTCCCGGCAGCAGCCGTAGTTCGGTGCTGGTCGTCGCGTTACTCAGCGGCAGTGCCCACCTGCTCGCCAGTGACCAGCCGCTGGCGCTGGCGCCCAGCGACATCGTGCTGCTCGACCCCGCCCAGCACTGGCAATTGGTGCTGCAGACCGACTTTCGCGCCATGCTGGTGCGCCTGGAATCATCCAGTTTTCTGCTGCGGTTGGTACGCAACGGCCAGCCCGTCGACAACCGGATCAGCGCAACACGGGGTATGGGCGCACTCTGTCTGCGCCTGTTTGAATCTCTGGCAGAACAGCTTCAACATCTGGACAGTACTGAGCTACCTGCACTGGAAGCGACCCTGAGCGAACTGCTGGTTGCCAGCCTGTCGCAGCCACAGGCCAATAACCGGGACGAAACCACCGACGTACAGCTGGCGCACCTGCGCCGGGTCTGCCGAACCGTTGATGCCCGCCTGGAAGACCCTGAGCTGAATATCGAGCAGATTGCCGAGCAGGAGGGGCTGTCAGCCCGCTACCTGCAGAAGCTGTTCAAGAACAGCGGTACTACCTTCAGCGAGTACCTGAAAGGCCGCCGGATTCAGCACTGCTGTCTGGATCTCGCCAACCCGGCGCTGGCACAGTTCAGCATTGCCCAGCTGTGCTACCGCTGGGGCTTTAACGATGCGGCCAACTTCAGCCGCAGCTTCTCCCAGTATGTTGGCATGTCACCCAAGGCGTATCGCGCTGCGCCGCCCAGCGACCTGCAAGCGCAGCTGCAACGCGGCCGTCCGCAGGTCGCCCCGGCAGTACGCTCGTCGATCAACCCGTCACAGGAGCAGCGTGAGGACGACCTGCAGAAGCACCGACGTTCCTTTGTCGAAGTGCTTGATGAACACGCGCGCTACGCCCAGTCGTTGCGACTGGCGCCCAAACGCCATCCGCAGCCGGCCAATGAAACACGCTATACCGGAGGCAGTCAGTATTACCTGCCGGCCTCCGCCAAGACCGTGCATTGGGGCTACTTCAGCCGCGATATCAAACCGGCGCTGAGCGTCCGCTCCGGCGACATCGTCACCATCGAAACGCTATCGCAGCATGCCACCGACGACTGCGAGCGCATGGTCGCCGGTGATCCCGGCGCCGAGAGCGTGTTCCACTGGACCCGCGACAAGAAGAACGTCGATCGCAGAGGCGCCGGCCCCGCCGACGCCAGCATCTTCGGGCGTGGCTGTGGCGAAGGCTTTGGCGTGCATATCTGCACCGGCCCGGTGTACGTTCACGACGCTGAACCCGGCGACGTGCTGGAAGTGCGCATTCTCGATATCTTGCCGCGCCCCAGCTGCCACCCCGAGCACGAAGGTCGCCACTTCGGCAGCAATGCCGCCGCCTGGTGGGGCTTCCAGTACGACGATCTGCTGACCGAGCCGCGCAAGCGCGAAGTGGTGACCGTCTACGAGGTACATCAACACACGCAACCGCCGCACGCCAAGGCGGTTTACAGTTTTCGCTGGACGCCGCAGACCGACCCGTTTGGCGTGGTTCACCCGACCATTGACTATCCGGGTGTGCCCGTCGATCACAGCACCATCGACAAACAGTTTGGCGTGCTGGAGAAGGCTAGGATTCCCGTGCGCCCGCACTTTGGCGTGATGGCGGTTGCGCCACGCGAGTCCGGCATGGTCGATTCGATTCCGCCCAGCTACTTCGGCGGCAACATGGACAACTGGCGCGCCGGCAAGGGCGCACGGCTGTATCTGCCTGTATCGGCCGCGGGCGCGCTGTTCTCCGTTGGCGATCCGCATGCCTCACAGGGCGACTCCGAACTATGCGGCACCGCCATCGAATGCTCGCTGACCGGTGTGTTTCAACTGGTACTGCACAAGCAGCGCGACCTGCAGGGCCAATTCCTCGGCAGCCTCAGCCACCCCTTTCTGGAAACCGACGATGAGTGGGTGCTGCAGGGCATGAGCTTCGCCGACTACCAGACGGAACTGGGCCCCGGCGCGCAAACTCAGGTTTACAAAAGCTCATCGCTGGAAGCGGCAATGCGCGACGCCTTCCGCAAGACACGTAACTACCTGATGACCGAACATGAACTCAGCGAAGATGAAGCCATTTCGCTGATCTCCGTCGCCGTCGACTTTGGCATCACCCAGGTGGTCGACGGCAATCTCGGCGTGCACGCGATCATTCGCAAGGCGGTATTCCCCGATTACCAGCGCCGCCAAACTTGACGGGGTGCGCCAGCTTGCCGTAACAAGAACGTCCGACAACCATCGCCCGCGCTTGCCCCGGGCAGACAAAATGGACGCTTACATGCCTGCTCAAGAACCTGCTCGCCTCCCGGTCAGCCATCGTGACTTCGGTCGTGTATCCGTCTATTTCGGCGAGCGCAGCGGCAAGTACCCGGACGGTAACCAGATTCTGATTCGCGGCAGCGAGATTCGCGTGGCGCTGGACACTCCACTGGTCTCCAATCACATCGGCGCCGCCTTCGATGACAGTGAGATGGTGGTGCTCGGGCACGTACATGAAGACCATATCGCCGGTCTGCACCGTCTGCCGAACGCGCCGGTCTACGCCCATGTCCGCGACCTGCCGACCGTGCAGAGCTGGGACGGCATGCTGGCTGCCTACGGAGACATGGACCCGAGCCAGGCAGCCGCGATGCGCGCCAACTTTGAGCGCAAATTCCATTACACCCCGCGCCCGGATGCCATCGGCTACGAAGACGGCGCGGTCTGGGATCTCGGCAGCAACCGCATCACCGCGTTCCATCTCCCGGGCCACACCGCCGGCCACTGCGCACTGCTGATCGAGCCCGAGGACGTGCTGTTTATCGGCGACATCGACCTTACGGGTTTCGGCCCTTATTACGGCGACGCCTGTTCCAACCTCGCCGATTTTCGCCGCACGCTGGAAGCCGTCGCGCACATCCCGGCAAAGGTTTGGGTCACCTCCCACCATCGCGGAATCTATACCGACCGCGAACATTTTTTGCGCGACCTGGCGAGCTTCACCGGCAAACTCGATGAGCGTGAGCATAAGCTGTGCGCAATGCTCCAGGCCGGCCCCCGTTCGCTGGAGCAACTGATCGAGCAGCGCCTGCTCTACCCACCGGGCTACGACGCGGCCTGGGTCGAGGGCGCCGAACGACGCACCATCAGCCAGCACCTGACGGAACTGCTGGCGCGCGGGCAGGTGCAGCAAGACGCGCAGGGCCACTATCAGCTGAACTGAGCGCATCGGGCTGAGTGCTGCAGCGCCGCTGCAATTCGCCACGCAGGATGGCGCAATCCGCACTTGTCCGGCCACGCTCCGATGGCGACACTGAGGGCACGCAAACGCACCCAGGCTCTCGAGACCATGGCCCAATCCGCACCCAGCGCCTCCAGCGAGCACCTCGACAAGATCGTCAAGGGCTTGCGCGCCTGCGTACCGGCCAGCAGCCTGCAGGCCGCCCTGCAGCGCCATCAATTGCTGGTCCCGCTGCACGCACAGCGGGTGCCGCTGGCGGCAATCCGCCAACTGGTAACCGAGTTGGCTAACGAGCAAAAGGAACCCTGGCTGCTGGTGCGGGCCTTCAGTCACCTGAACTACAGCCCCGCGTTTCTGGCTTCCACCTATCTGGGCAACGCAAGCACCCTGCGCGACGCCATAAACCTGAGCCAGCGCTACTTCCACCAGAACAGTGACCTGGCAACGCTGGACCTGCAGCAGAGTGGCTCACAGGCGTGTGTGGTGGTCACCCCCAACCCCGCGGCGAACGCCACCGAACAGCAGTTGCTCGGTGCGCTCTACGCGGTGATGCGCACCTGTCAGGGGCTGGGGCTGCAGCAGGCCAGTGCCGGCATCGCAGGACTGCCAGCCAGAACCCTCGACGACTGCCGCAAGCTGCTGCGTATCCCGGTAGTAGCGCTTGATGGCCCGCTCCGGGTGGAGCTGCACTTTCCTGCGCTGGAACTGGCGCGCGCACTGAATACCCCGCAGCCCAATATCAGCAGACTGGCACGCCGCGAACGCCAGCTGATTCGCAGCCGCAGCGATCATCTGTGGAGCGAATCGGTACAGCTGCTGCTTGCCGCCCTGCTAGCCCGGGGTGAGACCCGGTTGTCACGCTGCGCCAGCCTGCTGGCGGTTGCACCACGCACGCTGCAGCGCCGGCTCACAGCCGAGCAGCAGCCATTCAGCGCGTTGCTCGACACGGTGCGCCAACAGCGTTGCCTGGAATATCTGAACAGCGAGCACGGCGACGACACCCTCGCCCTACTACTGGGCTACCGCCAGACCAGTCAGTTCTACCGCCAGTTCCGCAGCTGGTTCGGCTGTTCACCCGCTCAGCTGCGAAAGCGATTACACCCCGCACAACCACAATAAGAGGACGCTTCCATGCGCCGTAGCACCCTGCTTCCTGCCCTGCTCCTGCCCTTGGCGTTAACTGTCAACGCCGCTGATGGCTCGCTCGACGAGCGTCTGGCACGCAGCGCTGATGCCATTCAATCGAAAGCCATCGGCTGGCGCCATGACATTCACCAGCACCCTGAACTCGGCAATCAGGAACACCGCACCGCTGCGCTGATCGCCGAACACCTGCGCGAGCTGGGTATGGAGGTACAGACCGGATTCGGTACGACCGGCGTGGTCGGGCTGCTTAAAGGCGGCAAACCGGGGCCGGTGGTTGCGCTGCGCGCCGATATGGATGCCTTGCCGGTGCTGGAAGCGACCGGCTTGCCCTTTGCGTCCGAGGTACGCCAGCCGTATTTGGGCCAGGAACGCCCGGTCATGCATGCGTGCGGTCATGACGCCCATGTTGCGATTCTGATGGCGACCGCCGAGGTACTCGCCGGCGTGAAGGATGATCTCCCAGGGAGCGTGAAGTTCATCTTTCAGCCTGCCGAAGAAGGCCCCAGCGACTATGCCTACGACGGCGAGCGTCACTTTGGCGCCCGGCAAATGGTTGAAGCCGGCGTGATGAAAAATCCGCAGGTGGCTGCCGTCTTTGGGCTGCACGTCAGCTCCGCCATGCCGACTGGTCTGATTGGCTACCGCAGCGGCCCGGTGATGGCCAGTTCCGGTGATTTGCACATCCGCGTCCACGGCAAACAGACCCACGGAGCCCAACCGTGGGATGGGGTCGATCCCATCGTGACGAGCGCGCAGATAATCAATGGGTTGCAGACGGTCGTTAGCCGTCAGACCAATATCATGCCTGCTCCCGCAGTCGTGACTATCGGTACCATTAACGGCGGTAGCCGTCACAACATCATCCCGGAAGAAGTCGTCATGACCGGTACCGTGCGAACCTTCGGTGATGAGGTGCAGCAGCAGGTCAACGAGCGTATCGAGCGCACGGCCAAGGGAATCGCGGAAGCGGCTGGCGCCAGCGCCGATGTAAAGATCATCGACAGCTATCTGACTACCACCAATAATCCCGAGCTGACCGAGCGTATGGTGCCGACCCTGCGCCGTGCAGCACATGATCGAGTGGTGGTATCGCCAATGGTCTCAGGCTCGGAGGACTTCTCGTTCTACGCCAACGAAGCCCCGGGCCTGTTTGTCTTTCTGGGGGTCACGCCGATGGAGCAGATGGGTAAGGCCGCGCCGAATCATTCGCCAGGCTTCCTGGTCGATGACAATGCGCTGATTACCGGTGTGCGCACACTGAGCATGCTGGCCAGCGATTACCTGCAACAGGCCCAGTCTGCAAACTGAACAGCTAATGCCCGGCACCGGTTATACCGGGCCGGGCACTGCCATCACGCGTAGGTGCACTCGCCCGCGCGCAGGAACTTGCCGTAGCCCTGCGTCTTGCCGAGTTCAGCGACAGGCTCGCCGTCCTCTACCGCGACTTTGCCATTAATCAGCACGTTGCGAACGATGCCCGGGTTGCGGTTCACCATGCGCTCCATGTTGAAACCTTCCATCTCGGCCCAGCACTGCGCATCCAGTTGCTGATCCAGGTGCGCCGGGTCAATGACGACCACATCGGCCCGATCACCCACCCGCAGCGTACCCGCATCAACACCCAGCCAGCGCGCCTGCTCGCCTGTCAGTCGATGGACCGCGCGCTCCATCGTCATGGTCGGCTTGCCCTCGTCAATCGACTGCTTGACCAGTTGCAGGAAGCGCAGCGGCAAGTTGTAGAACGACATATTACGGATATGCGCGCCCGCATCGGAGAAGGTAATCAGCGTGTCAGGATTGCTGACCATATCGCGGAGTTTGTCGATCCGGTCGTTGCCGATGACGGTGAACCAACGCAGCCTGCGGCCGTACTCAACCATCAGATCGAGGAACAGATCGACCACGTGAACGCCCTTCTCGTCGGCAATATCCGCAAAATCACGGCCGACATAACTTTTCTCAGGGCAATCAAGAATGATCGCGTCGCCAAAATCACGCTGCCAGACCCTCGGCGAAAATTTCTCGGCGTAGAACTTGCGGAATTTACGACGGTACGCCTCGTCCTGAAACAGCGCATTCTGCTCGACTTCCGTCTTGAGGTTGCGGGCCATCTCGCCGGCACCAAACTCCTCGAATACCACGTGATCGATGCCGTCGGCATAGATCGCAAATGGCGTCGGCAGCACCTGCCAGCGGAAGTCGCCACCCAGCAGGTTAGTCACCCGCGCAGCCAGCCAGGCCATCGGCGCAACGGTACGGTTACCCTTGAGATCGAGCATGGAAATCAGCGTGGTCTTCAGCGGTTTGCGCAGCAAACCAATAGCCTGCTCCAGATACTGGACGATCTGCAGCGGGTTGGCGGCATTCGGCGCGCCCTGATGCACCCGGCCACGGCGGCGCAGATGCTTGTTCAAGCGGCGCATCTCGCTCCAGCGCGCGTAGGTGCTGGGCAAACTCTTTGACCACTCGCGGTCGCCGTCGATTTTGTCCCACTTCAGGCACATGCTCGACATGCCCAGGAACCCTTCGTCCAGCGCTTCTACCAGCAGGTCTTCCATCTGCTGCAACTCAGCCTCGGTCGGACGAATGGCTCGATCCGTAGAACGATGCAAGCCCATGACCGATACCCGCAGATCACTGTGGCCAAGGAAGCTGATGACATTAGGCCCCATTGGCTGCTGTGCGATAAACCGCACCCACTCTGAAGGACGATTCCAGGTCTTGTTCTGCTGCAGAATCGGCAGGACTTTCTCGCGAGGTACGGTCTCTACTCGAGTGAAGATATCGGATGCGTCTTCCGCTTCGGAGCACACCATGCTCAGGGAACAACTGCCCACAAGCACCGTGGTCACGCCGTGGCGGACAGATTCGGAAAGGCTGGGAGCGACGATCAGTTCGGCGTCGTAGTGAGTGTGGGTATCAACAAACCCGGGAGTGACCCAGCACTGATTGGCATCGATCACCCGAGCACCGGACTCATCCAGCGGACGATCAGAAATTTCGGCTACAACGCCACCACGAATACCCAGATTACAGATGCGCGATTGGGAGCCCGTGCCGTCGAAAAGGCGCCCGTTATTGATGACCACGTCAAACATGGCTAGACCCTCTGTTGTTTTTATTGATGGCGCAAGACTAGAGAGCACGCCGCAGCAAAACTTGACATTTTGCGACTAGGCGATAGCCTGTAACATCACAAGCAACTACTGCAGGATCAAGCATGGCCATCCGATATGCCGTACGCAGCGCGGCCATCAGCGGGTTTCTCGTCGAAGCTGGCGACGCGGCTAATGCCATCCTGCGCGAAGCCGGCATCGACCCCAGCCAACTCGATCTGGCAGATACGCCAATAGAAATTGCCCAGTTGCAGCGGTTGCTGGCCGTCGCGGCCGAGCGGCTTGATCGGCCGGACTTTGGCCTGCGCGTGGCGCAGCATCAGGGACTGGAGATGCTTGGCCTGCTCGGTAACGTCCTCAGTGGTGCATCAACATTGCAGGAGGTATGCAGTATCGGGCAGCGCTACATGAGCCTGCACAGCACGGCCGAGCATTGGCAATTGCAGACCTTTGCCGGGCAGGTGCATGTGATTCGCGCAGAACACGGCGATCCCAACCCGCTTGCCCAGCAATACCACGAGATGGCCATTGCCGTATTTCATCGCGTTGCACGACAACTCAGCGGACAGCACCAGCGCCCGCTGCGAGTCGCCTTCGCCCACAGTCAGGTCGGCCCCCTGAAGCACTACCTGCAGTACTTTGGTTGTGACGTGCTGTTTGATCAGGAGCATGACTGTCTGGTCTATCCGGAGTCGGCTTTCTACGCCCCACTTCCGCAGAAAGATCAATACCAAAGCAAAGAGGCGGAGGACTACCTCGCCTCCGCCAGTGCCCAACTTGAAGACAACCTGGAACTGCAGATTCGCAACATGATCACCGAGTTGATCGGCCTGCAGGACATCAGCATCGAGCGAGTAGCAGCCCTGCTGAATCTGCACCCTCGCAGCCTGCAGCGCCGTTTGAAGGAACAGAATCTGGAGTTCCGTGACCTGGTTCAGGATGTTCGAATCAAGCTCGCATGCTGGCACCTGCAGGCATCGCGCTGCGATATTACTCGATTGTCAGACATGCTCGGCTATAGCGACCTGTCATCGTTCAGCCGCGCCTTCCGGCGCAGGATTGGGGTTTCTCCGGCGCAGTGGCGGCAGCAGATAAGGCAAAGTCCTGCTGCCAGCCAGCACTGACCAGATCACACCGAGGCGTTGCCAGGCCAGATTCCTGTGCGGCGCAACGCCGGTGAGAAGTTTTCGAACTGCCAGCGCAAGGTTGATCCACCAGGCCGCCAGACAGCACGTTCGACCTGCAGATGCCAGAGATGCTCCACGCCCTCGAATCGCCGCGCTTGCGGCGCATCCCACTCCAGCTCAACGCGACCACTGAGTTGCAGCACATCGCCGGTAGCGAAGTCGACAAACAATAATCCCGCCCGCGGATTGGCCAGCAGGTTTCCAAGCGTGTTGAAAAATCGATTACCGGAAAACTCCGGCATGGTCAGACGATCACCTGCCACCCTGACAAATCCGGGCCAGCCACCGCGGTGAGATACGTCCACCGAGGCCCCTTGCCCTTCGCGTGGGAGGCTACTGGCGACAAAACAGGTATCAGCCGCGCCAATCAGCTCACGCATGCGTTCAGTCAGACCGGTCGTGACAACATTGCTCGCGTCGTCGCTCACCGCGCCGACTTCAACCAGCTGGCGTTGCTGGATGAACTGCGGACAGTTTCCAAACGCCTGCTCGACCCGAATATCCAGCCCGTTTGGGTCGACAGAACTGACCTGTCCAGACAGGCGGTTACGTCGGCGAGTAGTCAAGTCGATGCCCAGCAGGCCGATCGAGCCAGTCTCCAGCAACGCCTGCGCACATGGATCTGCACTACTCAGACGGGTATCCAAGCGCAGCGTAGAGGGATCGGGGGACCGGGCAAAGCCCGGCTCCCCTTCAAGCACGCCAGCCCAGAGATCACCACTTGGTGAAACCGCGCCCACCACGACAAAGTTCAGCAACGGATAGAACGCCCGATGCTGCTCGGGCAGCACCGGGCTGAGCACCCGCGGACCAATCTCGGCCATTCGCTCGGCAACACCCAGACGGCGCTGCAATTCGCGCTCACCTGCATGCCATACTTCAGCGTTACTCATGACGGAGCCCTCTGTGCTCAACTGCTCAGGCACTCTGCAAACCCACCGCAGAACGCGCCATCGGCACAAAGCCGGGCAAGCTTTCGATCTGCGCCAGCCATGCTTGTACGCGAGGGTAGTTGGCCAGCGAAACGTTGCCTTCCGGCGCATGCGCAACATAGCTGTAGAGCGCGATATCAGCGATGGTCGCCTGCTCACCTGCAAGGTAGCTGCTGGAGGTCAGTGCGCGCTCAACCAGACGCAGCAAATCGTGCGATGCGCTGATGGTCGACTCGGCATCATAGGGTGCGCCAAACAACGTGATCAGCCGGGCCCGGGCCGGACCCGCTGCCAGCTCGCCCGCGGCTACCGACAACCAGCGCTGCACCCGCGCTGCACCGACTGCATCACGAGGCAACCAGCGCCCCGAGGCATCGTACTGACTGGCGAGATAAACCAGGATAGCGTTCGAGTCACTGAAGACCTGCCCGCGGTCCTCGATGACCGGCACTTGGCCGAAGGTGTTCAACGCCAGAAACGCCGGCTGCTTGTGCGCGCCGCTGGCCAAGTCAACAAACACGGTTTCATGAGCAACGCCCAGCAGCGAGAGCATCAGCTCAACGCGATGCGCATGGCCGGACAGCGGGAAACGATAAAACTTGATCGGATGTGACATGTGAGACTCCAGTAGTTATGGAAGGTAAACCGGGCTGCGGAGATAGCCGCAAACGCCCTCGGGAGTCTCATCTTGTTACCTCACACAAAAGTGAGGAATAACCTTCATTGGCAATCCTTTATTGCGAAAAATGAAATTACCCTCCATTCAACGCCGGGTGTACTCGCAAGCGCGAGACCGCGAGATCAACGAAACTACGGACCCGGGCAGCGGCACGGCGCCCCTCCCGATAGACCACATGAACCGGTAACACCGGCAACTCGAACTCCTGGAGTACCGGCTGCAGCCGCCCCAACGCCAGCGACTCATGCACCTGATAGCTCATGCAGCGGACCAGCCCTGCCCCCCGCTCCGCCGCGGCAATCGCCGCATGGTTGGTTGCGCAGCTCAAGCGTGGCAGCAGCGCATAACGCTTTACCGTACCCTGCTGCACAAACTGCCATTCAGGCGTCCGCGAGTCGGCGGATGAGTGCACGATTTGATGCTCAATCAATTGCTCCGGATGCGACGGCGTGCCGTGAGCCGCAAGATAGGCAGGGCTCGCGCAAATGATGCGCCGCACATCACCGACCTTGGCTGCAAACAGCGACGAGTCAGGCAATGCCCCGACCTGCACCGCGACCTCAATTCCCTCCTCGTGCAGATTGGGTACCCGGTCCTGATACACGCCAAACACCTCGACCCGCGGATGCGCCTGAAGATATTCCAGCAGGATGGGGGTCATCAGTGACTGCCCAAAGAGCAGCGGCATGGACACCTGCAGGCGTCCCTGAGGCGAGGTATGCAAGCCGCTGGCGGAGCGGTCAGCGTCAGCCACCTCCGTCAGAATGCGCCGGCAATCGGCAAGAAAACGTTCACCGGCTTCGGTTAACGCCACCCCCCGCGTGCTGCGCTGCAACAACTTGACGCCGATACGCTGCTCCAGCGCATCGATTGCCCGGGTAACCGTCGGGGCAGACATGTACAGGCGCCGCGCCGCCTTGGCCAGACTCATCTCGTCGGCTACAGCCTCGAATACGGTCATTTCCTGGAATCGGTCCATCAGCCCTGCACCTTGCGTTGCAAAGCGCTGTTGGCGCTCAGCTGAGCGACGCAGAAATCAACAAACTCACGTACTTTGGCCGGGATCCGTCGCCCCCCCTGGTGCACCACATGAATCGGCAGCGGCTCCAATTCATAGTCTTCCAGCAACAGTTCCAGCGCCCCGATCCGAACCTGCTCTGCCACCTGATAAGACAGCACCCGAGTGATGCCCCAACCCAGTTTCGCCGCGTTGATCGCCGCCTGGTTTGCAGTAACCACCAGACGCGGTTCAGGGATAACCTGAATCCGCCCCTCGGGCCCGCTGAACTCCCACTCGGTCAGGAGTGAGCTCGAGGCCGACATCACAACCGACGCGTCCGCCAGCTCGCTCGGGTGCGACGGCCTGCCGTAACGCGCAAGATAGCCGGGCGAAGCGCAGACCACCCTGCGCACTTCGCCGACGCGAATACTATTGAGATTGCCATCAGGCAATTCACCAATCCGCACCGCCACGTCAATTCCTTCATCGAGCATATGCACCACCCGGTCAACCAGTAGCGCCTTAATCTGCACCGCGGGGTGACTCGCCAGAAAGTCCACCATCACCGGCGTCACGAACAGTTCACCAAACAGCACCGGTGCAGTCACCGTCAACAGTCCGCGCGCCTGTGCGTGTACCCCGCCGGCCGACTCCTCAGCCTCGTCTAGTTCAGCCAGGATCCGGCGGCAGTCTTCAACGTAACGCTGGCCTGACTCGGTGACATGCACACTGCGGGTCGTGCGCGCCAGCAGCAAGGTGCCAAGCCGCTGCTCCAGCGCCGCGACAGCACGGGTAACGCTCGGAGCAGACATCCCAAGCTTGCGCGCAGCAGAGGCAAAGTTCTGCTCTTCCGCAACGGCCTGAAATATCTGCATTTCCTTGAATCTGTCCATGGTCCACTCCGGTTTAGTGCCGGTCAGGTTAGACCAATAATTTCATTTACAACAATAGTCACTTTCAAAATAAGGCTGTTCTTTGATTTTTTGGATGCACTTACAGTTCAAACCGTCGCTGCACAGCACGACACACCATCTACTGAAATTGCACGAATCGAGGAGCTACACCATGACACTGAAGAACGCTTTTATCGCCAGTTCGCTGGCCGTTGCCCTGGGCTTTGGCGGTGCTGCACTGCTGACCGCAACCGCTACCTATGCCTACGACGAGACGTCTACTTCGGCGATCAACGTTGATGAGCAACGCATCATCCTGAAGGGCTACGACGCCGTGTCCTACTTCCAGGGTGCGCCGGTTGAAGGCAGCAGCCGCTTTGCGGTCGAGCATGGCGGCGCGCAGTACTACTTCGCCAACGCTGAAAACATGAAGGCCTTTCAGGCCAACCCTGCTGCCTACGTCCCGCAATACGGCGGTTACTGCGCGATGGGTGCAGCGCTGGGCAAGAAACTGGATGTAGATCCGACCCAGTACAAGGTAGTCGACGGCAAGCTGTACCTGAACGTTAACGCGGACGTATTCCAGAAGTGGTCCGAGGACGTACCGGGCAACATTGTCAAAGCCGACACCAACTGGCCGCTGATCAAAGATCTGGCACCGAATGCCCTGTAATCCGGTACTGCGGCGGTAGCCTCGCTGCCGCCGCAGCCATTCGCGCCCATCATCAATGAGGTAATCATCATGCTTTCCTCCACTGCACACCGGTCCCTGCAGGCTCCGCTGCAGGACGCTCTGCTACTGGCCGCACGCATTTTCCCCGGTGCCGTGTTCTGGCAGTCAGGACGAACCAAGGTCGACGGCTGGCAGCTCAATGACACAGCGCTGTACCTGTTTCAGGAAGAGTATCGCCTGCCGTTGATTGACCCGGTGATCGCCGCTGCGTTGGCAACGATCGGCGAGCACCTGCTACCGGTACTGCTGCTGTTGGGACTGGCAACCCGGCTCGGCGCGGCTGGGCTGCTGATCATGACCCTGGTCATTCAATTACTGGTGTATCCGTCAGCGTGGGCGACCCACGGTACTTGGGCAGTACCTCTGCTCGTGCTGCTGTTGCACGGTGGCGGGCGGCTGTCACTCGATCACCTGATCGGCCGTTGGCTTAACCCGATTTCAGCAACCCGCACCGCGCCCTCGTGCACTGCACATTGAGCGCTGCGCATCAGACTAAACACCGTCTATTCACTTACGAGGACTGAACCATGGATCGTCGACATTTCAATACCGTTCTTGCTGCATCGTTGCTCGGCGTCGTTATTGCCGGCAGTACCCACGCGAGCGCAGCCGGCATCAATTCCGGTAAGGAAAAATGCTATGGCATCTCGCTGGCCGGTCAAAATGACTGCGCCGCGGGCCCCGGCACCTCGTGCGCCGGCACCTCCAAGATTGACTATCAAGGTGATGCCTGGACGCTGGTTCCCTCGGGCACCTGCAC
The DNA here is from genome assembly GCF_038130085.1 of Halopseudomonas sp. Taxonomy (NCBI): domain Bacteria; kingdom Pseudomonadati; phylum Pseudomonadota; class Gammaproteobacteria; order Pseudomonadales; family Pseudomonadaceae; genus Halopseudomonas; species Halopseudomonas sp. Next base: position 8,190 of record NZ_JAYPMU010000024.1, on the reverse strand, counting down.
CAGCATTGAAACCCCGCACGGCATGGGCTCGCTGACGCCGGTCAAGCGCCCCTAGGAGTCAGCAATGCATAACTTCCCCCTGACCCGAGGGGCCGGTGTCGGCTTCAAGCCACAGCACTTTGAGGCCCTGTTCAGCGATACCAGTCGTATCGACCTGCTGGAAATCCACGCAGAGAACTATTTCGGCGATGGGGGGCTTCTGCATTTCCAACTGGAGCGCCTGCATGCACTGCTGCCGCTCTCGATTCACGGAGTCGGCCTGTCGCTGGGCGGCGCAGCGCCGTTGAACACTCGGCATCTGCAGCAACTGAAACGCTTGTGTGAGCGCTACCCACCGGCGCTGGTATCAGAGCACCTGGCATGGGCGGGCGATGGGCAACAGTTCCTGGCTGATTTGCTCCCGATTGCTTACACCTCAGCGACGCTGGAACGCACCATCGACCATGTCGCTCAGTTGCAGGATGTACTTGGCCGGCGCGTCCTGATCGAAAACCCCGCTGCCTACATCACATTCAGCGACAGCCACCTGCGCGAGGCCGACTTTCTGGCCGAGCTTTCTGCTCGCAGCGGCTGTGGCCTGCTGCTCGACCTTAATAACCTGCTGATCAGTTGCCACAACAACGGCGGCACCGCAGAGCACTATCTGCACTCACTGCCGCTTGAGGACGTCGGGGAACTGCACCTTGCCGGTCACAGCCAGCATAAGTTGAGCAACGGCCGCACCGTGCTGATCGACGACCACGGCAGCGCCGTATCCGATCAAACCTGGCTGCTGTATCAGCACCTGCACGACATGATTGGAGCGCGACCAACCATCATCGAATGGGATCACGATGTCCCCGCCTGGGAGGTACTGATGCGCGAAGTCACCATGGCGCGCAGCCATCAACAGGAGCACCGCCATGAACGCTGAGCATCAGCAGCTGTTCAGCCTGGCGCTGACCACACCGGACCACGCACCAGTGCAGCTGTTTTCGAATGACCTCGATGAAGCTGCAGAGCGCTTTGATATCTACCGAAATAACGTGCGCAGCGCGCGGGTTACCGCGCTGCGTAAAACGTTTCCTGTACTTGAGCGCTTTCTTGGCGAGGACTACTTCGCCGCGGCCGCAGCGCTGTTTGTCAGCACTCAGCCACCCACCTCAGCCGCGCTGCATGAATATGGTGATGGGTTCGGCGAGTTTCTACTGCAGCTCCCTGCCCTCGTAAGCATGCCGTGGCTTGGCGAGGTAGCGCAGATTGAGCGGGCAAGGGTCAGGGCATTTCACGCGGCAAACCGCCTGCCATTTGCGTTGGACACATCTGCTGGCGACGTTGAACGGCAACTGACCGTGCCGCTCATTTGGCACCCCTCACTGACCCTGATTCGGGCAAGCTCTCCGGCATTCGCGCTGTGGGACAGCCAGGTAAACGACCGCCTTCCACCATCCGCAGACCGCTGGCAGCCCGAGAACGTACTTATCTGGCGCCAGGGATTCGAATTGCGCACCGAATCGTTGCCGGTGGTTCAGTGTGACCTGCTTGAGCTATTCAAGAGCGGCCGCTCCCTGAACCAGGTCGCAGCAATGAGCCCGCATGGCCCCACCGAGGCGGCAGCGCAGCTAGGCCCACTGATAACGCAAGGCTGCTTGTGCCGTGCGGAGGTAAAACCCTAGCCCACAAAAAAGGCCATCACGGTGGATGGCCTTTTTGGTCAGACTGCCGCGTTGATCGGCTTGTCCGGGTACCAGGCGTCCTGCAGCGGGCCGACTTCACAGACTGCCAGTTCGCTACGGGCCTTGAGCCAGCTCTCGACAGCCTGACGCTGCTCTTCGCTTACCGAGCCACGCTCAGCCAGGCAGACCAGACCAAAACCTTCGCCGCCAACGTAATCCAGGTTGTTGGCGTCCATTGCTTCACTCAGGAACTGATCGAGAAAGGCATCAATCGCCTCGATGCTCAGGTCGCTCTTGAATTCCAGATTCAGCTCAAAGCCCAGCTCCTGAAACTCATCAACGCAGAGTTTCTTGCGCAGACGACGGGAACGATTGGTAGCCATACATATTCCTCTTGGGTGATTTCAGCGCGGATTGTAGCAGTGTAAGGACGGGTAGTGCTCAACACATTCCCTCATTCCGACCGACTGCCATCGTTGCTTGAGCTGCAATTACAGTCTCGCTCTCTCAAGCCCATCTCCGGCTAAGACTTAGTGCTGATATGCACGAACTCTACAGCAGTTCATGCTGCGACTCGGCGTCACATCATTGTGCTATATACACACACAAAACATGATGGCAAACTGACGCCAGCGCCGCTCCGAAATGCCACATGTCATGGATCTGGCGCTTGATGCTCGAACACCCAAAAGCAGGTTAAGCACACCTTAAGACTGCTTTGAAAAAACAAGAAAAACGGTGAAGTACAGCTTGATGATCATGATGTTCCAAGTTGGCATTAGCAGACGCATCAGCGCGGTTGAGTACCTGACCGCCTTGATTACAGGCTCGCTCAAATTTCTGTATCCCCAGACGCAGGGTGTCGCCGCGCCCGCGCAGCCATGCCTTCTGTACAGCGTCCCCCCCAGCGATAACATCAATTTCTTCCTAGCCAGGCCGATAACCGAGTACGTACCTAACAAAGCTCGGCCACACTGACCCAATAATTAACCGCTGCGCCAAAGGAGTCGAATCTTGTCGACAGACCGCGTAAAGCCGAGCGCAATCACTGCGCCCTCCCGCCATTGCCTGCATAAGCTGGAAGAACGTTTTATGTTCGACGGCGCCGGCATGATCGATGCCGTTGAGACGGTAGCGGATGACTCCAGCAACGACAGCACCGAAAGCCAACAGATCAGCCTTGCCGAGCTCGCCGCTGTCACTGGAAGCAACGCCGACTCACTGCTGCAGCTTGATGGGGCCTCTGCCGATTCGGTCGATTCAGCCGCAGCCGCATCGGATCTGGTCAGCGATTACATCCTGAATCATTCACAGCAAGAGCTGTTTGCCCTGTTCAACGGCGGTCTGTCTTCTCCTGACGCCGAATGGCTGCAAGGCTACGAGCAACTGATCAAGCAAGTCACCGAAGGTACATTTTCGGTCAGCGTGACGTCGGTCGACAGTAGCGTTCTCGGCAACTCGCTGGCCGCATTCCTGGCCGAAGGTCCGGATGGCACCTCAACCATCCTGATCAACCGCGACTGGTTCAGCCTGTTCGACTCGCCGGATTCCACCCGCATCCTGGTCGAAGAAATGGGCCACGCCATCGACTACCAACTCAACGGCGCACGCGACACCGCGGGCGACGAAGGCGAACGCTTCGCCCGTCTGCTGACCAGCCAAACCCTGTCGCAAGAGCAGATGGATGCGATCTCTTATGAATATGACCACAAGACGATCGAGCTGGACGGTGTCCTGTTTGAGGTAGAAACCGCTGCATTCAACTTCTCCAACGCCTACGAAGTACTCACCGACCGTACCGTTGCCGGCAAGGAATCCAACACCCACGACTTCGATATTAACGACGCACTCGGTATCGTTGAAGTTACCGACGATGTGGATAGCCGCTACTTCAGCGGCAATGACGTCTCCGCCATCGGCGTGGTCATCAACGGCGAAACCCTGTACGGCTGGATCAGCCGCCCGATCAAGGATCAGGGTATCGTTCGCGGTTTCTACTTCTGGACCGATGCAGACTTCGTTGACCTGGCGACGGCGCAGGCAGACGGTAATACCGACGGCGACCGCGATGTAACCGACAACCGCGGCTTCATCCTGGTGGTTGATCAAGCCTGGTTCGACGGACTGTCGACATACTCCGGCACCACTATCGTCAACGTAGGTTCGTCTTCCGACCGCGTCGACAGCGCGATGAATTCGCTGATCGTGCCCAACAGCGGGCCCGTTGCCCAGAACGACCTGCTTACGCTGAGCGAGGGCAGCAGCAGCGGCGGCAACCTGCTGAGCAATGATTCAGATCCAAACAACGACCCGTTGACGCTGACCAGTTTCACCGTTGGTGGCACCGCCTACGGCCCGGGCGATACCGTCAATCTGGCATCAGGCACCTTGACCATCAACGGTGATGGCTCATACACCTTTATCGCCGCCCCCGGCTACAGCGGCCCGGTTGCGCCCGTCACTTACACCGTGTCTGACGGCAACGGCGGCACCGCGACGGCATCGCTGTCGATCACCGTGGTTGAGGTTAACGAAGCACCCATTTCGACCGACGATGCCGTCACGACCGACGAAGACACCCCCATCACCTTGGGCCTGGGTGACTTCGGCGACTTCAGCGATGCCGACGGTGACAGCCTTTCCGCGGTCAAGATCACCAGCCTGCCCGGCGACGGCACGCTGCAGTACCTCAGTGGTTCAACCTGGGTTGCCGTTACCAGCGGTCAGGTAATCAGCAGCAACGATCTGGTCGCAGGCCGCGTGCGCTTTGTGCCCGGGGCCGATGAATCTGGCTCGCCGTACACGTCCCTGACATTCCAGGTCAGCGATGGAGTCGACTGGAGTGGTGCCAGCTATACCCTGACCGTGAACGTAGTGCCGGTCGCCGAAGCCCCGGTTGCTGGGGCCGACACCGACCCGAATACGGTGGAAGCTGGCTGCGATGTTGCCGGTAACGGCAGTACCGGTAACCTGCTGACCAATGACAGCGGGGATGGTCTCAGCGTCACCCAGATCAGTAACGCCGGAGCCAACACCGCCAGCGCAGTAAGCACAGACAGCAGTATTGCCGGCAAGTACGGCACGCTGGTACTGAGCAGTGACGGTACCTACGCCTACACGATCAACGACGCGCTGGCCGAGGTCGACGCCCTGAATGTCGGTGGCAGCCTGACCGAGGTGTTCACCTATACCCTCAGCAATAGTGATGGTGTGACCACCACCAGCACCCTGACCATCACCATCAACGGCAGCAACGATGCACCGGTGGCAGTGGATGACTATGACGCAGTGCAGGAACGCGCCCTCAGCGGCGGCAACTACGGCAGCACGGCGGGTAACGTGCTGGATAACGACAGCGATGTCGACTCATCCGTTGGTGTAATCACCGAGATCGCTGGGCCCTCGACCACCACGCTGGTGATCAACTTCGGCGGCAACGCCAACAGCATCAAGAGCAAGGCGGCACAGGTCACCGCGGTTCAGGTCTCTGATGGTGCCGGCGGTTGGATTACGTTGACCTCGGCCGGCCAGAACGTGCTGGTAGAAAGCTTTACCGGCTCCGGAAGCTCGCTTTCCGTGATACTCACCGATCCGACGGCCCTGCAGGATTACGCCCCGCCGCTGGATATGCGCCTGGTGCTGAACAACGACCCGGGCTCTACCTACGTTGGTTTATACGAGTCGTCTTCCACCACACCCGGAGCGACTGACACGGTATCCGGGGTAACCGCCGGGACCGTCACCGGACGCTACGGCGACCTGATCATCGATGCAGACGGCAGCTACACCTATAACCTCACCAGCAGCGGTCTGGCCAGCGGGCAGCGCTTCGTCGAGCAGTTCACCTACACCCTGACCGATGATCAGGGCTGCACCGACACGGCTACCCTGTACATCCTGCTCAACGGCACCACCTCGGTGATCATGGATAACGAATCCGTCACGACCGCCGAAGATACCCCGCTGAACGTCGCCGCCGGTGACGCCAATGGGTTGCTGCAAGGCGACTCCGGTGTCGACCGCGTCACCTCCTTTACCTGGGGCGGTCAGACTGCCAATGCCGGCAGCACCATCACCCTTGATGGTAAAGGCGCGTTGACCATCAACAGCAACGGCTCCTACAGCTTTACCCCCGCTGCAGACTACAGCGGCACCCTGCCGACCGTTTTGTACAACGCCGACCTGACCTCGGATTCGACCAAAACCGGCAGCGCCACCCTGACCATCGAAGTACTGCCCGGCAACGACCTGCCGTCCGCTACCGATGACAGCGTGACGACCGCTGAAGACGCTCCCGTCGTGCTCGGTGTGGACGACTTTGGCGTATTCTCCGACCCGGACGGCGACGCACTCGACGCAGTGCGCATCACCGACCTTGGCAGCAACGGCACGCTCGAGTACTACAACGGAGCCAGCTGGTCCGCAGTCTCAATCAATCAGGAGTTCAGTGTCACCGACATTCTGGCCGGTAATGTGCGCTTCGCTCCGGCCGCAGGCGAGAGCGGCAATAGCTACAGCACCATCGGCTTCCAGGTATCCGACGGTACTGCATGGAGCACTGGCAGCTACGACCTGGTAGTCAATGTCACCCCGGTATACGAAGCACCGGTCAACACCCTGCCTGCCACCCAGAGCATGAACGACTACGATGGCGCGCTGAGCATCACCGGCGTTAACATCAATGACGGTGATAATGACCTGACCAGCGTCACCCTGCAGGCTGGCTTCGGCACGCTGGCAGTCACACCTGCTGGCGGCACCTCGAATATCACCGGCACCGGCACACTGTCTGACCCGCTCGTACTGACCGGTTCGCTGACTGAAATCCAGGCCATGTTGGCGTCGCTTGAATACCAGCCCAATGACGGCTTCAGCGGCGAAGACAGCATCCGCATGGTATCAGTCGACGATCAGGGGCTTAGCGATACCGACTACCTGTCGATTGACGTACAAGCCGACAACCGGCCGGTCGGTGTTAGCGGCTCGACTGTTAACGAAGCATCCCCTTACGTGCTGTTTGAAGTCACCGGCACCGAGGGCCAACTGGTTACCCTCACGCTGGGCAACACCGCCGATGCTGGCGATCAGGACGCCAGCATCGGCCTAGACCTGCTGCCGAACCTCGAATACTTCGACGGCCTCGATTGGGTCAGCTACACCGGCGGCAAGGTCGCCATCCCGTCGGGCGGCGCCCTGCTGGTGCGCAGCGCGGTGCTCAACGACACGCTGAATGAAGGCGCCGAAACCGTCACGCTGACTGCAACCAACGTAGCCGGTACCGCCGCCGTTGGAACCTCGACCATCATTGACGATGGCACCGGGGTGATCTTCCTTGAAGACAACGACAGCTTCACGCCAAACAACTCGGGCGACACCGGCTACCCGGATTACCTGGACGATGATCGGCCGATCGCCATTGATAATCTGGTGCTCAACGAAGCGTCACCCTATGCCGTGTTTACCGTCAGCGGCAACGCGGGCCAGGTGATTCGACTCGATTTGGTTGAAGGCTCTGCCCTGCTGGAAGACGGCGGTGCGCCCATCGCAACGGACGGCAGCGAAGACTTTGGCCCGGGTCTGCAATACTTCGACGGTCTTGACTGGGTCGACTACGTTGCGGGCACCGACCTGACCATGGATGGCAGCACCTTGCTTGTCCGCACCACACTGGTCAACGACACCACCTTCGAAGGGCAGGAAGCGTTTTCCCTCTCGGTTACCCGCGCAACTGACAACAGCACCGTTTACGGGACCGCCAGCATCTATGACGACGGCACCGGCATCATCCACACCGGTGACCTGTCTGGCGGCACGCCCGTCACCTCAACCAGCAACCTCGATGACGATCGCGGCCTCAGCGTGAGCAGCCCTACCGTCAACGAGGCTTCCGACTACGTCATCCTCACGCTGACTGGCAACTCCGGACAGACCGTCACCCTTGGCCTGCTTGATTCCAGCGTCAACGGTACCGTCGATGGGTTCGCCAATATCAACGAATTGCAAACCGTGCAGATCTGGGACGGTCTGGACTGGGTCGACTACTCCGCCAGCGAACTGCCAACCTTCGATGCCGATGGCAAGATCTTCGCTCGCGTCAACATCGTGGCGGAACAGGACACCCCCTACGAAGGCCCAGAGACCTTCCACCTGCAAGCCACCCTGAGCGGCCAAAATACCCCGGTGACGGGTACTGCCACCATCATCGACGATGGCACCAGCGTCATCCACACCGGCAACCTTGACGGCGGCGCACCAGAAACCTCCACTAGCGGCTTGGACGATGATCGCCCGGTTGTTACCGACAACACGCCGCCGACCATCGATGCCGACCAGAGCTTCACCTACGCCGAAAATCAGAGCAACGGCTACGAGATCGGCACCGTCACCGCCAGCGATGACGTCGCCGTGACCGACTTCGAGATCGTCTCCGGCAATACCGACGGTTATTTCGCTATCGATGCCAACGGCAAGATTACCCTGACCGCCGCCGGCGCCGCCGCTGCGGCCAACGACTACGAGTCACTGCCCAACAGCT
>NZ_JAYPMU010000023.1:0-51764 GCF_038130085.1 Halopseudomonas sp. | reverse complement strand
TGGAAGACGGTCTGCGCTTTGCGATCCGCGAAGGCGGTCGTACCGTTGGTGCCGGCGTGGTAGCCAAGATCATCGAGTGATGGTCTGAAGTAAAAGCAAAAAGCCCCCGCTCAGCGGGGGCTTTTGTCTTTTGGTTGACAGTGGGGAAGCGCATCAGTAGAATTGCGCCTCCCTTGGACAGGCGTACCTGAAGTTGGGTGTGCCTGAAAACAGTTACTTGGAGTTTCTGGTCAAATGCAGAACCAACAGATTCGTATTCGGTTGAAGGCTTTTGACCATCGCCTGATCGATCAGTCTACCCAGGAAATCGTGGATACCGCGAAACGTACTGGGGCTCAGGTGCGTGGTCCGATCCCTTTGCCGACGCGCAAAGAGCGTTTTACTGTACTGATTTCTCCGCACGTCAACAAAGACGCGCGCGATCAGTATGAAATCCGTACCCATAAGCGGGTGCTGGATATCGTTCAGCCCACCGACAAAACTGTCGATGCGCTGATGAAGCTGGACCTTGCCGCTGGCGTTGAGGTTCAGATCAGCCTCGGCTGATAGCCCCAAAACGGGGGCTAAAGGTCGTGTAACGCCCTGTGTTGGGCGGCCATAGCGGGTAATAGCCCCGTGCACTCATGAGGTTTACAAAATGACTATTGGTTTAGTCGGCCGGAAATGCGGTATGACCCGCATTTTCACTGAAGATGGTGTTTCCATTCCGGTTACGGTTGTAGAAGTTGAACCGAACCGCGTCACTCAGGTTAAAACCCTGGAGACTGATGGCTATCAAGCTATTCAGATCACTGTGGGTGAGCGTCGCGCCAACCGCGTTACCAAGCCGATGGCTGGGCACTTTGCCAAAGCCAGTACTGCGGCTGGTCGCCAGGTCTGCGAATTCCGCATCGAAGACGGTTCCCAGTATGAAGCTGGGGCAGAGCTCACTGTAGCGCTGTTCGAAGCCGGTCAGAAGGTGGATGTAACTGGTCAATCCAAGGGTAAAGGCTTCGCCGGTACCATCAAGCGCTGGAATTTCCGCGGCCAGGACGCTACTCACGGTAACTCGGTATCCCACCGTGTACCCGGTTCCATCGGTCAGTGTCAGACCCCGGGCCGTGTATTCAAGGGCAAAAAGATGTCTGGTCACATGGGTGCCGAACAGGTAACCGTCCAGACTCTCGAGGTCGTTCGCGTAGACGCTGAGCGCAATCTGCTGCTCATCAAGGGCTCCGTGCCTGGCGCTACCGGCAGCGACGTCGTTGTTCGCCCGGCGGTCAAGGCCAAGGGTTAAGGGGGAGTTACCATGAATCTGAATGTAGCTGGTGCAAGTGCGATCGAAGTTTCCGATCTGACCTTTGCTACCGAGTTTAACGAGACCCTCGTTCACCAGGCCGTTGTTGCATACATGGCTGGTGCTCGTCAGGGTACCAAGCAGCAGAAGAACCGTTCCGACGTATCCGGTGGTGGCAAGAAGCCCTGGCGTCAGAAAGGCACCGGTCGCGCCCGTGCCGGTACTATCCGTAGCCCGATCTGGCGTTCCGGTGGTACCACTTTTGCTGCCCGTCCGCAAAATCACGAGCAGAAGCTGAACCGCAAGATGTATCGCGGTGCAATGCGCTCCATCCTGTCCGAACTGGTTCGCCTGGATCGTCTGGTGGTCGTCGAGAGCTTCTCTGTTGATGCACCGAAAACCAAGGCCCTGGCTGGCAAGCTGAAGGATCTCGATCTGCAGAACGTGCTGATCGTGACCGACGGCGTTGACGAGAACCTGTACCTGGCAGCGCGTAACCTGCCGCACGTCGACGTTCGCGACGTTCAAGGTTCTGACCCGGTTAGCCTGATCGCTTACGACAAGGTGCTGATCACCGTGCCTGCTGTTAAGAAGTTCGAGGAGATGCTGGGATGAACCAAGAGCGCATTTTCAAAGTACTGCTTGGCCCGCATGTTTCCGAGAAGGCAACCGTGCTGGCTGACAGCCAGAACCAGTTCGTGTTCAAAGTAGACACTACTGCGACCAAGCTGGAAATCAAGAAAGCCGTTGAGCAACTGTTCAACGTCAAGGTCAAGGCAGTTTCGACCTTGAATGTAAAAGGCAAGACCAAGCGAACCGTTCGCGGCCTGGGCAAGCGTAATGACTGGAAGAAGGCGTACGTTAGCCTGCAGCCCGGTCAAGACATCGACTTCGCCAGCGCTGAATAAGACAGGGGTACATCATGGCTATTGTTAAATGTAAACCTACTTCCGCTGGCCGCCGCTTCGTCGTCAAGGTCGTTAACGCTGACCTGCACAAAGGTGCTCCTTACGCACCTCTGGTAGAGAAGCAAGGCAAGTCTGGTGGTCGTAACAACAACGGCCGCATCACCACGCGTCATCGTGGGGGCGGTCATAAGCAGCACTACCGCATCGTGGACTTCCGTCGTAACAAGGACGGTATCCCCGCTGTAGTAGAGCGCGTAGAGTACGATCCGAATCGTACCGCTCATATTGCTCTGCTGAAGTATGCCGACGGTGAGCGTCGCTACATCATCGCCCCGAAAGGCGTTGTTGCTGGCGATCAACTGGTCTCTGGTGCTGATGCGCCGATCAAGGCCGGTAACACTCTGCCGCTGCGCAATATCCCGGTAGGTAGCACTATTCACGCGATCGAGCTGAAGCCTGGTAAAGGCGCTCAGGTAGCTCGCAGTGCCGGTGCCGCTGTCCAGCTGGTTGCTCGCGAAGGTGCCTACGTCACCGTTCGTCTGCGCTCTGGCGAAATGCGCAAAGTCCTCGGCGAATGCCGCGCGACTCTGGGTGAAGTGTCCAACGGTGAGCACAGTCTGCGCTCGCTGGGTAAGGCTGGTGCCAAGCGCTGGCGCGGTGTTCGTCCGACCGTTCGTGGTGTTGCCATGAACCCGGTAGATCACCCGCATGGTGGTGGTGAAGGTCGTACCTCCGGTGGTCGTCATCCGGTTTCCCCGTGGGGCTTCCCGACCAAGGGTGCCAAGACTCGGTCCAACAAGCGCACTGACAAGATGATTGTCCGTCGCCGCAGCAAGTAATTAGAGGGGATACGACAGTGCCGCGTTCTCTGAAGAAAGGTCCTTTTATCGATCTTCACCTGTTGAAGAAGGTCGAAGTGGCAGTAGAAAAGAACGACCGTAAGCCGATCAAGACCTGGTCGCGCCGTTCCATGATTCTGCCGCAGATGGTCGGTCTGACCATCGCTGTACACAACGGTCGTCAGCATGTGCCGGTTATCGTTACCGAAGACATGGTCGGTCACAAGTTGGGCGAATTCTCTGCTACGCGTACCTACCGTGGTCACGCTGCAGACAAGAAAGCCAAGCGCTAAGGGGTTAGAAGATGGAAGTAGCCGCTACTCATAAGGGCGCCCGACTCTCTGCCCAGAAAGCGCGTTTGGTCGCCGACCAGATCCGCGGTAAGAAGGTGGATGAGGCCCTGAACCTGCTGGCATTCAGCAACAAGAAGGCCGCTGCCGTCATCAAGAAAGTGCTGGAATCGGCTATTGCCAACGCCGAGCACAATGATGGCGCAGACGTGGATGACCTGAAGGTCTCCACCGTGTTTGTCAACGAAGGTCGCTCTCTGAAGCGCATCATGCCGCGTGCCAAAGGCCGTGCTGATCGCATCATCAAGCGGTCTTGCCACATCACGGTCAAGGTTGCTGACAAGTAGGAGTCGATCAAATGGGTCAGAAAGTACATCCGGTAGGCATTCGCCTCGGTATCGTTAAAGAACACACTTCGGTGTGGTACGCAGATGGCCGCAACTATGCGGACTATCTGAACACTGACCTGAAGGTACGTGCGTACATTCAGGACAAACTGAAAAGTGCCTCTGTCAGCCGCGTTGACATTCAGCGCCCGGCTCAGACTGCCCGCATTACCATTCACACTGCTCGTCCGGGCATCGTGATTGGCAAGAAGGGTGAGGACGTTGAAAAGCTGCGTCAGGAACTGACCAGCCAGATGGGCGTGCCGGTGCATATCAACATCGAAGAGATCCGCAAGCCGGAACTCGACGGTGCTCTGGTAGCACAGAGCGTTGCTCAGCAGCTCGAGCGTCGTGTGATGTTCCGTCGCGCCATGAAGCGTGCCGTACAGAACGCCATGCGCATCGGTGCAAAGGGCATCAAGATCCAGGTTAGCGGCCGTCTTGGCGGCGCCGAGATCGCCCGTACCGAATGGTACCGCGAAGGTCGTGTGCCGCTGCACACCCTGCGTGCCGACATTGACTACGCGACGGCTGAAGCCCACACCACCTACGGTGTGATCGGTGTGAAGGTTTGGATCTTCAAGGGTGAGATCATTGGTGGTCTCCAGGAAGAAACCAAAGCCGTCGCAGCCAAGAAAAAAGCTGCTAAGTAAGGGGTACGCACATGTTACAACCTAAGCGTACGAAGTTCCGCAAGCAGATGACCGGCCACAACCGTGGTCTGGCGCATCGTGGTAGCAAAGTGAGCTTCGGTGAGTTCGCTCTCAAAGCCGTAAGTCGTGGTCGTCTGACTGCTCGTCAGATTGAAGCGGCTCGTCGCGCCCTGACCCGTCACGTTAAGCGTGGCGGTAAGATCTGGATCCGGGTCTTCCCGGACAAGCCCATCTCCAAGAAGCCTCTTGAAGTACGTATGGGTAAAGGTAAGGGTAACGTCGAGTACTGGGTAGCCCAGATTCGTCCGGGTAAGGTCCTTTACGAGATTGAAGGTGTTTCCGAAGAGCTGGCCCGCGAAGCATTCGCACTGGCCGCAGCCAAGCTGCCTCTCGCTACCACCTTTGTTAAGCGGACGGTGATGTAATGAAAGCGACAGAACTTCGTGAAAAATCTGCTGAGCAGCTGAACGAACAGCTGCTCACCCTGCTGCGCGATCAGTTCAACCTGCGCATGCAGAAAGCAACCGGTCAGCTCGGTCAAACGCATCTGCTGAACCAGGTAAAGCGCGACATCGCTCGCGTCAAGACCGTGCTCAATCAGAAAGGTGGTAACTGATCATGGCCGAGAACAAAACAGTTCGTACCGTTACTGGCCGTGTTGTCAGTGACAAGATGGATAAAACCATCACTGTGCTCATCGAGCGTCAGGAAAAGCACCCACTGTACGGTAAGTACGTGAAGCGCTCTACCAAGCTCAAGGCGCACGACGAGAACAACGAATGCCGCATCGGCGATCTGGTGACCATTCGTGAGACCCGCCCCTTGGCCAAAACCAAGAGCTGGGCCCTGGTTCAGATCGACGAGCGCGCGGCGCAAGTTTAAGCCCGCGCAACTTAGCGGATTATTTAAGGGTCGGAGAAAGTTATGATTCAGACTCAATCCATGCTGGATGTGGCTGACAACAGTGGTGCACGTCGCGTTATGTGTATCAAGGTTCTGGGCGGTTCTCACCGTCGCTACGCCGGCATTGGCGATATCATCAAGGTGACCGTGAAGGAAGCGATTCCGCGCGGCAAAGTAAAGAAAGGCCAGGTGCTCAACGCGGTCATCGTGCGTACCCGTCACGGCGTACGCCGTACTGACGGTTCGCTGATCCGTTTCGATGGCAACGCTGCCGTTCTGCTCAATAACAAGAATGAGCCGATCGGTACCCGCATCTTTGGGCCGGTGACTCGTGAGCTGCGTAACGAGCAGTTCATGAAGATCGTTTCCCTCGCGCCCGAAGTGCTGTAAGGAGCCCGGTCATGCAAAAGATCAAACGCGACGACGACGTAATCGTCATTGCCGGTAAAGACAAGGGCAAGCGTGGCAAAGTCCTGAAAGTTGGTGACGATGCCCGCCTGCTGGTTTCCGGTGTCAACATTATCAAGCGCCACACCAAGCCGAATCCTATGGCTGGTGCTCAGGGCGGTATTGTTGAGAAGGAGGCGCCGATCCACGTCTCCAACGTGGCAATCTTCAACCCCGAGACCAACAAAGCCGATCGCGTCGGCTTCAAGGTCGAAGACGGTAAGAAGGTTCGTATTTTCAAGTCGACCCAAAAAGCTGTCGACGCTTGAGAATCTAGGTGCTTACCATGGCGAGATTGAAAGAAACCTATCGCACTACCATCGCTCCGAAACTCCAGGCTGAACTGGGTCTGAATGCGATGGAAGTGCCGAAAATCACCAAGATCACCCTGAACATGGGTCTTGGCGAAGCTGTTGGTGACAAGAAAGTCATCGAGAACGCACTGGCTGACCTCGAGAAGATCACTGGCCGTAAAGGCATCGTGACCTACGCTCGCAAGTCCATTGCAGGCTTCAAGATTCGTGACGGCTGGCCGATTGGCGTTAAGGTTACCCTGCGCCGCGAGCAGATGTACGAATTCCTGGACCGTCTGCTGTCGATTTCCCTGCCGCGCGTTCGTGACTTCCGTGGTCTGAATGCCAAGTCCTTTGATGGTCGTGGCAACTACAGCATGGGCGTCAAGGAACAGATCATCTTCCCGGAAATCGATTACGATAAAATCGACGCCCTGCGTGGTCTGGACATTACCTTGACTACTACTGCGCGAACCGACGACGAAGGTCGTGCGCTGCTGCGCGCGTTCAACTTCCCGTTCCGTAACTAGGAGTCAGGACAATGGCAAAAGTCAGTATGAAGAACCGCGAAGCCAAGCGCGCTCGCCTGGTCGCCAAGTTTGCTGCTAAGCGTGCAGCTCTCAAGGAGACTATCGGCAACGTTAATGCTTCCGTCGAAGATCGCTGGGCAGCTCAAGTTGCCCTGCAGAAACTGCCGCGCGACTCTAGCCCGGTCCGTCAGCGTAACCGCTGCCGCGTTACCGGCCGTCCGCACGGCGTATACCGCAAGTTTGGTCTGAGCCGCATTAAGCTGCGTGAAGCAGCAATGCGCGGTGACGTTCCCGGCCTGGTCAAGGCCAGCTGGTAAACCAGACTTTTATTACTCAGTTTCAGGAGCACATAGCCCATGAGTATGCAGGACCCGTTGGCAGATATGCTGACCCGTATCCGTAATGCCCAGATGGCTGAGAAGTCCAGCGTCAGCATGCCTTCGGCAAAGCTGAAGGTGGCTGTCGCCAAGGTACTTAAGGAAGAAGGCTACGTTGCAAGCTACGAAGTAGTAGGCGACGTTAAGCCGACACTGTCTATCG
The DNA here is from genome assembly GCF_038130085.1 of Halopseudomonas sp. NCBI lineage: Bacteria > Pseudomonadati > Pseudomonadota > Gammaproteobacteria > Pseudomonadales > Pseudomonadaceae > Halopseudomonas > Halopseudomonas sp. Next base: position 44,699 of record NZ_JAYPMU010000023.1, on the reverse strand, counting down.
AACTCAAGTACTTCGAAGGCAAGCCGGTAATTGAAGAGCTCAAGCGCGTAAGCCGTCCCGGCCTGCGCCAGTACAAGGCCGTTGACCAGCTTCCTAAGGTCAAGGGCGGTCTGGGCGTCTCCATCGTCTCCACCAATAAAGGTGTGATGACTGATCGCGCTGCTCGCGCTGCCGGTATCGGCGGCGAAGTTCTCTGCACCGTATTCTGATAGGGGGTCAACGATGTCTCGCGTCGCTAAGAACCCTGTCAAACTGCCGCAGGGTGTTGAAGTAAAACTGGAAGGTCAGGAACTGTCGATCAAGGGCGCCAAGGGCACTCTGAATCTGAACCTGCACCCGACTGTTGAAGTGGTTCAGGAAGACGGCGAGCTGCGTTTCGCAGCCCGTGCCGGCAGCCTGAACATGGCTATGGCCGGTACTACCCGCGCCCTGGTCAACAACATGGTTATCGGCGTCAGCCAAGGCTTCGAGCGCAAGCTGCAGCTGGTCGGTGTTGGTTACAAGGCTCAGGCAAAAGGTCAGGTTCTGAACCTGGCTCTGGGTTACTCCCACCCGATCGACTACCAGCTGCCTGAGGGCGTTTCTGCTGAAACCCCCAGCCAGACTGACATCATCATCAAAGGCATCGACAAGCAGCTGGTCGGCCAAGTAGCAGCGGAAATTCGTGATTTCCGTCGTCCGGAGCCCTATAAGGGCAAGGGTGTACGCTACGCCGATGAGGTAGTGCGTCGTAAAGAAGCTAAGAAGAAGTAGGGCATAGCAAATGAGCGATAAAAAAGTTATTCGTCTCCGTCGCGCTCGCCGTACGCGCCTGAAGCTGCGCGAACTGGAAGCCGTTCGTCTCTGCGTGCACCGCTCTTCGCAGCACATGTACGCGCAGGTTATCTCGGCAGATGGCAGCCAAGTGCTGGCCAGCGCCTCCACTCTGGATGCTGAACTGCGTGCTGGTAACACCGGCAACATGGAAGCAGCCAAGAAGGTAGGTCAGTTGGTTGCTGAGCGTGCCAAGGCCGCCGGTGTAACTCAGGTCGCCTTCGACCGTTCCGGCTTCAAGTACCATGGTCGCGTAAAAGCGCTGGCCGACGCCGCTCGTGAAGGCGGGCTGGAATTCTAAGGGTAGAGTTATGGCTAATTTCGATCAAAAGCGCGACGAAGGTTACATCGAGAAGCTGGTCCAGGTGAACCGCGTTGCCAAAGTAGTAAAAGGCGGCCGTATCTTCGCTTTCACTGCGCTGACCGTTGTCGGTGACGGCAAAGGTCGCGTAGGTTTCGGTCGCGGCAAGGCACGTGAAGTGCCTGCTGCGATCCAGAAAGCTATGGAAGCGGCTCGTCGTAACATGATCCAGGTTGATCTGGACGGTACCACTCTGCAGTACCCGGTTCGTGCAGCTCATGGCGCCTCCAAGGTGTTCATGCAGCCGGCCTCCGAAGGTACTGGTGTTATCGCCGGCGGTGCAATGCGCGCCGTTCTGGAAGCGGCTGGTGTACACAACGTACTGGCCAAGTGTTACGGCTCCACCAACCCGGTCAACGTCGTTCAGGCTACCTATAAGGGCCTGAAGTCGATGCAGTCTCCCGAGTCTGTAGCGGCCAAGCGCGGCAAGACCGTCGAAGACATCACGGGGTAAGCGGACATGGCAAACGCAAAAATCAAGGTGACTCTGTTCAAGAGCGTCGCTGGTCGTCTGCCGAAGCACCAGGCCTGCGTTAAAGGTCTGGGTCTGCGCCGCATCGGCCACACCGTCGAAGTCGAAGACACTCCGTCGGTTCGTGGGATGATCAATAAGGTCTCCTACATGGTTCGGGTAGAGGAATAAGACATGAAACTGAATGATCTGCGTTCCGCGCCGGGTGCACGCCGTGAAAAGCTGCGCGTCGGTCGTGGTATCGGTAGCGGTCTGGGTAAGACCGCTGGCCGCGGTCACAAGGGTCTGACCTCGCGTTCCGGTGGCACCGTTGCCCCCGGTTTCGAGGGTGGTCAGCAGCCGCTGCACCGTCGTCTGCCGAAGTTTGGCTTCACTTCCAAACTGGCTATGGTCACTGCTGAAATTCGCACCAGCGAACTGAACGCAGTCGACGCTGAGGTCATTGACCTGCAGGCGCTGAAAGATGCCAACGTAATTGGCAACAAGTTTGTACGAGCCAAGATCGTCCTGTCCGGCGACGTAACCAAAGCGGTTACCGTCAAAGGTCTGGCCGTCACCAAGGGTGCTCGTGCAGCGATCGAAGCAGCTGGTGGCAAGATCGAGGACTAAATGGCTAAGCAAGGCGCTCTTTCTGGAATGAATCAAGGTGGCTTGAGTGAACTCTGGGGGCGCCTGCGCTTTCTGTTCCTCGCGATCATCGTTTACCGTATCGGGGCGCATATTCCGGTTCCCGGGATAAACCCTGATCGTCTGGCCGATCTGTTCAATCAGAATTCAGAGACGATCCTTAGCCTGTTCAACATGTTCTCTGGCGGTGCTCTGGAGCGGATGAGTATTTTCGCTCTGGGCATCATGCCGTACATCTCTGCATCCATCATCATGCAGCTGATGACGGCGGTTACGCCGTCGCTGGAGCAGTTGAAGAAGGAAGGGGAGTCCGGTCGCCGGAAGATCAGTCAGTACACGCGTTATCTGACGCTGGTACTGGCCTTTATTCAAGCCATCGGTATGTCCGTTGGTCTGGCTAGTCAGGGCGTTGCGTTCGACACAGGGTTTAGCTTCTATTTTGTAGCGGTTACGACCTTTGTTGCTGGTGCGATGTTCATGATGTGGCTCGGTGAACAGATCACCGAGCGGGGTGTCGGTAACGGCATCTCGATGCTGATCTTCGCCGGCATTGTTGCCGGTTTGCCGGCAGCCATTGGTCAGTCCTTTGAAGGTGCTCGTTTGGGCACCATCAACATCTTCGCGCTTATTGGCGTTGGCCTCGTTGCTATCGCCATGATCGCGTTCGTCGTATTCGTCGAGCGTGGCCAGCGCAGGATCACGGTCAACTATGCCAAGCGTCAGCAAGGTCGCAAGGTGTTTGCCGCACAGACCAGTCATTTGCCCCTCAAGGTCAACATGGCGGGTGTGATTCCGGCGATCTTTGCCAGCAGTATCCTGTTGTTCCCGGCGTCGCTGGGTACCTGGTTCGCCCAGGGCGACAACATGGAGTGGCTGCAGACTCTGGCTCAGGCTATTGGACCGGGTAAGCCGCTGAATATCATTCTGTTTAGTGCAGGGATCATTTTCTTCTGCTTCTTCTATACAGCGTTGATGTTCAACCCCAAGGATGTTGCGGAAAACCTCAAGAAGTCCGGTGCGTTCATTCCGGGCATTCGTCCCGGTGAGCAATCGGCTCGTTACATTGATAGCGTGCTGACTCGTCTCACTCTGTTCGGTGCTCTGTATATGACCGCGGTCTGTTTGTTGCCGCAGTTCCTGGTGGTATCGGCGAATGTGCCCTTCTACCTGGGTGGGACTTCACTGTTGATCGTTGTAGTGGTTGTTATGGACTTCATGTCCCAAGTACAATCGCACCTCGTTTCTCAGCAGTACGAGTCTCTTTTGAAGAAATCTAACCTGAAAGGTTACGGCAGCGGCATGATCCGCTGAGTATTCGGGTTATAGGAGTCGGCTATGAAAGTTGCAGCATCAGTCAAGAAGCTTTGCCGTAACTGCAAGGTTATCCGTCGCAACGGTTGCGTACGTGTAATTTGCAGTGCTGAGCCCCGTCATAAGCAGCGCCAGGGTTAATTCCCGGTTCTGAATTAAGACTACGTCTCAGGATAACCGCCACCTGGCCAAATTTTGGTCAGGTGGTTGAATTTTGTTTTTGTTAGCGCTACCCTACCGCACCCTTTTTCGAGCAACCTCTTTGGGTTGAGTCAGGTAGCTGTCAGACGGAGTAAATTGGATGGCCCGTATTGCAGGCGTCAACATCCCGGATAACAAACACACTGTTATCTCTCTGACCTATATCTTTGGTATCGGTCAGACCAAGGCACAACAGATCTGTGCCGCCACTGGCATTGCGCCCAGTGTCAAGATCAAGGATCTGAGTGAAGAGCAGATTGATACCCTGCGCAATGAAGTCGCCAAGAGCACTACTGAAGGCGATCTGCGCCGCGCGATCAACATGAACGTCAAGCGCCTCATGGATCTCGGCTGCTATCGTGGCCTGCGTCACCGTCGTGGCCTCCCGGTCCACGGTCAGCGCACCAAGACCAATGCCCGCACCCGTAAGGGTCCGCGCAAGCCGATCCGTAAGTAATTGCGAGGGAATCTACAGATATGGCTAAGCCAGCTGCTCGTGTACGTAAAAAAGTAAAAAAGACAGTCGTTGATGGGGTTGCCCACATCCACGCGTCTTTCAATAACACCATCATCACCATCACTGACCGTCAGGGTAACGCCCTGAGCTGGGCAACTTCCGGCGGCTCCGGCTTCCGTGGTTCCCGTAAGAGCACTCCGTTCGCTGCCCAGGTAGCTGCTGAGCGCGCCGGTCAGGCTGCTCTTGAGTATGGCCTGAAGAACCTCGACGTTTGCGTTAAAGGCCCCGGCCCGGGTCGTGAGTCGGCAGTTCGTGCGCTGAATGCTTGTGGTTACAAGATCAGCAGCATCACCGATGTCACCCCTATTCCCCACAACGGCTGCCGCCCGCCCAAGAAGCGTCGCGTTTAATCAGGAGACGGTAAAATGGCTCGTTATATTGGTCCCAAGTGCAAGCTGTCTCGTCGCGAAGGTACTGACCTGTTCCTGAAAAGCGGCGTGCGCGCTCTCGACTCTAAGTGCAAACTGGAAACGCCTCCGGGTGTTCACGGTCAGCGCCGCGGTCGTCTTTCAGAATACGGTACTCAGCTGCGCGAGAAGCAGAAGGTCCGTCGTATGTATGGCGTTCTTGAGCGTCAGTTCCGCAACTATTACAAGGAAGCTGCCCGTCTGAAGGGCGCTACCGGTGAGAACCTGCTGCAACTGCTCGAGCGTCGTCTGGACAACGTTGTATACCGCATGGGTTTTGGTGCTACTCGCGCTGAAGCACGTCAGCTGGTATCTCACAAGTCCATCAGCGTTAATGGCAAGACTGTCAATATCGCGTCTTACCTGGTTTCCCCGGGTGACGTAGTTGCTGTCCGTGAAAAGGCCAAGAACCAGCTGCGCATCAACAGCGCTCTGGAACAGGCTGCTCAGCGCGGTGGTGCGGAGTGGGTTGAAGTAGACGCCGGCAAGAAAGAAGGTGTCTTCAAAGCCCTGCCTGCACGCAGCGACCTGTACGCCGACATCAACGAAAACCTGATCGTCGAGCTGTACTCCAAGTAAGCGACAGACAGCATAAAGGTGCCCCACATGCAGAGTTCGGTTACCGAGTTTCTAACTCCGCGTCACATTGACGTTCAGGAAACTTCGCCCACGCGCGCCAAGATCACTCTTGAGCCGCTGGAGCGTGGTTTCGGTCACACCCTGGGCAATGCGCTTCGTCGCATTCTGCTCTCGTCCATGCCCGGCTGTGCCGTGGTAGAGGCCGAAATCGACGGCGTGCTGCACGAGTACAGCGCCATCGAAGGCGTTCAGGAAGACGTCATCGAGATCCTGCTCAACCTGAAAGGGTTGGCGATCAACATGCACGGTCGCGACCAGGTAACCCTGAACCTTTCCAAGAAAGGCCCGGGCGTTGTTACTGCCGCTGACATCCAGCTGGACCACGAAGTCGAAATCGTCAACCCGGAACACGTGATTGCCACGCTGTCCGACAATGGCGAACTGAACATGAAGCTCACCGTAGCTCGTGGTCGTGGTTATGAGCCGGCCGACGCGCGTCAGTCCGATGAGGACGAGACTCGCTCTATCGGTCGTCTGCAGCTGGACGCCACTTACACCCCCGTGCGCCGCGTTGCGTACGTGGTTGAAAGTGCGCGTGTTGAGCAGCGTACCAACCTGGACAAGCTGGTCATCGATCTCGAGACCAACGGTACCCTGGACCCGGAAGAGGCGATTCGTCGCGCTGCAACCATTCTCCAACAGCAACTGGCTGCCTTCGTTGATCTGAAGGGTGACCAGGAGCCGGTGGTAGAGCAGCAGGAAGATGAGATTGACCCGATTCTGCTGCGCCCGGTGGACGATCTTGAGCTGACTGTCCGTTCGGCCAACTGCCTGAAGGCTGAAAATATCTATTACATTGGCGATCTGATCCAGCGTACCGAAGTAGAGCTGCTGAAGACCCCGAACCTGGGCAAGAAGTCTCTGACCGAGATCAAAGACGTTCTGGCCTCTCGTGGTCTGTCTCTGGGTATGCGTTTGGACAACTGGCCGCCTGCAAGCTTGAAGAAGGACGATAAGGTTTCGGCCTGATCGTCTCGACACCGAGGAATTGAGAGATGCGTCATCGTAAAAGTGGTCGTCACCTGAGTCGGACCAGCGCACACCGCAAGGCTATGTTCCAGAACATGGCTGTGTCGTTGTTCGAGAATGAACTGATCAAAACTACTCTGCCGAAAGCCAAGGAGCTGCGTCGCGTTGCCGAGCCGCTGATCACCCTGGCCAAGGAAGACACCGTTGCCAATCGTCGTCTGGCGTTTGACCGTACTCGCAGCAAGTCTGCAGTGGGCAAACTGTTCAACGATCTGGGCAAGCGTTACGCGACCCGTCCGGGTGGCTACGTTCGCATCCTGAAGTGCGGCTTCCGCGCTGGCGATGCTGCCCCGATGGCTTACGTTGAGCTGGTTGACCGCCCTGAAGCGGCTGCAGCTGAAGAGTAAGTATCAGGCTCTACAAAAGAACCGGCTTCGGCCGGTTTTTTTGTGTCCGCGATTTGGTGCTTGTTGGGGCGTTGGTGGCTTCGCCGCCCCTTGCGGGTGCAGTTACCCAGCTGCGATCTGCTGCGATGGCCAGTTGCCGCCAGGGTTTAAGATGTTTTACGTCTGTAAATAAAGTTGCACGATTCTTGCTTGCTGCTCTGCGTCCATTTTTGCGGAGCCGTTTCCCATGTCCCTGCGTTTCAAACTTGCCGCCACCTATCTGCTGATCGGGCTGGTTCCCGTGCTTGTCATGGCGGCCACGGTCTATCTTCAAGCTAGCAGTGCGCTTCGTGATCAGACTATGAACACCCTGCAGGCAGTTACCAGCATTAAACAACGGCAGCTCCAGGCCAATTGGACCGAGCGCCGTAACCAGCTCGAAACTCTTAGCCGGAATCTCAGCAACAGCTATGCAGGTCTCGATGCTGTCGCGCTGGTGAGTGCCACGAGTTACGACAAGCCGACGTTTGAGCACTTCATCGCTACCTACGGTTACAGCGATCTCAAGCTTGTAACGACCGATGGGAAAGTGTTCTTCAGTGTCGCGCGAGGGCCTGACTATCTTGCGCAGGTGACCGCCGGGCAGTGGTCTGACACGCCCTTGGGGCGCATAGTGGCGCAGGGCATTGATGACCGGCGTGTCCATCTGGGTGATCTAGTCGTACAGCCGTCTACCGGGCTGCCGGTGCAGTATCTGGTGGCGCCCGTTGGGGTCGATGGTGAATTTCAGGCCTTGCTTGTATTGGAGTTGCCGCTGGATTCGCTCAACGAGGTCATGCATTCGCGGCAGGGGCTAGGCGATAACGGCGAGACCTATCTGGTGGGTGCCGACGGATTGCTCCGTTCCGACTCTGTGCGCTTTAGCGACCTGCGCGTGGCCAGAGCAGGCGAATCCGGCGTCAGTGTTTCGGGCGATGCGCTCCAGCGCGCACTTGGTGGCGAAGCCGGACAGTCTCAGGAGCCGGGGCTTGATGGCGAGCCTGCCCTCAAGGCGTTCGCGCCTCTGGAGCTGGACGGGCGCACCTGGGCGTTGATCGCAGAGGTTAACGCTCAGCAGGCGTTCGCACCGGTCACGGCGTTGATGTGGCAGGTTCTTTTGTTGGGTGTTGCAACGGTTGTGGCCGTGATGCTCGCGACGCTCTTGGTCAGTCGCAGTGTGATGCGGCCGCTTGGGGGCGAGCCGTTGGCGATGGTAAAACTGGCCAAGCGTCTTGCTCAGGGTGAGCTGGTAACGAATGGTCAGGGACGTCGTGGCGACGGCTTGCTCCAGGCGTTGAACGAAATGGCCTCGGCCTGGCGCGAGGTCGTTCAGCAGTTGCGTAGCTCCAGCGAAGCGGTTGGAGTGGCCAGCGACGACATTCTGGATGCGGCTGGCCGCACCAGCGCTAGGCTTGAGCAACAGCAGCAGGCGGTCGAGATGGTCGTCAGCGCGGTCGATGAGATGGCAGCGACGGTGCAGGAAATTGCCCGGTCCGCCGCGGGGAGCGCGGAGAGTACTGCCAGTGCCCGAAACGCATTTTCGCTGATGCAGCAGACGCTCAAAGACATGATCAATCGTCAGGATCAGCTGCTTGGCGGCCTGCGCGGTGCTGACGCTGTGGTACATACCCTAGCGGACGACAGTCGTCAGATCAGTGCTGTTTTGCAGGTCATCAACGGCATTGCTGAACAGACCAATTTGCTCGCACTGAATGCGGCGATTGAAGCGGCACGCGCGGGAGAGCAGGGCAGGGGCTTTGCGGTAGTTGCTGACGAAGTACGTCAGCTGGCTCTGCGTACCCGCACCGCGACTGAGGAAGTAGTGGCTATTGTCGGAGCGCTGGACCATTCCTCATTGCAGGCGCTGGAGCGCATGCAGTCAGCGTCGAGTCAGGCGCAGGCGTTGGAGCAGGAAACGCAGGTCGTGCTGGATCGGCTGGGGGAGCTGGACGGAGCGCTGCACTCGGTACAAAGTCTGGCGTTCCAGATTGCGACTGCTGCGGAGCAGCAGGCTACCACCACGGCCGAGGTCAATGAGCATATGCACCAGCTGCAAGACATGACGGGCGAGAACCGCGACACCGCGGTTCATACTCGTGATTGCGGCGAGCGGCTGCAACGGATGGCTGGCAGCCAGTTGCAGCTCGTCGCGCACTTTCAGCTGTAGGGTCAGGCGCGATCCCGCTCCAGTAGCGGGCCGAGGAAGCGGCCGGTATGCGATGCCGGCTCGGCTGCCACCTGTTCTGGCGTACCCGTGGCGATGATCTGACCACCGCGTGAGCCGCCTTCCGGGCCGAGATCGACGATCCAGTCGGCGGTCTTGATCACGTCCAGGTTGTGCTCGATGACGACCACGGTGTTACCGTGATCGCGCAGGCGGTGCAGCACGTCGAGCAGCTGCTGAATATCGGCGAAGTGCAGGCCGGTAGTCGGCTCGTCGAGAATGTAGAGTGTTTTCCCGGTATCGCGCTTGGACAGTTCGCGGGCCAGTTTGACCCGTTGCGCTTCACCGCCTGACAGCGTGGTAGCCGACTGGCCAAGGCGGATATAGGACAGGCCTACATCAATCAGCGTTTGCAGCTTGCGGGCGATTGCCGGTACCGCATCGAAGAACTCGCGGGCTTCCTCGATGGTCATTTCCAGAACCTCGTGGATGCTCTTGCCCTTGTACTTGATCTCCAGTGTTTCGCGGTTATAGCGCTTGCTCTTGCACACGTCACAGGGCACGTAGATGTCAGGCAGAAAATGCATTTCGACCTTGATCAGGCCATCGCCCTGACAGGCCTCACAGCGCCCACCCTTGACGTTGAACGAGAACCGTCCGGCCTTGTAGCCGCGCGAGCGTGCTTCCTGGGTGCCGGCGAACAGGTCGCGAATAGGCGTGAACAGGCCGGTGTAGGTGGCCGGGTTAGAGCGCGGCGTGCGGCCGATCGGGCTCTGGTCGATGTCGACCACCTTATCCAGATGCTGCAGGCCGTCGAAGCTGTCGTAGGGCGCAGTTTCCAGCGTGGTTGCTCCGTTCAGCGCGGTAGCGGTGATCGGGAACAGGGTGTTGTTGATCAGGGTGGATTTACCCGAGCCGGATACGCCGGTCACGCAGGTCAGCAGGCCGACCGGAATCTCCAGATTGACCTTCTGCAAGTTGTTGCCGCAGGCGCCTTTGAGGCGCAGCCACTCCTTACGCAATGGCGTGCGCTCGGGCGGCACGGCAATCTTCACCTTGCCGGACAGGTACTTGCCGGTCAGTGAGGCTGGGTCGTCCATCACTTCCTGCGGGGTGCCGCGGGATACCACTTGGCCGCCGTGTACGCCTGCCCCGGGGCCGATATCGACGACATAGTCGGCCAAGCGGATCGCGTCTTCATCGTGCTCGACCACGATCACGGTGTTGCCGAGGTCGCGCAGGTGCACCAGGGTGGCGAGCAGGCGCTCATTGTCGCGCTGGTGCAGGCCGATAGAGGGTTCGTCGAGGATGTACATGACGCCAACCAGGCCGGCGCCAATCTGGCTGGCCAGGCGAATGCGCTGCGCTTCGCCGCCGGACAGGGTGTCGGCACTGCGGTCCAGGGTCAGATAGTCGAGGCCGACGTTGACCAGAAACATCAGGCGCGCACGAATTTCCTTGAGGATCTTCTCGGCGATCTCGCCGCGGCTGCCTTCCAGCGTCAGTTGTTCGAAGTACTCGGCGGCGCTGCCGACCGGCAGGGTGGTTACCCCAGGCAGGTTGCGACCATCAATCATCACGTGGCGCGCTTCGCGACGCAGGCGGGTGCCATGGCAGTCGGGGCACGGCTGGGTGCTCAGGTACTTGGCCAGTTCCTCGCGTACGCTTTGGGACTCGGTCTCCCGGTAGCGGCGCTCCAGATTTGGCAGGATGCCCTCGAACGGATGCTCGCGGCGCACGACGTCGCCGCGATCGTTGAGGTAGCGGAAGGGGACGTTTTCCTTGCCGGTACCGCTGAGCACCAGCTTGCGGTGTGGCTCCTGCAGCTTTTCAAACGGCTGGTCGAGATCGATGCCGTAATGCTCAGCCAGCGAGCTGAGCATCTGGAAATAGTAGACGTTGCGGCGGTCCCAGCCGCGGATGGCACCCTCGGCCAGGGTCAGTTCGCCGTTGACCAGGCGGCGGGCGTCGAAGAACTGCTTCACGCCCAGGCCGTCGCAGCCGGGGCAGGCACCGGCCGGGTTATTGAAGGAGAACAGGCGCGGTTCGAGCTCGCTGATCGAGTGGCCGCATTCCGGGCAGGCAAAGCGTGCGCTGAAGGTAACTTCCTCGCCTTCCTCGCCTTCCATCGGCGCGATGATCGCAATGCCGTCGGCCAGGCTGATGGCGGTCTCGAATGACTCGGCCAGCCGCTGCTGCAGGTCGGCGCGGACCTTGAAGCGGTCAACAACCACTTCAATGGTGTGCTTGCGTTTCTTGTCCAGCGCCGGGGCTTCGTCCAGCTCGTGGATACGGCCGTCGATGCGGGCGCGAACGAAACCCTGAGCGCGTAACTCGTCGATCAGCGCCAAGTGTTCGCCCTTGCGCTCGCGCATGACCGGTGCCAGCAGCATCAGCTTGCTGCCCTCCGGCATTGCCAGCACCTGGTCAACCATCTGGCTGATGGTTTGGGCGGCCAGCGGCAGGTTGTGGTCTGGGCACATCGGCGTGCCGACGCGGGCGAACAGCAGGCGCAGGTAGTCGTAGATTTCGGTGATGGTACCCACGGTGGAGCGCGGGTTGTGCGAGGTGGACTTCTGCTCGATCGAGATGGCGGGCGAGAGGCCTTCGATGTGGTCGACGTCGGGCTTCTCCATCATCGACAGGAACTGCCGGGCATAGGCGGACAACGACTCAACGTAACGGCGCTGGCCTTCTGCGTAGAGCGTATCAAACGCCAGCGAGGACTTGCCTGAGCCGGACAGGCCGGTGATCACGATCAGCTTGTCGCGTGGCAGATCAAGGTCGACGTTCTTCAGGTTGTGCGTGCGCGCACCACGTATCTGGATCGTATCCACAGTACTCTCACCTCGCAGCCGACAAAGCGGACAAGTATACGGCCTGTGCCGGTCTGGCGGCAAAGTCGCACAGTGGGCAGCACTCTCGCGGGATGGCCGTCCCGATGACGGGAAAGGCATGATAAAATCCGCGCTTTTATCCGGAGCTGTCATGCATCAGGTTGACTCCATGAGTCCGCAGGAACGCCGCGCCTCGGTATCGCTGGCGCTGGTCTTTGCCTTCCGCATGCTGGGCCTGTTCATGGTCTTGCCGGTGCTGGCTACCTATGGTCAGCAGCTGGACGGCGCCACGCCGCTGCTGATTGGCATGGCAATTGGTGCCTACGGCCTGACGCAGGCCTTTCTGCAAATTCCCTTTGGCATGTTGTCCGACCGGATCGGGCGCAAGCCGGTGATTGTCTTCGGGCTGCTGTTGTTTGCTGCTGGCGGCCTGCTTGCCGCCGGTGCCGAGAGCATTCAACAGGTCATCGCCGGACGCATCCTGCAGGGTGCCGGGGCTATTGCCGCCGCGGTGATGGCGTTGGTGGCCGACTCGACGCGTGAACAGCATCGGACTAAAGCAATGGCGATGATCGGCATGAGCATCGGTTTGGCTTTCGCCGTGGCGATGGTGGCTGGACCGGTCGTGGCGCGGATCGCCGGACTAGGTGGGGTGTTCATGTCGACATCTGCTCTGGCGCTGGTTGGTATCGTGTTGGTGCTGCTGGTTGTGCCAACCCCGCAGCAAACGCTGCGCCATCGGGACGCTGGTATCGTCCGCGGCGCCTTGTGGCCGGCTCTCAGTAATCCCGAGTTGTTGCGTCTGAACTACGGCATCGCTTGCCTGCACGCGATTCTGATGGCGACCTTTCTGGCGATTCCGTTGGCGCTGCAGCAGGAGGCTGGTCTGCCGAAGGAAGAGCACTGGTGGGTCTATCTGGCGGCGTTGCTGCTGTCTTTCTTCGGCATGGTGCCGTTTATCATCTATGCAGAGCGCCAGCGTCAGATGAAGCGCGTGTTGCTCGGCGCGGTTGCGCTGCTGGCAGTGGTGCAGCCGCTGTTCTGGCTGGCCGAGCATTCGCTGCCGTGGCTGGTCACTTGCATCATCGTATTTTTTGTCGGATTTAATCTGCTGGAAGCGACACTGCCGTCGCTGCTGAGCAAGATTGCACCGGCCGGTGGCAAGGGGACGGCCATGGGCGTCTATTCCACCAGTCAGTTTGCTGGTGCGGCGCTGGGCGGCATGTTCGGCGGCTGGTTGTTTGCGCATTTTGGCTTGAGCGGGGTATTCGTCGGATGCGCGCTACTGGCGCTGTCGTGGCTGGCTATTGGTGTTACCATGCGCGAACCGCCTTACGAAACCAGTTATCGGCTGGCCGTGTCCCCTGATCGCATCAAGGACGCCGGCCTGGCCGCCAGCCTGCTTGCTGTTGCAGGTGTGACCGACGTCGTGATTGTTGCCGACGAATCGGCTGCCTACTTGAAAGTCGACAGCAAACTGCTGGATCGTGAAGCGTTGGATCGGGTCGCAGCACCCGTTTGATCACCCAGGCATAGTCAGGAGAATGGAATGGCCAGAGGCGTCAACAAGGTAATTTTGATCGGTAATGTCGGTGGTGATCCGGAAGTGCGTTATTTGCCTAACGGCAACGCGGTCGCCAACGTCACCCTGGCAACCACTGACAGCTGGAAGGACAAGCAGACCGGCCAGATGCAGGAGCGTACCGAATGGCACCGCGTGGTGTTTTTCGGTCGTATCGCCGAGGTGGTTGGCGAGTACGCACGCAAGGGCTCCAAGCTGTACGTTGAAGGTCGCCTGCAGACCCGCGAGTGGGAGAAGGACGGCGTCAAGCGTTACACCACCGAGGTTGTGGTTGATATGGGCGGCCAGATGCAGCTGCTCGATAGCCGTCAAGGTGGTGGTGAGCAGGGTATGGGGCAGTCCCGTCCGCAGCGTCCGGCCGCTCAACCGCAGGCCGCAGCGCAGCCGCAACAGGCTGCACCGCAGCAGTCGGCACCGGATTACGACAGCTTTGATGATGACATTCCGTTCTAGAATGTAGCTGTCGCCGCAACCCGGCATGACCTAGGATCCTCGTATCCCCGGTCTGCCGGGTTTTTTTATGGCTCGTGAAAGGTCCTGTATCGCTGATGATGCCGGGCAGCGGGTTGCCCAATCACTCCAGCACAGAGAGAGCAACATGTCAGAGGTGTACTTCGTTCGTCACGGTCAGGCCTCGTTCGGCAGCGACAACTACGATCAGCTGTCACCCAAGGGCCATCAGCAGGCGCGCATGCTGGGCGAATACTTCGCCACCCAGCAGCTGCAGTTTGATCACATTCTGACCGGCGATATGGTGCGTCATCGCGAGACGGCTGAAGGTATCTGCGCGGGCATGGGCATCGAAGCCAGCGGCTTTCAGGTCTTTCCGGAACTGAATGAGTTCGACTTCCACTCCATTCTGCACGCCTTCCTAGCCCAGCACCCTGAGCAGGCACTGCCGGAAAAACCCACCGTGGCTGACTTCTTCAAACGCTTGAAACAGGGCATCGTGCTCTGGTCGGAAGGGGAGCTGCAGGGCGATTTGCCGGAAACCTGGGCGAGCTTTGAAGATCGCATTCTCAGCGTGCGCGAGCACATCATGGCTAGCTACAAGGGCAGCAAGGTACTGGCCGTCAGCTCAGGTGGGGCTATTGCCATGCTGGTACGGCAGTTGCTGGAGGCGCCCAGCCGCTCTATGGTCGAGCTGAATCTGCAGACCAAGAACACGGCGATCATTCAGTGCGTATTCAATCAGCACAATATGCGCCTGAGCAGCTTCAACAGTGTGCCGCATCTCGACGGCCTGCAGCACCGTGACCTGGTTACCTATACCTGAGCAAGCGCGGTCCGTTCCACATACCTCCCGACGCTCCGGATCGGTGTCGGTATCCTGAAGTGTGAGCGCTCAAGCATGCTTCTGCTACGTTGCGATGCACGTTTGCGTGCTTACCTGGGATGCGACGAGCCCGTCAGTGCTTGCCGAATTCGACAGGTGACGTAATTCGCCCGAGACTGCACAATACAGGCTGTCTAGGGTTATCAGGTTCAAGGGTCATCAAAGCATGCGGATGCGGGTGTTGCTGCTGGGCAAGTCGTCACTCCTCGGACGCGCACTGAATGTGCAGGCGGCAGCGGAAGATATCGAATTTCTCACACTGGATGATGAGCCGGCACAATGGCAACCCGCGGACATCGCCGGATGGCTGGATGCCCTGAACCCGGACGCGGTTGTCGACCTCTCTTTTTACCATCAACAGTTTCAGGTGCTGGCGCCGGCTGCCGATGCCCTGGCGCAGCACAGCCGGTTCGCTGAGCAGCTGATTGCGCAGTGCGAACAGCGCGACGTGCTGTTGTGCATGCTATCCAACACCCGCGTCTTCGACGGCAGCAAGGGGCAACCCTACACCGAGAAGGACCCACTGCAGCCGATCGGTCTGCACGGTGAGCAGCAGGCGGCGCTGGATGCCATGCTGGAGCAACGCTGCCGGCGTTATCTGCTACTGCGTTTCAGCTGGGTTCTGGATACGTCGGAAGGCGGCATGCTGCAACGGCTGATTGGTCAGCTGTGCAGTGAGCAGGCGGTCGTGCTTGCCGAGGAGTGGCGCGGTAATCCAACGACTGTGGCGGACTCCGCCCGAGTGGTGCTGAGTGCGCTCAAGCAGCTGGACTGCAATGCGGAGCTGTATGGCTGTTATCACTACGCTAGCGGTGAGATGGCCAGCTGGATCAGCTTTGCACGGACCCTGGCTCAGGAGCTGGTATCCAGTGGTCGCATTGAGCGTGAGCCCGGAATAGAGCCTGTTGCCTTCGAGTCGCAACCGGCTGCCGCTGTGGAGCCGCGTAACGCTGTGCTGAGCGGGCGGCGGTTGCTCTATGCCTTTGGCATCAAGCCGCGCACCTGGCGTATTGGTTTACCTGAGCTGCTTAACGAAAAAGCCCCCTGAGGTCACGAGGACCCCAAGGGGAAGTGCAGCCGTGAGTGTGGTGAGGTGGGTTAGAACTTGTAACCCAGGCCGACCATGTAAACGAAGGGGTCAACGTCGACGTCAACTTTCAGGCGACCAACGCCGTTAAGGTTGGTGTAACCAGTAGTTTCGATGTCAATGTAGCGCGCTTGGGCGTTCAGCATGACGCTCTCGGTCAGCATGTAGTCAAAGCCTACTTGGGCTGAAAGGCCCCAGGAGTTGTCGAGGCTCAGGCCGTCGAAGCCTTTTGCTTCGGCGGAACTGCTCAGTTCTTCGTCGAAGATCCAGGTGAAGTTGACGCCAGCGCCAACGTACGGTTGGAAGGCGGCGCTGCTATCCATCGGGTACCAGACGGCGCTCAGTGTTGGCGGCAGGTGCTTGAGTGAACCCAGTTTTCCGTTCAATGCGTCGACGCCTGCGGGGGAGCCTGCAACGCCAACGTCATGGCTAAAGGGGGTTGCTGCGAGCAGTTCAAGGCCCACATGGTCAGTCAGCATGTATGCGAAGTTCAGACCCAGTTGAGTGTCGCTGTCGAGAGTAGCCTTCCCGCCCAGATCGGCGCCGCCTGCCTTGATGCCAGAGCTATCTTCATGAGGATCAACAGTGATAGCACCGGCGCGGACGATGATGTCGCCTGCCTGGTGGGCCTGAGCGGTAACCGAAACGGCCAGCAGTGCGGGAGCAAAGAGGGCTGCAAGGCCAAGACGGGATGCGAAAGCTGACATGTTCTGTCTCCTAGTGTGTTGGACAGGTGCCACTTTACGAGCATGGCGGCGATGGACTATTGATCTGGAGCAAGGTGCGGGCGGGAACGGGTGCGGCAGGCTGCCGCAGCGATGCGATCGCGGCTGTGGTTGCTCATGTAGAGCACAGCAAAGACAATGTGGCTCTTATGTCCGGCTGGCGGTGCCAGCGAGTGTTGAGGGGAGAGGGATGAAACCAGTATGGCTGACGGCGCTGTTGTTGATGCTGCCACCGAGTCTGCACGCCGAGCAGTCGCTGGAGCAGGCGCAGCAGCAGAGCGAGGCGCTGACCGGCGAAGCGGTAGCAGCGCAGCAACGGATTGACCAGCTGGACGACGCTAGCCGCGCAGCGCTCAGTGAGTATTTGCAGGCCAGCGCACAGGCCGAGGCGCTGACAGACTACAGCGAGCGGATGCAGCAACTGGTGGTTGCGCAGGCCGAAGAGCTTGGCAGTTTGCAGCAGCAACTCGACAGTGTTGCAGACACCCAGCGTGAGATGGTGCCCCTGATTACCCGCATGGTCGACTCGCTCGAGTCGTTCATCGCCCTTGACCTGCCCTTTCTATTGGACGAGCGGCAGGATCGCGTGGCGCGCCTGCAGGCCTTGCTGACCGATCCGGAGGTCAGTATCGCCGAGCTGTACCGTCGGGTGTTGGAGGCCTATCAGATCGAAAGCGACTACGGCCGTACCCTTGAAGCCTGGCGCGGCTCGCTGGGTAATGGTGATCAGCAGCGCGTGGTGGAGTTTCTGCGGATTGGTCGACTGATGTTGTTCTATCAGAGTCTGGATCGGCAGCAGCAGGGCTATTGGGACGTGTCCCGGCAGCAGTGGCAGGCGCTGCCGTCCAGCTACCGTCGGGCGCTGGATCAGGGCATGGCGATTGCCCGCAGCGAGCAGACGCCGCAACTGCTGCGTTTGCCCATGCCGGTGGTCAGTACGGAGGTGGCCCCATGAAGTGGCTGGCTCCATTGGTGTTGCTGTGCAGCCTGGCGCCGCTGGCGCAGGCTCAGGCACTGGATAAGGACGCGTTGCTGCAGAGCATTCGCGATACCCGCAGCGCTGAACTGGCGGCGATGCAGGCCCGCGAGCAGCGCTTTTTGCGCGAACGTGATCAGCGGCAACAGCGACTGAATGAGATGCGCACGCGGCTGGCGCAGGCGCAGGCCCGCGCCGATCAACTGGATGCGAAATTCAAAACCCAGAGTGAGCAGTTGGCCGAGTTGCGGGCGGAGCTGACGGCACGCAGCGGTAATCTGGGCGAGCTGTTTGGTGTGGTGCGCCAAGGGGCCGGAGATACCCTCGGGCAGTGGCAGGATTCGCAGCTTAATAGCCGCTTCCCGGAGCGTCGCGACGAGCTGGAGGCGTTGGCGCAAAGCACCCGGATCCCCAGCGTCGAGGCGCTGGAGCAGTTCTGGTACCGCCTGCAGCAGGACATGACCGCGTCCGGCGAGGTCGCGCGGATTACGGCGCCGGTGATCGATCGGCAGGGGCACAGCGCGCCGGCGCCAGTGGTGCTGGTTGGCCCCTTCGTTGCCCTCTCCGAGCAGGGCTATCTGCTTTACCAATCCGAGTCTAACAGCCTGGAACTGGCCGCCCGGCAGCCGAGCGGCAATGGGCTGATCGCTGACTTTATCGCTCCGCGGCAAGCCGCTGCCGACCTCTGGATCGATCCGGCCCGCGGGCAGGTGATCGAGCAGTTACAGCGTACGCCGGATCTGCTGACCCGTCTGGCGCAGGGAGGGATCGTCGGTTATGTGATCGTGGCGCTGGGTGTGCTGGGCGTGCTGCTGGCGCTGGCGCGACTGGTCTGGCTGCACTGGGTGCAGCGTGGGGTGGATCGGCAGATTGACGACCTAAACCACTTGCGGCACGACAATCCGCTTGGGCGGGTGCTGAGCGTGATCGGCAGCAACCCGCGGCTGGAAGAACTGGACACCCTCGAGCTCAAGCTGGATGAGGCCATTTTGCGGGAGACGCCGGCGCTGGAGCGCTGGCAGGGCATGATCAAGCTGCTCGCCGCGGTGGCGCCGCTGCTGGGCCTGTTGGGTACCGTCACCGGTATGATTGCGACCTTTCAGGCGATTACCCAATACGGCAGCGGTGACCCCAAGCTGATGGCTGATGGGATTTCCCAGGCACTGGTGACCACCGTGCTGGGCTTGCTGGCGGCGATCCCGTTGCTGTTTTTGCACACCTTGGTGGCGGCGCGCAGCAAGGCGCTGATCCAGCTGTTGGAGCAGCAGAGTGCCGGTCTGATCGCGCTGCATCTGGGCGGTGGTGAGTCGCGTGACTGACCTGCTCTGGCGCCTGCTGGCGTTTCTCGACAGCGGCGGTTGGGTGCTGTGGGCCATTCTGGGCGTCACGGTACTGTTGTGGACGCTGATGCTGGAGCGCTTGTGGTATCTGGCGCTGGTGTTTCCGCAGCAGGCGCACGGTTTGCAACAGCGCTGGCTGGCCCGCGTCGAGCGACGCAGTGCAGCGGCGCGGCATATTCGTACCGCCTGGCTGGCGCAGGCGCAGGCACAGCTGAGCCGGTTTCTGCCGCTGGTGCGGGTGCTGATCGCGCTCTGTCCGCTGCTCGGTCTGCTCGGCACGGTCAGCGGCATGATCCAGGTGTTTGACGTGATGTCGATCAGTGGCAACGGCAACCCGCGGGCGATGGCCGCCGGGGTGTCGCGCGCAACGGTGCCGACCATGGCCGGTATGGTGATCGCGATCAGCGGTCTGTTTTGTCTGGCCCGATTGGATCAGCAGTCGCGGCGCGCATTGCAGCGTCTGTCCGACCGTCTGCAGCAGGATTAGGAGAGCAACCGATGCGCATGCGCAGACACCACGCCGGCAGTGACGACGAAGCCGGAATCGACCTGACGCCGATGCTCGACATCGTCTTCATCATGCTGATCTTCTTCATTGTGACCAGCTCCTTCGTTCGCGAAGCCGGCATCGATGTTCTGCGCCCGAGCGCGGATAGCGCGGTCAGCAAACCGCGGGCCAGTATTCTGATTGCGGTCAGCGCCGACGGTGAGATCTGGATGGATGGCAAGCCGGTCGACATTCGCGCGGTGCGCGCCGGTGTAGAGCGTATGCGGGTGGACCAGCCGGACAGTACCGTGGTGGTTCAGGCTGACCGGGACGCGCGTACCGGACTGGTGGTGCGGGTAATGGATCAGGCCAGACTGGCCGGGGTCAGTGATGTCGCTCTGGCGGCCACGGTGGGTCAGTGATGCGACTGATCGGCAGCTTTGTACTGGCGCTGCTGGTGGCATTGGCGCTGTTTGGCCTGATGCTGGCGCTGGTCATGCCTCCGGAGCGGACCGAGCAGCCCGAGCGCGAGTTGTTGCGCATCGGGGTCACGCGTAGCGTTGCCGACAGCAGCAGTGAAAATCGTCCGCCGCAGGCCGTGCCGGAACGCCCAACCCCGCCCGAACGGCCGCAGCTTCAGCCGCCGACACCGCAGGCGCCGCCGCTGCCGATCCCGGAACTGAAGATTGACATTCCGCAGGTGCAAACCGATCTGAGCCTCAGCGTCGCCCCGGCGCCGCCGGCACTGGAGCCTGCTGCCGCCGCGCCCACCGCCGCCGCGAGTGTGCCTGCACCGGCTGCGCCAGCCCACGGTGCAGCGCCGGGCAGCGCCGAGGAGCTGGTACCGCTGACCGACGTGCGTCCGGACTACCCCGCGCGCGCCGCCGCGGCGGGGATTGAGGGGTCGGTGACGCTGCGCTTTACCGTCAATGCCGAAGGGCGGGTGGAGGAAATCGAGGTCCTTGCGTCCGAGCCGCCGGGGGTGTTTGATCGGGCGGCGCGCCGGGCGATCAGTCGCAGCCGTTTTGTGCCGCGGCAGGAAAACGGCGTAGCGGTCGCCCGTGAAGCCACCAAGGTGTTCAACTTTGTCCTCGAGGGCAAGCACTGATGCGGGTCTGGCTGCTTGGCTGGTTGTTGTTGGCGACGCCGCTGTTAGCTGCGCAGATTGACCCTGTGGTCTTCAAGGCGCTGGACGATGCCCGGGCCGCCGAACAGCGCGGCGATGCGACCACCGCGCGGTTGCGTTTGCAGGCGGTTCTGCCCGCGAGCGCCGAGGGGAGTCTAGAGCGGGCGTTGCTGCAGCAGCGCCTGGCCTACATGGCGATTGACGCGAACGATGCCGAGCACGCGATCCACTGGCTGACCGAATCACTCAAGCAGCGGGCGCTGGATGCCGAAGCCCAGGCGCAGGATCGGGCCAATCTGGCGCGTCTGCTGATGCAGCAGGGGCGTTATCAGCAGGCGGCCGCTGAGCTGGCGCTGCTGCCATCCAGCGATGCCACCCGGCAGCTTCAGGTGCAGGCGTATCGGCAACTCGGACAATTCGACAAGGCGCTGCCGCTGGCCGAGCAGGTGGTGCGTCAGCGCCCTTCGGTGGATGACAGCTGGTATCAGCTGCTGGTGGGCATGAACTACGAACTCAAACGCTACACAGCGGCGGCGCGCTGGCAGCAGGTGCTCTTGCAGCGTGCGCCCGAGCGTGCCGCCAACTGGCGTCAACTCGCGAGCCTGCAGAGTTTGGCCGGTGAGCAGAGCAAGGCGGCTGCGACCATGCGGCTGGCGCAGCTGGCAGGGGTTGGCCTGAGCGAGTTGGACATGGAAAGCCTGGTGGCGCTGCACGCCCGTGCCGGCTCTCCCTGGCAGGCAGCGCGCCTTCTTGAACAGTTGCTGCGGGAGCGGTTGCTCAACACCACGTTGGAGCGTCAACGGCAGTTGGCGCAGTTGTGGCAGGCGGCGCGGGATTACCCGCAGGCGTTGCAGGTCTGGCTGCAGGTTGCCGGTGCTACAGGGCAGCCAGCGGATCAGCTGAAGGTAGCGTGGTTGCACTACCAGCAGGCTCAGTGGCAGGCCGTGCTCGCGGTCATCCAGGGCATTCAGCCGACCGGTGCAGCTCAGCGTCGCCAACTGGTGAGCTTGAGGGGCGCTGCCGAACAGGCGCTAAGCGCTGTTCAGTAAGTAAATTCCTCTATCGCGCTGGCTTCCAGCCGATAACCGGCGTTGGCCAGCTCGCTTTCGCTCTGCTCGACGTGCAGTTCTCCGGTAATCCAGTACGGCACCCAGGTCGCATCCAGCGCGATGCCTATTTCACTGCGTACCAGCACGATCTGGTTCGATGGCGGTGGTGGCACGTGGATGCAGGCGCCGAAGTAGGGGACCAGCAAAAACTCTGTCACCCGCTGGTTGGGATCCACGTTCAGCGGCACTACGTAACCCGGCAGTTTGACCTGCTGACCGTCCAGTTCGGCAACCGTGGGCGCGTTGGTCATGCTTTGGGTCAGCGGATTGGCGGCTGCCTGGTCTTCCGATTGCAGGCCATCGTGGCGTGCCGGAGGCATGCCGTACAGGTGACCGGTGCCGGCGGGCACCAGCTCTTCCCAGCTCAGTTCGCGGGCCGCTTCCGCCGGTAGGGCGAGCAGGCCGAGTGTCAGGGCAAACAGGCGAGTCAGACGTGTCATGGCGATTGTGGATTCCTAGAGTCGAATGGACAGGCCGTCGAGCAGCGCCTGCCGGTAGGCGCGCCAGGCCGGAATGCAGCCCATCAGCACGCTGGCGCCGACGATGCCGGCGAGCAGGGTCAGTTCGCTCTGGGTGGGCCAGCCTAATGGCAGAAACAGGCCGTATTGCTGCTCCAGCCAGGGGCGAGAGACGGCAATGCCTGCATAGAGAAACCCCAGCCCCAATGCGATACCGGCGATGGTCAGGCTGACCGCTTCCAGCAGCAACAGGCTGAAGATATGCAGTGGTCGTGCTCCTACCGAGCGCAGTACCGCCATCTCCCGACGGCGCTCGTTCAGGCCGCTGAGAATGGCGGTCAGCATGCCGACCAGTCCGGTCAGAACAACGAACACCGATACCAGCAGCAGTGCTTTTTCCGCCACGCTGAGCAGCCCCCACAACTCCTGCAGGGCGACGCCTGGCAGGATCGCGAGCAGTGGTTCGCCGCTGAACTCGTTGATCTGGCGCTGCAGGGCAAAGGTGTCGATGCGGCGGTTGAGGCCAAGCATGAATGCGGTAATGGCGTGCGGGGTCAGGTCCAGCGCGCGCGCCTGGTCGGCACTGACCTGGCCAGCGCCGCGCGCCGGCATACCCTGCTGCCAGTCGACATGCAGCGCTTCGATGCCCTGCAGACTGACGTGGATGGTGCGGTCGACCGGGGTGCCGGTCTTGGCCAGGATGCCAACCACCCGGAAGGGTTTGTCCGCGTGTTTGACGAAGCTGACCGCGCCGGCGCCATGGGCCAGCACCATCTCCGTACCTAACTGGTAGCCCAGTTCGCGTGCGACGTCGGCGCCAAGCACGGCGTCATACAGATCCGCGAACGGCTGGCCCTGACTGAGGCTCAGGCTGCGATCACGGCCAAAGTGGTAGTGCTCGAAGTAGGCCTGACTGGTGCCAAGCACGCGAAAGCCACGGTGCGAGTCGCCGAGTGACAGCGGAATTGCCCATTTGACCTGCGGTTGATTGCTGATCTGCTGGAAACTGTCCCAGCGGATGTTGTTAGTCGCGTTGCCGATGCGAAATACCGAATACAGCAACAGTTGCACCGAGCCGGAGCGCGCGCCGACGATCAGGTCGGTGCCGCTGACGGTGCTGGCAAAACTGCTGCGGGCCTCGGTGCGCACCCGCTCGACGGCGAGCAGCAGGGTGACGCTCAGGGCAATGGCAATAACGGTAAGCAGGGCAGAAAAGCGGCGGTTAGCCAGACTCTGGATGGACAGGCGCAGCAGATACATCAGAAGGTCTCCGGCTGGCTGGCGCGGTTCAGCTCCGCCAGCGAGAGGGCGCGGTCAAAGCGGCTGGCGAGACTGGTGTCATGGCTGACGAACAGCAGGCTGCTACCCATCTGTGCGCATTCATCGAACAGCAGCTTGAGAAAGGCGTCGCGGCTGTCCGCGTCCAGCGCCGAGGTGGGCTCGTCGGCGATGACCAGCTCGGGGCTACCGATCAGCGCGCGGGCGGCGGCAACCCGCTGTTGTTGGCCGATCGACAGGGCACTGGCGCTGCGCTGATGCAGAGTGCTGTCACTGAGCCCGAGTTCGCGCAGCAGGTGCTCTGCAGCGGCGTTCAGACTTGTTTGCTGGCGCAGGGCGCGTTCACGGCGCAGGCTGGAGAAGCGACAGGGCAGGGTGACGTTGTCGAGTACCGAGAGATACGGCAGCAGGTTGAACTGCTGGAACAGGTAGCCGGTGTGGTCGGCACGGAAGCGGTCACGGCGCAGCGCTGATAGCGTGCGCAGTGATTGTCCGAGTAGGGTGATCTCGCCCTGCTGGGGTTGGTGTACACCGCCGAGCAGGCCCAGCAGGGTGGTCTTGCCACTGCCGGACGGACCCTTGAGAAACAGGCGCTCGCCCGCCTGCAGGCTGAAGGCCGGGATATCCAGCAGGAGCGCTTGGCCCGGCCAGGAAAACTGCAGGTTGCTGACCTGCAGCAGCGGGTTGGTCATGGTCTGCTCAGTCCATTGGCAAGCTGGGATTGTCTGCGGTCAGCAGTGCGCCATGTTGGCCGCTGGCGGTGATGGTCTGCACCTGAAGACGCTGCAGCGCTGGAAAGCTATTGAACAACGGCAGGGTCAGCGCTTCAAGCTTGTCTGGCGCGCTGCAGGCAAAGTCGAAGCGGCCTTCAATGTCAGCATGTTCACCATGCTCATGTTCATGATGATCATCGTGCTCGTGCTCGTGCTCGTGCTCGTGCTCGTGCTCGTGCTCTTCGGCAGGGGCATGCTGTTCGAACAGAGGGCTGTGCAAGTCGACCTGTTGCAGTGCGCAGCCCGCGTCCGCTGTGAAGCTGAACAAACTGTCGGCCCGCTCCAGCGTGGCTTTGACCCGGGCAATGGTCGCGCGGTCTTCATCAGAGCTTGGCTGGTGTTCGAAACCGACCAGGTTGGCCGCCGGGCTATCCAGCTCCAGGCTGACGAGATTGCCGTCGACGACCAAATTGAGGCTGGCGACACCGTGTTCGTGGGCATCCAGACTGGCGTGCGAGTGCTCTTCGGCACTCAATGACTGGCTGACGGGCAGGGCAAGGCTGAGGGCAAGCAGGGTGCGACGCATCGGAGACTCCGGCTGAAAATAAAATGTTATCTTATTTCATATTGTCGATAAGGCAAGCCCGAAATCGGCGTCGGAGCATAGCCCGACGCTGTCGTTTGCTTAGTACAGCGCCTGGTAGAGTTTGCGGCGGTACTGCACAGTAAGCGGGTGGTCGCCACCGAGCAGGTCAAAGACCTGCAGCAGGGTCTTCTGCGCGGCCCCCTCGTTCCAGCTGCGATCGCGCTGCAGCAGGTCGAGCAGGGCTGCCAGGGCGTTGTCGCTGTGTCCTGCGGTGAGGTCCAGCAGGGCCAGCTGGTAGCGCGCTTCGCTGTCGGCAGCATCGGCGTCAAGGCGTGCCTGCAGCTCTGCACGGGGCGCGAAGCCGGCGCTCTGGCGGGCGAAGCTGAGCTGCGCTTTGAGGGCGCTCAGGGTTTGTTTATGACTGTCTTTCTGTTGAACGGCGTTGATTACCTTGTCGGCGTCGTCCAGTTGGCCGTCGGCCAGCAGTGCGCGGCCCAGCACGAGCAGCAGGGCATCATCAGCTTCTGCCTGCAGGGCCGGTTGCAGCAGGGCAATGGCCTGCTGCGGCTGGCCTGCGTCGATCAGCGCCTGCGCCTGACTGGCCAGATCCTGCTCCGGCTCGTCGGCAGCAGGAGCGGGCTCGTTGACGTGCGGGGTCAGCAATTCGCGAATCGCGCTCTCTGGCTGCACGCCGGCGAAGCCTTCGACCGGCTGACCGTCCTTGAACAGCACCACGGTCGGCAAGCTGCGAATGCCGAAGCGTTCGGTCAGACCGGGCTCTGCGTCACAGTTGACCTTGGCCAGCAGCAGTTCGCCTTCGTAGCTGTCGACGATCTTTTCCAGTACCGGAAACAGCGCCTTGCAGGGCGCACACCAGTCGGCCCAGAAGTCCACCAGCACGGGTTTGTGGAAGGAGTTCTCGAGCACGTAACGATCAAAGGTGTCGGTGGTGGCGTCGAACAGGTAGGGCGATGACATGGGCTATTCCGCTGCTGGTGATTTCGAGTCTGGCTTATATGGTGGCGCTGGCGCCAAGGTCAAGGGTTGAGCTGATACAGGCTGACGTCGCGAAACTCCAGCGGCTCGCCGAGATCGGGCCAGGTGCGGCCGGGCAAAATGGCGCTGCGCTGATAGCGCGGATGGCTCAGGTTGCGCACGCGCGAGTCGGCGATCAGCACATTGCTGGCGCGTTCGGCAAAGTGGTCTAGCAGTGGCCGGTTCTCAACGTCGTAGAGCACGTCGGCAGCGATCAGCAGGTCGATCTCGCCGTCGACGGCGAAGTAGTCATCGGACAGCACAATCTGCATATCGTTGAGCCGGGCGTTGAGTGCGCAGGCCAGCAGGGCCGGGCGGTCGAGGTCGCAGGCGATGGCCTGTTCGGCACCGGCCATGCGGCAGGCCAGGGCAACCACGCCGGAGCCAGAACCGAAGTCGAGTACCCGTTTGCCGCGCACCTGCTCGGGGTGGTCCAGCACCCAGCGCGCCAGCGCTAGGCCGCTGCCCCAGCAGAAGCCCCAGTAGGGCGGATGTTCGAGCAGGCGACGGGTTTCGTCGCTGGCGAAGGCACGGTCCAGATTGCTGGGGTCGAGCAGCCAGAGCTCCAGCTCCGGCAGACCGGGCAGGCGACTGGGCACAAGCTGGGCGTCGGGCAGTACCTGCTGCAGTTCGGCGGTGAGGGCTTCGAGTGTCATGCATGTGTTCCTGAGGTCAGGAGGGCATTGTAGCGAGTTCGCTGGCAGCCGGGTGTTGTGGCGTCAACGGGATATCGGCCAGACGGTTGCGCAGGAATTCGATCAGTGCACGGGTGGCCAGGGTTGGGTAGAGATTTGGTGCGGTCAACAGGTAGAGATGATCGCCCCAGGCGTCGACCCGGGCGCGGTAGTTCGGCAATACCGCAACCAGGCTGCCGGCGTTCAGCTCATCGCGTACGGCGTAGTAGGGCAGCAGGGCGCAGCCCAGACCATGCAGCGCGGCGCGGCGCAGGAACAGCATGTCTTCGGTCTGCAGGCGTGGGCGCAGGGTCAGTTGCTGACTGTGTTTGCCGTCTGACAGTTCCAGCGGCAGGCGCAGGTCCGGCACCTTGACGCTGACCATGTCGCAGCGCAACAGGTCTTCCGGCGCCTTGGGTGTGCCGACACGTTGCAGATAGTCCGGGTTGGCACACAGCACCCACTCGATCGGCCCGAGGTCGCGCGCAACCAGCGTATCCGGCGGTGTGTTGGTGACCCGCAGGGCGACGTCGATTTCCTCGGCGACCAGATCGAAGATGCGGTTGCTGAAGGTCAGCTGCAGGGTGACGTCCGGGTAGGCTTCGGCAAACTCCAGCAGCAGCGGGCCGACCAGCTGCTGGCCCAGTGCCGAGGGTACGCTCAGACGCAGATGGCCGCGCAAGTTGCGGCCGAGGTTGTCGACGGTCGACTGCAGTGCGCTCAGCTCCTGGGTAATGCGCGCAGCGTGCTCATATAGCGCCCAGCCGATCTGCGTCGGCTCGACCCGTCGGGTGGTGCGGCGTAATAGCTGCACCTGCAAATCCTGCTCCAGCGCCTTGAGTCGGCGGCTGATATGCGAGCGCGAGGTGCCGAGCCGCCGTGCGGCGCCACTCATACCGCCGGCCTCAACGATGGCACTGAAGTACTGGAGGGTTTTGATGTCCATGATTGTTGCCGATGAGTAAACAGTTTGGGCATGGTGTGTGCGCATTGTAGATCAAATGCGACGCTTCTATAGTCCTTGGGAAGCCCACCAACCATAACTACAGGGAATACACGCATGAGTCTGCCCTCGGTACTGCAAGGCAATCTGAGCCTGCCGGTCATTTGTTCACCGCTGTTCATCATCTCCAACCCGGATCTGGTCATCGCCCAATGCAAGGCTGGCGTTGTCGGTTCCTTCCCGGCACTCAATGCGCGCCCGGCCGAGGTGCTGGACGAGTGGCTGCAGCGCATTACCAGCGAACTGGCCGAGTACAAGGCCGCCAACCCGGATGCGGTGGTGGCGCCGTTTGCGGTGAACCAGATCGTGCACAGCAGCAACGACCGTCTGCAGCACGACGTTGAGCTGTGCGTGAAGTACAAGGTGCCGATCATCATCACCAGTCTGCGTGCGCCCAACGACGTGGTTGGCCCGATCCACAGCTATGGCGGCCTGGTGTTCCACGACGTGATCAACGTCAAGCACGCCAAGAAAGCTATTGAGGCTGGCGTTGATGGCCTGATTCTGGTCTGCGCCGGCGCAGGCGGCCACGCTGGTCAGCTCAGCCCGTTCGCGCTGGTCTCGGAAATTCGCGCCTTCTACGACGGCCCGATCATCCTCTCCGGCTCAATTTCCAAGGGCGAACAGATTCTTGCGGCCCAAGCCATGGGTGCGGATCTGGCCTACATGGGCACGCGCTTTATCGCTACCCATGAAGCCAACGCAGACGAGGCTTACAAGAACATGCTGGTCGAAACCAGCGCTGACGATATCGTCTACAGCAACCTGTTCACCGGCGTGCACGGCAACTACCTGAAGCCGAGCATCGTCAACGCCGGCATGGACCCGGACAACCTGCCCGAAGGCGATAAGAGCAGCATGAAGTTCGGCTCTGGCGGCAGCAGCAAGAGCAAGGCCTGGCGCGATATTTGGGGTGCCGGTCAGGGCGTCGGCAGCATTGGCGCGGTGACCTCGACGGCTGAAGCGATCAGCAAGCTGGAGCGCGAGTACCGCGAGGCGCAGGAGCGCATGGCGCGCATTACCCAGCCCTTTGGAGCGCGCTGATATGACCGCTGAACTGATTTGTAGTGATCTGCAGCGCAGCGGTGATGAGGTTGCTGATCGGGCGCTGCGTCTGGCGGGCGGTCTGGCGCGCATGGGGGTAGAGGATGGCGACGTCATCGCCGTCATGCTGCGCAACGGCCCGGTGTTTATCGATGCGATCCAGAGCTGTTTGACCGCGGGTTGTTATTACTGCCCGATCAACTGGCACTTCAAGACCGATGAGGTGGCCTACCTGCTGAACGACTCGGCGGCCAAGGTGCTGATCGTCGAAGCAGACCTGCTGGCCACGCTGGACGGCGCGATTCCCGCCGGCGTGCAGGTGCTGGTGGTTGGTGCTGGCGCTGAGGATGCGCGTGACTACGAAGGCTGGCTGGCGCAGCAAGCGCCTTACGACGGCCCCGAGCGCACGCCACGGGCGCACATGGCCTACACCTCAGGTACTACCGGACGGCCCAAGGGTGTGGTGCGGCTGGTGCCGCCGCCAGAGGTGCGAGCGCAGATGGCCGAGTTTATGCGCGAGCTGTGCAGCATCGCCTGGGGTATTACCCCCGGCGTGCGAGCGCTGGTCACCGCGCCGCTGTATCACAGCGCGCCGACCTCGTTTACCCAGCAAGCGATTCAGCAGGCCGAGAAGCTGGTGCTGATGCCGCGCTTCGACGCGGAGCAGACGCTGGCGCTGATCGAGAAGCACCGGATCGACGTGGTCTATCTGGTACCGATCATGTACGTCCGCCTGCTGCGTCTGCCGGCCGAGGTGCGGGCCAAATACGACATTTCGTCGGTGCGTTTTGTCGCCTCGACCGGCGCGCCCTGCGCCCCGGACGTCAAGCAGGGCATGCTCGACTGGTGGGGTGACGTGATTTTCGAAACCTACGCGTCCAGCGAAACCGGCATGATCACCCTGCAGGATCCGCAGTCCGCGCGCCGCAAGCCCGGCAGTGTCGGCCGGCCGATCGGCGATACGCGCATTCGTATCGTTGGCGAGGATGGCAAGGAGTGCGGTGTCGGTGAGCCCGGTGTGATCTATGTTCGCCAGCCGATGGTCCCGGACTTCACGTACCTGAACAATGAAGCGGCCCGTACCAAGGCCGGGCTGGACGATCTGGCAACGGTCGGCGATATCGGTTATCTCGACGCCGAAGGTTACCTGTACGTCTGCGACCGTCAGTCCGATATGGTCATTTCCGGTGGTGTGAACATCTACCCGGCGGAAATCGAGCACGTACTGATTACCATGCCCGGCGTGCGCGACTGTGCCGTCTTCGGCATGCCGGACGCCGAGTATGGCGAGTCGCTGATGGCGGTCGTGGCAACCAGCGACCCGCAGGTAGATGCGGCTGCGGTGCAGGCATTCGTGCGGGAGAACATGGCCGGATACAAGGTGCCCAAGCGGGTGGATCTGGTGGAAGTTATGCCGCGTGATGACAACGGCAAGGTAGCCAAGCGCCGGCTGCGCGACACTTGTCTGCAGGCCAGTGCCTGAACGCAGTGTTTCCGCAATAGCCTGCTACCGTTTCGGCGTGCGCCTTATGGCGGGCCGCGAACCCGTCTGGCACGGCGCTCAGAGGCTGAAACGGTAGCAATCCCGGCAGGTGCGACAATCTGGTAGTTGAAATGTAATGACACATTTCATCCGCGGCCTACAAAAGGTAAGATGTAGGCCGTTTTTTATCCACCTGGGAAAACCTGCATGCACTGTCCATTCTGTGGCGCACATGACACCAAGGTGATTGACTCTCGCCTCGTGGCCGAGGGCGATCAGGTCCGTCGTCGTCGCGAATGTCTGGCCTGCCAGGAGCGCTTCACTACCTTCGAAACCGCCGAACTTGTATTGCCTCGGGTAATCAAGCAGGACGGTCGTCGCCAGCCCTTCGATGAAGACAAGCTGCGTGCCGGTTTCCAGCGCGCGCTGGAGAAGCGCCCGGTCAGCGTCGAGCAGATCGAAGCGGCTATCGGGCATATCAAACACCGGCTGCGCGCGACCGGTGAGCGTGAGGTCAAGGCACTGGCCGTCGGCGAGATGGTCATGCGCGAGCTGAAGCAGCTCGACGAAGTGGCCTATATCCGCTTCGCGTCCGTTTACCGCCGCTTCCAGGACCTCAACCAATTCCGCGAAGAGATTGAACGCCTTGCTCGGCGCGATCAGGATGAAGCGGATGCCTGAGTGGAGCGTCGCTGACCGGGAGTGGATGGGCCGAGCGTTGATGCTCGCCGAACGGGGTGTCTACACCACTGAACCCAATCCGCGGGTCGGCTGCGTCCTGGTTGCTGATGGCCAGATCGTCGGCGAAGGCTGGCATGTGCGTGCCGGCGAAGGTCACGCCGAAGTTAACGCGCTGGCGCAGGCCGGCGACAAGGCTCGCGGCGCCACGGCTTACGTTACCCTCGAACCCTGCAGCCACTTCGGCCGCACTCCGCCCTGCGCCGATGCGCTGGTCAAGGCAGGCGTCAGCCGAGTAGTTGCGGCGATGCAGGACCCGAACCCGCAAGTGGCAGGTAACGGTCTGGCCCGGATGCGCGAGGCGGGTATCGAGGTCAGCTGCGGACTGCTTGAAGCGCAGGCGCAGGCACTCAATCCGGGTTTCATCAAACGCATGCAGCACGGTTTGCCGTGGGTGCGCGTCAAGCTGGCGATGAGTCTTGACGGTCGTACCGCCATGGCCAGTGGCGAGAGCAAGTGGATTACCGGGCCTGCTGCCCGTGCCGATGTGCAGCGTCTGCGGGCGCGCAGCGGCGCGGTGGTCAGTGGCGCCGACAGCGTGCTGCTGGATGATTCTGCCCTGACCGTACGCGCGTCCGAGCTGGGGCTACCGGCTGATGACGCTGCGGCCGCTGCCGCGCGCCAGCCCTTGCGGGTGCTGGTGGACAGCCTGCGGCGGGTGCCGCTGGACCAGCGTTTCTTCCGTGAGGCGGGGCCGACACTGGTGATCAGTACCAGTGCCGAACAGGCCGCCGATGATTATCGTGCCGCCGGCAGTGAGCTGCTAGCGGTCCCCGGTGCAGACGGCAAGGTCGACCTGCATGCGGTGCTGCGGACCCTCGCCGAGCGGGGCTGCAATGAGGTGCTGGTGGAAGCCGGCGCTGGCCTGTCTGGCGCCTTCTGGCGCGCCGGATTGGTTGATGAACTGATTGTGTATATGGCACCGCGCCTGCTCGGAAGTCAGGCGCGGCCGTTGATGCAGTTGCCCTTCGAAAGCATGAGCGAGGCGATGGACGTAGACATCGTCGACATGCGCGCAATTGGCCAGGACTGGCGCATCACAGCACGACCGATTTTCCCTTCCTGAGAGTGTAAGACAATGCAAAGTAGTGTTCAGATACTGCTGTGGATCATGGCGGTAGTGGCCTTTTTGGGGGTCGTGCTGGAAGAAGTCATCCACGTTAACAAGGCCAAGGTGGTGCTGTTGTTCGGTGCGCTGTCGTGGCTGGTGCTGTTTATCGCCGCGCCTGACAACACCGTGCGCGAGCATGTTCAGGAAGCGCTTAACGAAAACATCACCGATATCGCCAGTCTCTGGCTGTTCCTGCTGGCGACCATGACCTTCGTTGCCTATCTGAACAAGAAGGGGCTGATCGAGAACGTCATCTACCGCATCCTTCCCGGGCGCATTACCGAGCGCAAGTTGCTGTTTCTGACGGGTGGCTTCTGCTTTGTGTTTTCATCGATTGCCGACAACATCACCGCGACCCTGGTGTCGGTTGCACTGGTGCTGAGTCTCAATCTGGAGCTGCGCAAGATGCTGCGCTTCGCCACGCTGGTGGTGTTTGCAGTCAACTCCGGTGGTGTGGCTATGATTACGGGTGACGTCACCACGTTGATGATCTTCATGGCCGACAAGGTGGAAATCACCAACCTGTTGCTGCTCAGCGCGCCGGCGCTGCTGGCGGTCATTCTGCTGGCCGGGCTGCTGTCGATTGGCATGAGCAACGAGGTGATCATCGAGAAGAACCAGCTGCACGAACTGCGTGGCGTGGATCAGGTGATCGGCGCGCTGTTCCTGCTGACCATTGTTGCGACCATCCTGCTCAGCCTGTTCTTCGCGATTCCGCCGGTGCTGACCTTCCTGACCGGTCTGGCGCTGATGTTCCTGATTGCGCGCTTCTTCAATGAAGACATCGACGCCGATCCGATTCTGGAATACATCCGCGTCATCGAATTCGAGACGCTACTGTTCTTCCTCGGCGTGCTGCTGCTGGTCGGTATGCTTCAGTACATCGGTACCCTGCAGAATCTGACGGCGCTGTATGACGTCATGCCGACCCTGCTGGCCAACTTCCTGATGGGCATGCTCTCGGCGCTGATCGATAACGTGCCGCTGACCGCAGCGTTGCTGAAAGCAGACCTGCATATGAACGTCGCCGAGTGGATGGGCCTGACCTACGCTGTCGGTGTGGGCGGTTCCCTGCTTATAATTGGCTCCGCTGCCGGCATCGTTGCCATGAGCAAGATGCCCGGCCTGACATTCATGACCTACCTGCGCAGCTTTGGACTGTTGCTGATGGCTTTTGCCTTCGGCTTCATTGCTGTCTACGGTCTGGGTCTGCTGGTCTCCTGACCGGCATAGGCGAAAGCGAGGCAATTCATGTTTACCGGTATCATCGAAGCGGTCGGTCAGATTCAGAGCATGCAGCCCAAGGGCGGCGACGTACGTTTGTACGTGCGCACCGGCAAGCTGGATCTGGGTGACGTCAAACTGGGCGACAGCATCGCGGTCAACGGCGTCTGCCTGACCGCCATTGAATTGCCCGGTGACGGCTTCTGGGCTGATGTTAGCCAGGAGACCATCCGCCGTACCGCGCTCTCTACCCTGAAGCCGGGTAGCCGGGTCAACCTGGAAAAGGCGCTGACCCCGACCACCCGACTTGGTGGTCACCTGGTCAGCGGTCATGTTGATGGCGTTGGCAAGGTGCTGTCGCTGCATCAGGATGCCCGCTCATGGCACTTCCGCGTGGAAGCGCCGGCCGAGCTGGCGAAGTACATTGCCGAAAAAGGCTCGATTACCGTTGATGGCACCAGTCTGACCGTCAACGCGGTGGAAGGCGCTGTCTTTCACCTGAATATTGTTCCGCACACCCTGCAGGAAACCGTCATGGGCGACTATCAGCCCGGCACCACAGTCAATCTGGAAGTGGATCTGATCGCCCGTTATCTGGAGCGTCTGCTGTTGGGCGAGAAAGCCGCCGAGCCGACCTCCGCTGGCATCAGCATGGCCTTTCTGGCCGAGAACGGTTTCCTCAAGTCCTGATATAACCAGCCCCCGGAGGGCCGGATGAAACTGAACAGCATTGAAGAACTGATCGAAGATATTCGCGCCGGCAAGATGGTCATCCTGATGGATGACGAAGACCGCGAGAACGAAGGCGACCTGATCATGGCTGCTGAGGCCTGTCAGGCCGAGCACATCAACTTCATGGCCCGCTATGGCCGTGGCCTGATCTGCATGCCGATGAGCCTTGAGCGCTGCGAGCGCCTGAAACTGCCGCTGATGGTGCAGCGTAACGGCTCCGGCTTCGGTACCAAGTTCACTGTCTCTATCGAGGCTGCCGTTGGTGTCAGCACCGGTATCTCCGCTGCTGATCGCGCGCGCACCGTGCAGGCTGCGGCCGCACCGGATGCAACTGCGGACGACATCGTCAGCCCCGGCCACATCTTCCCGCTGATGGCGCAGCCCGGTGGTGTGCTGGCGCGTGCCGGTCATACCGAAGCGTCCTGCGATCTGGCCCGCATGGCCGGGTTCGGCGAATCGGCGGTGATCTGCGAGATCATGAACGACGACGGCAGCATGTCCCGTCGTCCGGAGCTGGAAGAGTTTGCCAAGCAGCACGACATCAAGATCGGCACTATCGCCGACCTGATTCACTACCGCTTGCTGAATGAGCGCACCGTCGAGCGCGCTGACGAGAAAGTGTTGAGCAGCGAGTTGGGCCAGTTCA
This sequence comes from Halopseudomonas sp., assembly GCF_038130085.1. Lineage (NCBI taxonomy): Bacteria > Pseudomonadati > Pseudomonadota > Gammaproteobacteria > Pseudomonadales > Pseudomonadaceae > Halopseudomonas > Halopseudomonas sp. Next base: position 10,463 of record NZ_JAYPMU010000023.1, on the reverse strand, counting down.
ATCTGGTTGCCTACCGTGACCGCACCGCTGACGTGGTGCATCTGGCGTTGACGCTCGGCGATATCGAGCCGGAAGAGCCGACCCTGGTGCGTGTGCACAATGTCGACCCGCTGCGTGACCTGTTCCTGGTGCCGGAAGCCGGGCGCTGGAGTCTGCAAGAAGCGATGCGCCGTGTTGCCGCTGAAGGGCGTGGTGTGGTGCTGATGCTGGGTAATCACGTTGATTCGGAGACGCTGCTGGAGCACGTCAGCAACCTCGGGACCGGCAAGGCGGCGCCGCGCCGTCCGTCGACCTATAATACGGTCGGGGCCGGTTCACAGATCCTGCGTGATCTGGGTGTGCGCAAGATGCGCCTGCTTTCCAGCCCGATGAAGTTCAACGCCATATCCGGCTTTGACCTGGAAGTAGTAGAATACCTGCCCTGCGACTGACCAACTATTGAGCAAACGCAGGTAGGTTTCGTCACCCATTTGATTCACGGCAGCGCCCAGAGCCCTGCCGGTTCTTTATACAGAGAGACTGTTCATGACTGCTATCCGTACCATCGAAGGTGATTTTGTAACTGGCCAAGGCCGCTATGCACTGGTCGTTGGCCGGTTCAACAGCTTTGTGGTGGAAAGCCTGGTAGAGGGCGCGGTAGACGCGCTCAAGCGCCACGGCGTCAAGGAGTCAGACATCACCATCGTGCGTGTTCCCGGCGCCTTTGAAATTCCGCTGATGGTCAAGAAAGTCGCCGACCTGAAGCAGTACGACGCGATTGTTACCCTGGGCGCGGTCATCCGTGGCGGAACGCCGCACTTCGAATACGTGGCTGGCGAGTGCGTCAAGGGCGTGGGTGCGGTATCTCTGGAATACGGTATCCCGGTTGCCTTCGGTGTACTCACCGTCGACAGCATCGAACAGGCTATCGAGCGTTCCGGCACCAAGGCTGGCAACAAGGGCGCGGAAGCGGCCATGTCTGCCTATGAAATGGTCAGCGTCATCAAGCAGCTGGAGGCCTGATGGACGATCAGCAGAGTTCCCCCGCAGCCGGCCGACCGAAAGCGTCGGCCCGTCGCAAGGCGCGCAGTCTGGCGATGCAGGCGCTGTACTCCTGGCACATGGCGGATTTGCCAGTGTTTGATATCGAGGCGCAGTTTCGCACCGACAACGATTTCAGCAAGGTGGATAGCGCGTATTTCCACGAGCTGCTGACCGGTGTGCCGCGTAACCTGGGTGACATCGACGACGAGCTGAGCCGGGTGCTGGACCGCGACATCAAGGATGTCGACCCGGTTGAGCTGAGCGTACTGCGCATCGGCGTCTACGAGCTGCTCAAGCGCATTGATGTGCCGTACCGCGTGGTCATCAACGAGGCCATCGAGATGGCCAAGTCGTTCGGTGCGACCGACGGTCACAAGTACGTCAACGGCATTCTCGACAAGCTGGCTCCGCGTCTGCGCAAGGCGGAAGTCGGTGCCCCCCGTAAGGGACGCTGATCGACCGGCCATGGCGCTGGACGAATTCGAGCTGATCGCCCGCTACTTTCGCACCGCGCGTCTGGAGCAGGCAGGCGAGGCCAGCGCCACTATCCTCGGCATCGGCGACGATGCCGCGGTACTGCAGCCCGCTGCCGGGCAGCAACTGGTGGTTTCCACCGACACCCTGGTCGAGGGTGTGCACTTCCCGAAAAACTGTCCCGCTGCCGAGTTGGGTTATCGCGCCCTGGCGGTAGCGGTCAGTGATCTGGCGGCGATGGCCGCATCTCCCCTTGGTTTTACCCTCGCACTGAGCTTGCCGCAGGCGACGCCCGGCTGGTTGCAGGCGTTTTCCAGTGGTTTGGCCGATGCCGCGCGTGACGCGGGGATCAACCTGATCGGTGGCGACACCACCCGTGGCCCGCTCAATATTGGCGTCACCGTGCTCGGTCAGGTGCCGGCGGGTCAGGCGCTGACCCGATCCGGCGCCCGTCCCGGTGACCTGCTGTGTGTCGGCGGCACGCTGGGCGATGGCGCGGCGGGTCTCGAAGTTGCGCTCGGCAATCCGCTGCCCGCGGGCTTGCCGATGGCCGCACAGGATTATCTGCATGGTCGGTTCTGGCGGCCTCTGCCGCAGCTCGCGTTGGGGCAGCTGCTGCGCGGCGTAGCCACTGCCGGGCTGGATATATCCGACGGATTGCTGGCCGATGCCGGCCATATCGCCAGTGCCAGCGGCGTGCGGCTGCTGATCAACGGGCCGCAGCTGCCGATGTCGGACGCGCTGCGCAGCTGGTCCGAGCGGCAGCGGCTCGACTGGATGCTGCGCGGTGGCGACGACTACGTTCTGCTCTTCACCATGCCACGTGCCGCCCGTTCGCAGCTGGAGCGTTGGCGTGTGGCGGGTCATGCTGTCTGCGTGATTGGCGAGGTGCAGGGCGGGCAGGGGGTTCAGCTGGATCTGGGGCTGGGGCCGCAGGCGGTCGAGGGCCCGGCCGGTTATCAACATTTCAGGAGCACGGATGTCTGACGCAAACGAAACGACACCCCGGTCGGTGTGGCGTAACCCGATTCATTTTCTGGCCTTTGGTTTCGGCAGTGGCGCGATTCGCCCGGCGCCCGGTACCTGGGGGACCCTGGCGGCTTTGCCGTTTGTGCTGCTGTGGCAGCAACTGCCAGTTGGTGGCTACAGCCTGGTGATCGTACTGTCGACCCTGCTCGGCATCTGGCTGTGTCACCGTACCGCTGCAGATCTAGGCGTGCATGACCACGGCGGGATTGTCTGGGACGAGTTCGTCGGCTTGTGGATCGCGCTTTGGCTGGCGCCGGCCGGCTGGCTCTGGTTACTGGCCGGCTTTGCCCTGTTCCGCCTGTTCGATATCTGGAAGCCCTGGCCAATCCGTTGGGTAGACAGGCAGGTTGGCGGCGGCTTCGGCATCATGCTGGATGACATCATTGCCGGTTTCATGGCCTTGCTGGTGTTGTTGCTGGCCGAAACCCTGTTGGCTATGGTGTAAACCTCGCCTGTTCTCGCGCAAAGGAAACACCGCATGGCCCGTATGGCTCTTCTCTCTGCTCTGCTGCTCGGTACCGGACTGACTGCGGCCTCGCTGGTATCGGCGGCGACCGATGTGCGAGTGGTTGGGTTGTTCGCCAACGCGGCGGTGGTCAATATCGACGGTCAGCGCCATATGCTGCGGGTCGGTAAGCCTCCGGTAGATGGGGTCGAGCTGATCTCCGCCGACAGTCAGACGGCGACACTGCGGGTCGACGGCCAGACGCGGCAGTTTGGGCTGCAGCGCGAATACAGCGCCGGGTTCGCGCAGGCCGAGCGGCAGCAGGTGAGTATTCCTCGCGGCGAGGGCGGACACTTTCGGGTGACGGGTTCGATCAATGGCCAGACCGTCAACTTCATGGTCGACACCGGCGCGACCAGCGTGTCGATGAGTTCGGTGCAGGCGCGGCGTCTTGGTATCGATTACCAGCTCGGTGGCACCTCGGTGCGTGCTGCTACCGCGTCGGGTGCGGTCGAAGGCTACCAGGTCAATCTGGCGCGGGTGAAGGTCGGTGATATCGAGCTGAGCAACGTGCAGGCTCTGGTTCTGGAAGGACGCTTTCCGCTGGAAGTGCTGCTGGGCATGAGCTGGTTGAGCAGGGTACGAATGGACGAACAGGACAATCTGCTGCTGCTTGAGCGCAAGTACTGACTCCCCGCCGCCCAGCACTGGGCATTCAGCGCGCCTATCAAGGTGTCTTGCAGATCGCCCGCGAGCGCTTCACCTGCTAATATAGCCGCCCCTTTTTTGCAAAGGTCGTACAGGAGACCGGCGTGACAGTCACCTTTATTGCGTCATCCCAGCTGCCCACCAAGTGGGGCACGTTCACTATGCACGGCTTCCTGGAAGAAGCGACCGGCAAGGAGCATGTGGTGCTGACGATGGGCGATGTGTCCGATGGCGAGCCCGTGCTCGGCCGTCTGCACTCCGAATGTCTGACCGGCGACGCACTGTTCAGCCTGCGCTGCGACTGCGGCTTCCAGCTGGAAGCTGCCCTCAAAGCCATCGCCGAAGAAGGTCGCGGCGCGCTGCTGTACCTGCGTCAGGAAGGCCGCGGCATTGGCCTGATGAACAAGATCCGCGCCTACCATCTGCAAGATGGCGGTGCTGATACCGTAGAGGCCAACGAACTGCTTGGCTTTGGCGCCGACCAGCGCGATTACGGCATCTGCAAACCGATGCTCGATCATCTGGGCATCAAGAGCCTCAAGCTGCTGACCAACAACCCGCGCAAGGTTAAGGCCATGCAGGGTTTTGGCGTACTGGTTGCCGAGCGCCTGCCACTGCAGTTCGGCAAGAACCCGCACAACACCAAGTATCTGGAAACCAAGGCTGGCAAGCTGGGCCATATGCTCGGCCAATTGCATCAAGCTGAGGCAGAGTCCGACGATGTTTGATCCCAAGCCCCATTGGCGCTCGCTGCGCAGTGTTTGGCGCATGCTGAGCCTGACTGTTCTGCTGCTGCCGATCCTGCTTGTGGTGGTGCTCGGTGACTGGACTGGCCTGTTTGACGAGGCGGCGGTGCCGCTGTTCACCGTCGGTATGGCCAGCCTGATGCTGACTCTCTGGCGCTTCCGGCTGTACAAGCGCACGCTGATTCGCGCCGAAGGCCTGGGTGAGAGCGCCGAAGCCGCCAGCGCCTGGGCTGTGTTGCATCGTAATCAGAGCCTGGGTCTGGCCGCTGCAGCGCTACCGGCGCTGATCGCACTGGTGCATTACTTCTGTGTGGGTGAGGTCATCCCGCTGGTGCTGCTGGTTATCGTCAGCCTGGGTGCCATGCTGCTGTACCGTCCGCCGGCCGCCTGGGTCAACTGAGTGCGTCAGCTGCTGGCGCTGCTGCTGGCGCTGACCCTCAACACACTTCCTGTCCAGGCTGCCGAGCGCATCGTTAGCCTGGCGCCCTTTCTTACCGACATGACCTTGCAGTTGGGCGCTGGCGCTCGGCTGGTTGGTGTGCTGGATGACGGTCAGTTGCCGCCTGAGCTGAGCGAACTGCCAGCTGTCGGCAGCTATCAGACTCTCTCTGCCGAACGGATCGTGTCCGTCCGGCCTGATCTGGTCCTCGCCTGGACCTCCGGCAATCCCCCTGAACTACTGAACCGGTTGCGTGGTTGGGGCATTCGCGTCGAACAGTTCGACCCGCAACGGCTCGACGATATCGCCAGCATGACCCTGCAGCTTGGCGAATTGCTCGATCAGCCAGCCGAGGCGCAGGCGCTGGAGGCCGATTTCCGCGCCCAGCTGGAACGGCTCCGCGCAGCGCCTTCGGCAACACGTCCCAAGGTCTTCCTCCAACTCTGGGACAATCCACTCTACACCGCCGCCGGTGACCAGTTATTGTCCGACGCGCTGACACTCTGCGGCGCCGACAACGTCTTCGCCGATCTGGCCGGCCTCGCCCCGCAAGTCGGCAGAGAAGGTGTGCTGGCCGCCAACCCCGACGTCATCGTCGCGCTGGCCGATCAGGGCGTCACCGCCGAGCGCTGGCTCGATGATTGGCGCCGCTTTCCGACGCTGGCAGCCGCGCAGCACAACCGCCTCCATGTGCTCGACAGCGACCTGCTGGTCCGCCCGACTCCTGCGATTATTGCGGGGGTAGAGGAGTTGTGCGGGTTGGTGCGCTAGCTGCAGAGCCTTATCGCTAAGCAGAACCGCAAATCGCACCAAAGTGCTTCTCGTGCAGGCGTGCTGTATGAGCCTTGGCACTTTCCATTTCTCGCTGGTCTTCCTCACCGTAGATGCCGAAGTAGGGGTAGCGATCGATAAATCGGCTAAATACCTTGTGGCAGTCCGAGCGATACGCCCGGGTATCAAGGATGTGGGCCTGCCAAAGGCTATCGGCGGCTTTAGTCGGTATTAACGTAACTCCAGGATAGAGCCGTTTCAGCGTCAGAAAGCGGCGATATTCCAGCTCGGCGGTATCCCACTCGGTAATGGACATTTCTGCACCTGGTGTGTCGGTGTGCAAATGTTTCAGTCGCTGTAAGTCGAGGTGTTTGACATGTATGTCTAACCCGTCACTGGCTTGTTGCGACTGATTAAGCAGGGCGGTCGAGTTCATGATGCCTCCCGGTGTTTGGTATTGCGGTGTTGTTTGGCTAGCTGCCGTCTCAATTCCTGCTCCAAGTGCTGTCTGGTAACAACTGCACGGGGCCGATGACCGTGTGCAGTCCTCTGATAAATCAGCCGCAGTGACGTGCCTAACTTGAAGCGGAGCAGGTTTTTGCTGCAGCGGATGTGCTTGCCGCCAAGCGCTGTATACGGGACGCCTGCACGCAGTGCCTTATCGATTTCGTGTGCCTTGCTTTGGTGGCAAGCTGCGATCTGGTGAGGGCAGGAGGTTATGACCTGATCGATGTTGCTCATAAGGGCGCCTCCGTTGCATGCGTCACCGGGTCAAAGTAACTGTTTATTCTTGAGGCAACGGTTTTTACCGCGTCTTCTGGAGTCAACCCAGTTATATCCACCGTGATGTCGCTGCGCTCTTCCAATTCTCGCAATACGGTTTGCATGAAAGACGTGGCAAAGGTTTCTCGGTCTTCAGCCATCATTCCTCGGTGCTGAAGTCTCTCAAGGCGTGTGCGTTCGTCCAGCGTAATCAGCACGGTAATGTCAGGACGTACCAGCTCATCTGCGAGGCAGTCGAGGTCGGCACTTACGCCTCGGGCGATCGCATAGCTAACGGTAGAGGCCCAGTAGCGGTCCATTACCACAGGCTTACCCTGATTAGTGATGCTGCGAGCCTTGCGCCCTTCACTGGAAACGGTGGCCGAGTAGAAAAGTGCCTTCGCCAGTTCATCCCCTGCAAACGCCTCCATGGCCTGGTTGCGCACGGCTTTGAAGGCCTCGCCGGGAGTACTCATGAGCATGCCTTTGAGCTGCTCTGCCAGATTGCTTGCCAGCGTTGACTTGCCTACGCCGTCCAGACCTTCCAGCACGATAAAGCGGCTTTGACTGTTCATCACAGGGCCTCCGCGATGCTGGCCATTGCCCGGTATTCGGCCTCGGTAAAGCTGTCGCTGGCAAGCACGAGGGGAATGGCCAGACCCTCCGTCTCACGCATTGCGTACTGGCTCTTTTGTTCATATAGCGGCGTGCCGCGTAGCAACATCAACGGCCAGGCTTTAACTCGCGGCACCCCTTGCTGTTGGCACCAATTCACAGAGCGCTGGAAGCTGTCGAGGGTCTGTGTCGGCAAGCCGTAGATCAGCGACACCTCGAAGTCGATTCCACGCTGCTTTACCAGAGCCAGTTTCTCTTCAACCTTCGGCATGTTGTTGCTGCGCTGGATGAGCCTGCTCTCGGATGGGATAGCAGTTTGCAAGCCAAACTCCAGCGTGACGTCCAGACCCTGCAGCGCATTCAGGAAGGGCTCTGTGAGCATCTCAAAGCGGCACTGCAAGGCGATCTGCGCGCTAACGCCGGCGTGCTTCAGCAGGTTGAGAACGGCAATAGCGTGGCTATCGTTGCTATGGAAAATCGGGTCAAGTATCGATATGCGCTTGACCCTGTGAGCCGCAAACATCTGCGCTTCAGCGCGCAAGCGCTCAAGGTCAAACGCTCGCGTGGGTTGCCGTCCGTCGGCGTCCCGGTGCTGGCAAAATGAACATTTGAACTGGCAACCGCGTTGGGTCTCCCAGCGTATTTCCGGGGCCATCTGCACCACGCCGTGCATGAAGGGCGACGCAAGCCCGTTCAGCGGCAAACTCGCCTGCTGAGCCTGATCAGGCTCGCCAGCGACGTGCACTCCGCACCCATCTGAAGATGCGCCTTGGGCAAGGCGCAACATGGCGTGCTCACCAGCTCCTCTCACAAACCACTGCGCCTGTGGGTAGGCTGCCTCGAGCCTGCCGGCGGGCATATAGCTGATCTGCGGCCCCCCAAGCACAATGCTGGTGCCGGCAGGCAGCAGCAGGCGACTCATCAGTTGGCAAATGGCCTCATCGTTCCAGACAAAGACGCCAAACCCCAGCAGCGTATGCGGGCCCATGTCATCGAGCGCTTGCTGGATGCGAACCTGTTCTCGCTCAAGGTTGAAGCTGAGCTCGTTGATGGTTGATTCCACCAGTTGATAGCGGATGCCGGCTGCACTGAGCGTGGCTGCGATGGAAGCAATTCCGAGGCTGGTTTTGCCATCGCCGGGCCGACGCCAGTCGATTGAAACCAGAACCACATTGCGGGTTGGCTGGGTAGTGCGGGTAGAGTGAATAAGGCTGCTTGTCATAACACTGCGCTCCTGTGTTGGTAGGAGCGCAGTGTTTATCTGTGGAATCCACAACCAAGGGGGTTAGCGAAAAGAATCCAGCAAATCGTCAAATTCTTTTGCTCTCTGGTATTCACGCAGGATCAACTCGCGATACCTCAGCAGCAGGGCGTTGTCTGTTTGTACTTGAGTGGCCGCCTCATAGGCTTTTTCCAAGTCGCCCGAGAGGTAATGAGTCATCATGCTGTCGCCGAGAGACAGCGCAGCGGTTTGCGCCGCCAGTGCTTTCAGCACATTGCCCTTGAGGTGACCCAGCCCCATTTGCGGCAGCGTGTCGGCGAACGGATTAGGTAAGCGCTCTTCGTGCAAGTCGGCGACCGGCAGCTTCTCGAGAAAGCTGCTCAGCTCCTGACGCAGCAGGCCAAGCCCTGCTAGCGATTGACGGTCGAGGAAGAGCTGCTTGGCCCACTCAACAAGCGGGCTGCGATCTGCGTTAGGCAGCATCAGCTCGACAACGAGCTTGGGCTCTCCAAATACGCCTTGCAGCATGATGCCGTTCCACAGCAGCGTGACATGGTCGGGATTCATCAACACGCGATTGCGGCTGTCTGCTCCCCAGCTCAGAGGGGTCCAGTCTAGCTGAACGATGATTGGCTTGGTTTTACTGGGGTAGCGCTCGACTTCGCCCTTGTTTTTAGTCGAAGGGCTGAGAGCGTTAACCAGCGTATTGAGTGAGTTGAGTAGCTTGCCATGTTGGTTCAGAGGCTTGGACAAGCCGATTTCACCGCACAGCAGGTCTTCGTAGACTCTGGAGAGCTCTGGCCAACCATGGGCGTTACAGGCCACAGGATAATTCCAGTAGCTGATCAACCGACGTTTGTGGAGCAAAGGATACCGGTATTTCGGCGATGCGCTCTGCTTGGTCATACCAGTTGCTGGTGTCGCACTCGTAGTGACGACGATATTCGCTAACCACGCCCACACAGTAGCCCGCTTGCCATGCTTCCGACGGGCCGGTGGTCAGGCCGGCCAAAAAGCGCTCCTCATCTCTGCTGGCGTAGATGTCGATAACTTCCTTGCATGCAGTGATAAGTGTTTCTGGGCCGCCAGTGGCGCTAGCCGCAGGTAGGTGGGCCAAGCTCAGAAGGAAGATACTGAGTAAACGAGCATATTTCACAGGCGGGCCTCCTTGGCCTCAGGGCTAGCGGTTGGTTCTGTAGGGAGCGGCGCAGCCGCTGGGACATTGACCGGCTTTTTACAGGAGGTTGGGGCAGCCAAGTACGCAGCGACCAATACTGAGGAGAAGGTAATTATTTTGTCGAGCGGGCTTTCTTGTACGAGTGAGTAGAAGAGCTCCTGAGGGTGCTCAATAAGAAATAGGCCGGAAATGACGACGCCAACAAGCAAAAAATTGAGAGCACCCATGACGCCCTGACAGATCAGCAGACGGCTAAACCCAAGCCAAAAACCGGTGGTGAAGTGTTTGCAGTAGTGCACGTGTCGCCAAAGGAGTAATGCCAGCAAGGGAATAAATCCCCACTCCAAGATAGATAGATCAGACAGGCCCTCTTCGTACTCAAAAATAATCCAGGGCAAGGCAGCCAAACTAGTTAAGCCAAGCAGCCACAGCCCTCCGACCTTTAACCAGCCAAGCAGGTGGAGAATGCCTTTGGTCAAACCGTTGTCCAGCTTGCCGGTTAGAGAAAGTTCCTTTTCGTGCATCTGATGTCCTTATTCGTCTATGTATTGGGGTAGGTTTAAGCCACGGCCTGCTCGACGAGGGTGCTGGCCAGTTGTTCGTGGAGTTGGCGGGCCTCGCTCAGGTGGGTTTTTAGTTGGTCGCAGAGGGCCATCAGTTGATCGACTTTGGCGACGATGCGGTGTTGTTCGGCGAGGGGCGGCAAGCAAATATTATGAGACCACAGCTTTTCCGAGATAAGTTTGCAGGTGCCATGACTCGATCGATCCACCAACCCAACGATCAATAGCTTAACGGCCTGCAAGTACATTAATAGATAGTCACTGATTTCTTCAGGTGGCACCAAGGCTTTCATATCTTGGTTGATCGTAACCTCCCGCGCAGTGAGTGCGACAGGAAAGGAATGTGCCAAGATCATGCCGCGTACAACCATCAGTAAGCTTTTCGGTGGAACTACTTTAAGAGAGGTTTCCGCTAAAGCTTTTGCTGATATGTGGGGCTGCGGCAAAAACTGAGTGCAACACCTGACCTTTCCGGTACGGTGCTGCCCT